>CAWUIJ010000213.1:0-4020 GCA_963922235.1 uncultured Parvularcula sp. | reverse complement strand
CTCGCGGCGGAGCGCGATCATCCCGGGGCAGACTAGGCAGCGGCAGCTTCCTGGGGCAGAGGGGGGCCATGCAAAGGCCAGAGCCGCGTCCCGGCATCCAATCGATCTCACCTTACGTTCCCGGCAAAGCGAAAGCAGGGGCTTCGGTCGTTCATAAGCTGTCGTCGAACGAGAGCGCGCTTGGCCCAGCGCCGTCAGCCATCACGGCGCTTCAAGATGCAGCCGCTGCGCTCCACCGCTACCCTGATGCTGATGCAGGTCTTTTGCGCGAGAAGATTGCTCAGACTTATGATCTGCCAGCGGATCAGTTGATCATTGGGGCGGGTTCGGATGAGCTTTTGAGCCTCATGGCCCGCTGCTACTCGAGCCCAGGTGACCAGGTGCTGATGACCCGCCACGGGTTCAGCTACTACCCGATCCTTGCCAAGGCGGAGGGCTGCGTTCCTGTTCAGGTCGAGGAGGACGACCTCGTGGCCGATGTCGATGCGTTGCTGACGGCGGTGACCGAGAAGACCAAGCTTCTCTTCTTGGCCAATCCCAACAATCCGACAGGCACCCTTTTGGCTCGGGACGAAGTGCAGCGCCTTCGCGATGAGTTACCAAGCCAGGTGATGCTGGTCCTTGACGGCGCGTATGCAGAGTATTTGGTGGATGATGACTATGACCCTGGCCAAGGTTTTGTAAGAGACGCAACGGAGTCTGGTGCGGACAATGTCGTCATGACTCGGACGTTCTCGAAGATCTATGGCCTCGGCGGCTTGCGGGTCGGTTGGGCGTTCGCGCCACCCTCGGTGATCGGGATCCTCAACAGGGTGCGCGGGCCCTTCAATGTTTCGGCCCCTGGTCTCTCAGCCGCCACCGCGGCCCTTGATGACCAAGCTTTTGTTGCGGAGAACCGTGCGCATAACGAGGCTGAGATGGCGCGGCTGACTCAGGCTCTCCGCGGTGCGGGCCTCACGGTTCGGGAAACGGTGGCCAACTTTATCCTGGTGGAGCTGAGCGACGCTGAACAGGCGAAGGCCTTTCTTCAGCACTGTGAGGAACACCACGTCTTGGTGCGCGGGCTCGCGAGTTCAAACCTGCCCACCATGGTGCGCGTCTCGATTGGTGACCGGGCGTCGAACGACGCTTTCATAAAGGCCGCGCTGGCGTTTGCCGCTTAGTGGGGGAGGGCGGGAAGCCGCCCAATGCCGACAGGGCCAAGCTTCATTTTTCCGTTCTTGACCGTGAACGGCAGGTCAACGGGATCTTTGCCGCCATCGGTCATCAGCCCAAGGACGAGGCGAGCGCCCGCTGCCTCTCCCGTTCCAAGGACATCGAGATTGTCCAAGACGCCGATCAAGGGGTCTTGGTTCTGGACGGTCACGTCGAGCTTTCCATTGGCGCGCCCTAGATCATCAAAGGAGACCGCGCCTTCGCCGGTCACTTGGCTTGCCGCTTCGCCATCGTTCTGACCAACAAAGAAGCCGAGCTCGGCAATCGTGAACGTGTCCGTGTCGATCGAACCCGCAAGATCGAGAACAGCGATATCCATCGGCGTTTCGCCTTCCCGCAAGAACCCGCGTACGCCCAGTGCAATCGTCGATCCACGGCCCAGCTCCTGCACATTGCCAATCAGTGTCGTGATCATCATTGTGCTGGTCTCACCGGTCATGGTCACACCGTGGGTCTCAAGCGCGATGAAGCCCTTTTCGACACTCAGCCGAAGGTCTTCGGACTCAAGAGCATAGCGTTCCCCACCCATGGTGATGGCCTGGGCGCCTCGCGGCGAGAAAATCACCCGCTTTGGGCTTAAGGGGAGGGTGGCGAGCATGACCTCTTCGGCTTCAAAGACGCCGATGCCTTCGCGCGCATAGATCACATCCATCAAGCGTCCGCGAAGGCTGAGCGGGTAGCCGACAATCTTCACCTCGCCAATATCAAGCGTGCGGCCGGCGGCGGCTTCGGAAATCACGGCTCGATCAATCCCCGCACGGACGGCTGAGGCAGCCTGAAACCAGATGATCGAGTAGACGATCATGAACAGCCCAAAAAGAGCGAAGGGGATGACCAGACCGAGGCGTGAGCGAAGAGCGTCCATGATGGTTCCTTACGCCACCGGCGTGCCGTCAATCGCGGCTTGGAGGCTGGAGAGGTAAGACTTGCGGTCCCGCGGCGCAGCCAGTGCGGGCAGCACTTTCATATGCACCGTGCCCGGTTCTTTGACCGGGCCAGGTTGGATCCAATAGCGGCCGCTGTCATGGGTGATCGGCACGGTCTTGACCTTGAGCGCCTTCGCGAGCGCCGCCACCCCAGGCTGGAACTCTGCCTCTTCGCCGGGTTTCACCCGTGTGCCTTCAGGGAAGATGATGATCTGCGCGCCCTCAGCCGCCATGGCCTTGGCCGCGTTCGTCATATCACGGAGCGCTGATGCCCCCGCCTCGCGGTCGACGAAAATAAACCCATTGCGCATCGCAAACCAAGAAAAGACCGGCCAAATCTTGAGCTCTTTCTTCAGCACAAAGCTGGGTCGCGGCAGCAAGGTCGTGAGCCTCAGGGTCTCCCACATAGATTGATGCTTGGCCGCGATGATGGCCGCGCCCGTGGGCAAATGCTCTGCCCCCTCGATCCGGTCATCGATCCCGCACAGAACTTTCAGCGAAAGAAGGCAAGTCCGGCACCACAGCTTGGAGATCGCCAAGGACCAGTCGCGCCGCAAAAGAGCAGGCAGCGCAATGATCCCAATGATCAAGGCACTGAGCATCATCGAGGCCAGGAACAGGATCGATCGCAATTGGGTCATGGGACTAAATGGGCAGGCGCAAACGGACGACGAGGAACTTCAGGTACTCCTTGCCCAAGACCCGCCAAGACACAACGCGGGACATCCACCCTTGCTCGGGCGCGAGCTCTGACGCGACCGGCACGCCCACGATCTCAACCTCGGGAAGAACGCGGCGAAGCTCAGCCCTCGCGCGGGGAAGGTGGAAGTCCGACGTCACGAGCAGCGCGGCTTTGTAGTCATGCTCTTCAAGCCAATCGCGAGCTTCGATCGCGTTGTCCCTGGTGGAGCGCGCCTTGGGGCCCAAATCCACGCAGCAATCGAGCATGGCCCAGGAGCCCATGGCGCTGAGATCCGCCTTTGTGGTTCCTGGATGAACACCGGAGATCAAGATGCGATCCGCGATGCCGGTGGCGCCGAGATTGAGACCTTCCTGAATCCTGCCACCACGCTCTCCCGTGAGTACGATGATCGCACGCTCGTGAACCGGAAAATCTGCCACGGCATCGGCAACCTGGGCGTGGGTTTGATCGTTGGAGCGCGGAATGGTTGCGCAAAAGACGAAAAATCCGCCCACAACCGCCGTCGCGGCCGCCGACCCTGCCAAGAGGGTCCACCGAAGGAAGGCGGGAAGTGAATTCATGCGTCTGGTTTAGCGCCGGTTCGGAACACCGAGAAGGCCAAAGCGCCACCAAAGACGAGCGCGATCAAAGGACCTATCCAAAGGATCATATTCTTGGGCGAGCGCGAGGGGTTGAGAAGCACATATTCGCCATACCTGTCGGTGACATAGGCGAGCACGTCGTCATCGCTGTCGCCGGCGGCCATGCGCTCCCGCACGAGCTCCCGCATCACATTGGCGAGCTCCGCGTCGCTATCCGCGATCGATTGGTTTTGGCAGACCACGCAGCGCAATTGCTCGTCCAGGCGCCGCGCTCTGTCTTCGTCGACCTCAGCGACCTGGAACAGGATGAGGAGCGCAGCTGCAACGATCATGGCGTGGCCTCAACGGGCTTTTGCGCTTTGGCAGTTGCGACCTGTCTGGCCGCTGGCAGGGCTGAGATCAGCCCACCGAGGGTGATGAGGAGCGCGCCGGCCCAAAGAAGGTGGATCATCGGATGGCGATAGATCCGCACGATCCGGACATCTCCGCCATCCTGGGTGGCCCCTGAGGCAAGATAAATGTTGCCGAGCCCCAGCCGTTTGATCGCCACCTCTGTCGTGGCCTGATCCGCAGCCGGATAATAACGCCGGGAGGG
>CAWUIJ010000212.1:0-4037 GCA_963922235.1 uncultured Parvularcula sp. | reverse complement strand
TCGGTCAGAACACCGCCTTCTCCAAACCCGACATAGCCAGGAGGCGCACCCATCAGCATCGAGACTTTGTGCTCTTCCTTGAACTCCGACATGTTGATGACGGTGATGGCTTGCTCCCCGCCAAACATTTCGTCGGCAAGCGTCAGCGCGGTCTCGGTTTTACCCACACCGGAGGTCCCGAAGAACATAAAGACGCCTTGCGGTTTACGCTCATCTGCCAACTTAGCAGCCGAGATGCGCATCGCCTCGGAGATCGTGCTGAGCGCGAAATCCTGTCCTTTGATCCGCTCACCCATCCGCTCACTGAGCTCCATGACGCTACGGATTTCATCAGCCGCCATGTTGCCCACGGGGATGCCGGTCCATCCCGCAAGAACCTGCGCAACGACATCCGCATTCACGGCTTCAAAGATAAGACCATCATCGCCTTGCAAGGTTTTCAGCTCCTCTTCCTTCGCCTTGAGCGCGGCTCTGTCGCCGTCACCCTCAGCTAATGCCGAACGAAGCTCAGATATTTCCTTGATGGCTGCTTTTTCTTTGTCCCAACGCTCACTGAGAGCAGCATGATCGGCTTTGGCTTCATCGGCGCGCTTCTCGAGTAAAGCAAGTCGCGCTTCGTGATCAGCGCCTTCGGCTTGCTCTTTCTGAAGTCCGGCGACCTCACGCTCGATCACTTCCAGCTTGCGCACAGCATCTTCGAGGCCCGCCGGCGTGGCTGATTGGCTCAGCGAAACCCGCGACGCTGCGGTGTCGAGAAGGCTGATTGATTTATCAGGAAGCTGACGTCCAGGAAGATACCGTTTGGAAAGCTGCACAGATGCAACCAAAGCCTCGTCCAGAATCGTCACGCCATGGTGAGAGGCCAGCACAGGTGCAACTCCGCGCATAATCGCCACCGCTGTATCGACCGAAGGTTCTTTCACGTCGATGACCTGGAAACGGCGAACAAGCGCAGGATCCTTTTCGAAGTATTTCTTATACTCCGACCACGTTGTAGCGGCGATGGTCTTCATCTCACCCCGCGCAAGCGCCGGTTTGATCAGATTCGCCGCATCGCCCTGGCCTTCTGCCCCGCCCGCACCGATCAAGGTGTGAGCTTCGTCGATGAAGATGATGATAGGCTGAGGACTGTCTTTCACGGCCTGAATCACGTTCTTCAGCCGGTTCTCGAACTCACCCTTCACGCCCGCCCCCGCTTGAAGCAGCGCCAAATCGAGCGAGAGGAGACGAATGTCTTTCAAAACATCGGGCACATCACCTTCCGCGATGCGCCGGGCAAGGCCCTCAACCACAGCGGTTTTACCGACACCTGCCTCGCCAGTGATGATCGGATTGTTCTGCCGACGGCGAAGCAGAATATCGATCATCTGACGGATCTCTCCGTCACGCCCGAGCACCGGATCGATCTTGCCTGCACGGGCCTGCTCGGTGAGGTCCTGGCAATACGTGTCCAACGGACCACCTTTTCCAGGAGGCGGTGTGTCAGCCGCTTCGCCTGAAGGGTTCTGCTCTGCTAGCTGAGCAAAGGCTTCGGTCAGTCTGTCTGCATCAAGCGAAGCCAAACGCGGAGATAAGGTCGCTGCACGAAGCGCTAAAGCGTTCGAGCTAGCCAGAGCGACCAAAACATGCCCCGAACGGATCATTGGTTCGGAGAACTTCAAATCAGCGACAAGCCACGCCTCCCTGACCAGCTCAACGAGACCGGGCGCCAAAGGCGGTGTCGAACTGTTGCCCCGCTTCATCTTCTCAAGCGATGCATCGATATCTGCGCGGACGGCTGCAGGGTCGACGCTCACCGCCTTCAAAAGTTCTGCGACATCATTGCTGGGCGTCTCGAGCATTTTGACAAGCCAATGCTCAATCTCGACAGCGAAGTGGGTCTGACCCACGGCCAAGCCTGCTGCGGCTTCGAGCGCCTCCCGGCAGGTGGTGTTCAGCTTGAGGACCAACGATTTGACGTCGAGCGAGGCCATGACTTTCCCCTTTAAAAGCTCTTCACGAATGTGCCGCGAACCGCCATCACCAAGGGATGGTGCAGCCCGACGGCTTCTCAACCGAAGCTGAAGGTCACAAGAAGAGTTTGCAAGCAAAGGATACCGTGATGACCTGGGATGGCGGCTACCCCTCCGAGTTACCCTACACTTCGTCTTATTATGTGGAGCACGCGCCAGCGCATCTGCGATTGGTTCCTCTCCTCAGAGGCGTGCATGGCCCCCGAATCAAAGGCGGATTCCGGCTGCTGGAGCTCGGCTGTGGTTCAGGCACGTCGATGGTCACGATGGGCGCTGCTAATCCGTTATCGGAGTTTGTCGGGATTGACTTCGCACCTGCACAAATCGCAACGGGTCAACGACTGATTGAACGATCGGGCCTGACGAATGTAGAGTTGGTCGAAGCCGACTTCCTTGAAATACAACACGACGCTGGCGAGATTTTTGGTCAGTTTGATTATGTTATTTGCCACGGGGTCTACACCTGGGTCTCTCAAGACATCCGGTCCGCACTCGTCCAAATCTTGAAAGGCGTCATGGCCCCTGGCGGCGTGCTCTTTATGGGCTACAATTCGATGCCAGGCTGGTCAGGGGCTTTTGGCCTTCAGCGACTCATAAGCGACCTTGCGGCCCACGAGCATGGCGACACGGACATCCGCGTTCGCGAAGCGATCCGCAAGGTCAAAGCCATGAGCGATCAAGGTTTTCAAGGAATCAATTTCGACTATCTGCCACCCAGCATTCGCGACAGTCTCGACGATCTCGATAGCGTTCCGAAGGCAAACTTTCGCTACGTCGCGCACGAGTATCTTTCCCAAGCTTGGTCGCCAATCTTCCGCGGTGATCTCGCCAGTGATTTGGGCGAAGCCAAACTCTCACTGGTCGGCAGCACACGCCTCCTGGACGCCTTTCCTGAAACTCTTGGTTCAGACGAACAGCGCGGATTGATGGGACAACTTTCGCCTGAGCTTGGGCCACAATTGATGGAGATGATCTCTCCGCCGCGGTTCCGGCGCGATGTCTTCATCAAGGGACGTGCTCCGCTCACAGACCGGCAGCGCGAAGCGCAGCTTTGTGATACGCCCGTGGCGCTTGTTCGCACGGCGTGTGAATTTGAGTACGAAGTGGACGTCCATCGCGGTACGGCAGAAATCCCTCGCGCTTCTTATGAACCGCTTATCGAGGCCCTTGAAGGCCATCCGAGGCCGTTGGGAGATTTGGTGGAGATGTCGCGCTCGCAGGGCAACAATTTGACGCCCGAAGAGCTGATGGGTATGCTGATCACATCATGCCAGGTGATGCCAGCGGTCGATGCGAGTGCAAAAGCCAATGAAAGCACCCGGCGCGCCAATCGGGCAATCATTGAGTTCGCCCTCAACGATCCTGCGGCACATCAGTTGGCGCTGGGCTCCACCGTACTTGGCTCGGGATTACCGACAGAAACGGCGAATATGGCGCTTTATGACATCGTTGCGCGGTCGAAGGATATGGGCGTGGAACCCGACATCGAGACGATGAAAGACGAACTGATCACGGCTATCCATGGCCGCGGCGAAGCCTTTTTGCAGGACGGTGCACAGGTCGATGATCCGGATCAAATTCGGAAGATCGCCGGGGTTGCGATCGATAAGGGGCTCACTGACTTTTCAGCGCGCTGGGGTAAACTTGGGATGATCTAAGCACAAATCTACTGGACGCGTGCTGAAAGGCGCGTGTCCGACAAGAGGTCTTCCGGTTCACCGCCTAAAAGCCATGTTCCTAATCCAAGCCGGGCGCCTTGGCTCTCATCGCCTAACTTGATTTTGGGTGCTTGGCCTCGATGCAATGAGACGTCCACGACGCAATCAACGGTAAGGCCCACGGCGAGCTTAATCGCATCGCGCATAGCGGCCACCTGCTCTGTGCCACTGACCAGACCCGTGAACGTCTCTTTGTCGACGGGACCCACCTTGATCGCAAAAGTACGGCTGATGTCCCAGGTCCGAGAACCCAATACGGCATCACCGCCCAAGGTCGCAAAACCCTCTCCCAAAGCTGTGCGATCAT
>CAWUIJ010000211.1:0-4068 GCA_963922235.1 uncultured Parvularcula sp. | reverse complement strand
GACTAAAACCGTTCAAAGAGCTTTTTGAGGAAGAGCTGGATGCCGCCGCGGTTCTCTTTGCGGTCGAGCTCAGCCTGGCTTGTCAGGAACGTTGTCTGGACGACATAGCGTTCGCCAGCGAAGGGGGGGTGGCCGTGCCAACTCGTTTCTGACCGTGCGAAGGCGAAGACATTGCCAGCAATCGGCGTCACCTCTTCGGCGAAGTCATCCATGCTGCTGTCCCCGTTAAGTGCACGGATTGCGCCGCCCTCTTCAGGGTTCCAGTCCTCGTTCAGGTAGACCAGCATCGTGCAGATTTTCGACAGGCTATCATTGTGGATGCGTCCATCACCGATCTTGGAAAGCTTCCGCACGGTGATCATTCGCGGCTTACCGACGAGCTCAAGGCCTAGCTTTTCTGACAAGACCTCTGCCAATTCTTCAGACTGAAGATCATCGATCAGCTCTTTAAAGCTGCCTTTGGCCTCAAGCTTGGAAAGCGGTAGGTAACCGGTCTTCGTGATCTCTGGATAGTCGTCACGAACGCCCTCGGCCTCGTCATCGGTCAGGGTGTTCTCGGCCACAATGTAGGTAAAGGGCTCCGTCCGGGTACGGGCTTCGCGAAGAGCATCAAAGTTCAGCATCGTGATGATCCTTAGCTGTTTTTGGCTTCCAGCTTCTTGTCTTGTTCAGCTTGTAAGTGCCGTTCGTAGAGTTTCACATCCTTGAGCCACCGCCCATAGGCGATCGTCATCGAGAAAGCGAAACCGTAAACCCCGCGGGTGAACAGCGCCTTTCCCACATAGCGCTTCAAGAAGTAGATCGGGAAGGCGAAAATGATGCGTAAAGCCAGCACCCGCTTGGATTTCTGCTTCACCCCCACGGCACGCCTG
Source organism: uncultured Parvularcula sp. (assembly GCA_963922235.1). Lineage (GTDB taxonomy): Bacteria > Pseudomonadota > Alphaproteobacteria > Caulobacterales > Parvularculaceae > Parvularcula. The sequence continues at coordinate 3,196 of CAWUIJ010000211.1, read as the reverse complement.
GACATGTTGCGTTCTTGCTTTTTCGCAAGGTCGCCAATGTCCGAGAACATGTAGTGCAGCATATAGCCGCCGAGCCGCGGGCTCGTCTTTTTAGAGTGTTCAAGTTGATCCCATGCGGGATGATCCGGAATGCGGATCCGGCGGCGGTCGTAGAACTTGTTTTTGACGATGATGTCGGTGCCCCACCAGGGCTCTCCAAACGGAACCGCGTGCACCTGGCGCAGGCCATAGACCATATGCTCAGGCTCTCCGCCGTCTTTAAACAGCTCACGGATAGAGCGTGCCATCTCCTCATCAATGACTTCATCGGCATCAAGATCGAGCAACCAATCGTGGGTGCAGAGGTCTTCGGCAGCTCGCTTCTGACCGCCATTGCCAAGCCAATCGACGTGATGAACGATCGCGCCGGCTTCGCGAGCGATGTCTTGCGTGCCATCGGTGGAGCCTGAATCCACCACGATCACTTCATCGGCCGCCGCGCGGGCAGCTGTCACCACGGCGCCGATGCGGCGTGCTTCGTTCTTGGTTCGGATGTAAGCGGAGACCGGAGGCCGTTCCATCACTGGGCCTTTGACTGAGACTTTCTGAAGCTCGACGGAGAGCCGGGAGGCCGCTGATTGTCAAGACATATGGGGTTTTAGGCCAGAGGTCCTTGCTGCACCAAAGCGTCGGGCTTGTGGCCCGATTCCTCGCGCGGCTTCACGCAATGGTGCCAAAGAGCATCCACCACCGCTGTGCGGCTGACCGGCTTGGAGACATGCGCATCCGCGCCAGCCTCTAGGCTTTCGGCGACCTGATCGCTCATGGCGTTAGCGGTCAAGGCGATGATGGGCGTGGTTGCGGCCGCGGCTCCCGCTTCGCCCGCGCGGATCCGGCGCGTGGCCTCGAGGCCATCCATCACAGGCATCCGAATATCCATGAAGACGGCGTCGAAGTGCTGTGCACGGAGGCACTCAATCGCCTCTGCTCCGTTTTCTGCCATGACAAAGTCGAGCTCAAGCGGCTTGCACACCGCCATCAAGACCTGACGGTTCACCATCAGGTCTTCGGCCACAAGGATCGAAAGACCTCGAACGCGCTCTTCGCTCAGTTCCTCGCCACGGGTCTGTCCACGGTCATTGCGCTCGCTCCGCAAGCCGAGGGCCTCGGCTTTCACCGTCAAGGTGAAGGTTGAACCCTTGCCCTCCTCCGACTCCACAACGAGGTCTCCGCCAAGCATTTGCGCGAGCTGCTTAGAGATCGCCAAGCCCAAACCGGTGCCGCCGAACTTGCGTGAGGTGCTGTCCTGGGCCTGCTCAAACTTGTTGAAAATCCGCGCTTGGGCTTCGGGTTTGATGCCGTTGCCGGTGTCAGACACGCTGATCTTGATGTTGTTGTCATCGACCCGGCTCAGGGTCATCTCGACCCAACCTGTGTCGGTGAACTTGATAGCGTTGGAGACAAGATTTGAGATCACCTGGCGAAGACGCAGCGGATCTGTGTTGACGAGCTGGCCTTCCATATCTTCAGCGCGAATGATCAGCGAAAGATTTTTCTGCTGCGCAAGTTCAGTATAAAGACTGCGCACGTCATTGAGGATGGCGTAGGGCTCACAAGCAATCCGCTCAATGACAAGTTTCCCGGCCTCGATTTTGGAAATGTCGAGAATGTCATCGATGAGGCCAAGAAGCGTGCGTCCTGACGATGTCACAACCTTCACGTAGTCTTTTTGAGCGGTGGTGAGGCTTGTGCGTTCGAGGGCCTCTGCCATACCCACCACACCGTTCATCGGTGTACGAATTTCATGACTCATATTGGCGAGGAAAGCCGTTTTTGCGTCGTTCGCAGCTTCGGCAAGCTCACGTGCTTTTTCAAGCTCGGCCGTCCGTTCAAGGACCCTCTGCTCCAGCGTTTCCACGATGTCTTCAAGCCGTTTGTCACGGGACACGAGGGCCTTTGCCAGGCTGCCAAGCTCGTCCTTGCGTGATGACAGTTCACGCAACGTGACGCTCGCATCCTCCGTTTCTGACTTTGCTGTTCGCGTGAGGTGAACAATCGGACGGGCCAGACGGAAGTAGAACAAAAAGGCGATCAGAATCTGGAGCGGAGTTGCAACCAGTAACACGAAAGAAGATCCGCGTACGGCTATAACCAAGGCTTCGGCTGCAATCACGTTTTTGGGCTGAAGCGTCAGAAGGTACCAACCTGGACCATCAAACGCGGCATAGGCGACGATGAAATCAAGCCCTTCGCTCTCAAATGAGCCGGAGGGCCCCTCGGCGAAGCTCAGGAGGTGATCGATTTGGATACTGCTGGCCACGGCATCGACGTCTTCAGCAGTCGCTAGACCCTGAAGGTCCGTATGCGACATCAGTCCGTAGTCTTTGCTCGCGATCACAACATCGTGTTTGAGGTCGTCTTCGACGGACACAATTCGCTCAAGCCACCCGGCAAGGGGGAGTGTGACGCCAAACGCGCCGAGAGATGTTCCGTCAGGCGCATCAACTGGCGTCTCGCACCCGGTGGTCACGGAGCGTTCTGTTTTGTCGTAGACGAGCGTGGTCAGGCTCGAACACACCAGTCGGCGTTCGGGATTGAAATCATGCGTGATCGCTTGGGCGACTGGCGCCGAGAAGAAATCCCAGTCCGCTGGAAGTTCGCGTCGATACGATATCAGCTTGTCCGGCCGATCGGGTGCGAAGATGATCACGTCGCCGCGGGTGGTGAAGAACCAAAAGTTATCAAACTGACCTGAAAGGCTGGGGCCGAAGGTCCGCACGGTTTCAAACGCGGCGATGATGAGAGCCTTGTCTTCGTAGGTCATCTCATCGGCGCGTGGGATAAAGGCTGCCATCCCGTAGGTGCGCTGGCCTTCACCGTTCGCCGTGCCTTCGAAAAGGGCATCGGTGCTTCGTCGTGTGCCATCGCCAAACTCGGGCATGATTTCGTTGAGCTTGGCGTCAACCGTTTCGGGATCAATGGAGGCCAAACGAGCCCACATGCCATCGATGCTCACCTTTTGGTGAAGGCGGAGCTGATCGAAGACGACTTGATGTTCGGCCGCGCGAGCGACGGTCTCACTTTCCAGAACTTTGAGGCTCTGGGCTTTCATGCGGTGGTATTCGGTTGTGAAGACCAAAAACGCGACAGCGATAGCAATCACTACAGACGCAACGCCTGCAATGAGCATCACCCGCCCAATAAGGGACCGCGTCCA
>CAWUIJ010000210.1:0-4133 GCA_963922235.1 uncultured Parvularcula sp. | reverse complement strand
AAGCTCGCGATCGCAGCTGCCGATCCTTTGCGCGTGGCGCGATCCCAGAGGACGTTCGACATCGTGAAAGGTCCAAGGCCGATCGCGACCATCGCACCCCACTGCGCCATGCTGGGCTCAAACGTTCCTTCGAATAGGAGATGCGCGCCGCCAGCGCAGATGGCGATCAGACCCATCGACGGCCCCACGACGTCGCCTGTGAAAGTCGCTTTTGAGCGCACGATCGAATAGGTCGCAAATGTCAGTGCCCCGCATATGCCAAGGATGAGCCCCGCGGCATCCAGGCCTCCCCCACCGATCTGCGGCGAGAGCGCGATGGCGACACCAGCAAACCCGGTCAGAACACCAGCGACCTGCGTGAGGGTCGGACGCTTGCCCAGAACAACGGCCGCAAGGCCCACCATCAGGACGGGCCAAAGATAGTGCACGATGTTCGCCTCAGCCGGCCCAATCCGTGCAATCGCGGCGAGATAAAAGGCGTTGTTGCCCAACAAACCGGCGAGAACGATCAAAGCCGTCGGCCAAGGGATGGAGATCCATCCCACCACATTCCCCCTCGCCCAAGCCGCGCTTGCCGACCCCAGAAAACCGGAAAGAGCCGCCACACTGAGGAGCAGAAACGGAGGCGCAGGTTGCGCGATCGACGCGAGCGAGGGCCAGCTTGCCCATAGAATGATAGCGCCGCCAGCAAGCGTGTAGGCCTCAGCTTGTGGCCCCTGCGGCAGGCGAGTGCGTAGCGTTTGCCAAAGGGTCTTCCATCGCAGCGAGACATCGCTTGAAACGTTCTGGTTCCACATCGCTCCGACTGCCCTCGTCACATTCGCTTTTGCTTGTCTGCCAGGATCTCCAGATCGAGCAACGGCAAAATCGGCGGCAGGCGCTGGACTCTCCTCGCTTTTTCTGCTCATTGCCGCGCTTCCCGCGCGCGCCTGGCACGAAGGCATGGCCTCGGTGCGCCTGATTGAGGAGATGAACATGCCCAAGATGAAGACCAAGTCCGGGACCAAGAAGCGATTCAAGGTCACCGGCACCGGCAAGATCATGGCCCTCGCGACGGGTAAACGTCACGGCATGATCAAGCGGACACCCAAGCAAATCCGTCAAAAGCGCGGCATGAAACCGATGGCGGAGTGCGATCAGCGCATCGTCAAAAAGTACATGCCCTACGCACGCTAAGGAGGAGCCCACATGTCACGCGTCAAAGGGGGCCCAGCGTCCCACGCCCGTCACCGCAAGATCATCAGCCAAGCCAAAGGCTACCGTGGTCGTCGTAAGAACATTTTCTCCGCTGCTAACCAGGCTGTCGAGAAAGCCGGTCAGTACGCTTATCGCGACCGGAAGGCCCGGAAGCGCGAGTTCCGCAAGCTGTGGATCCAACGGATCAACGCAGCGGCTCGCCTGCACGACCTGACCTATTCGCAGTTCATCAATGGCCTGACCAAGGCTGGTATTGAGGTGGACCGCAAGATGCTCGCTGACCTTGCTGCTCGTGAGCCGCAAGCGTTTGAAGCGATCGCTGCTGAGGCCAAAAAGGCCCTCGCTGCGTAAGCACCGATCTCACAGATCTAAGAAAAAGCCCCCTCACCAAGGGGGCTTTTTTATGCGGCATCGACCGCTGCGTTCAGCTGGTGAGGTGCCTCAGCAAGCTTCAACGGCAGAACCGCGCGGAAGGTCGAGCCGTGGCCCAGGACGCTCTCCACAGAGAGCTGCCCATCCATCAAACGGGCGAGGTCGTGACAGATCGGAAGACCCAGCCCTGTTCCGCCCGTGCTTCGTCCGGGTTCACCAGGTTTCTTCACAAAACGACGGAAAAGCTCGTCCTGGCTCGTGAACGAAATCCCCTCGCCGGTATCAACCACTTCAAGCGCCCAACGGCCGCCTCTGAACGTTCCGGCACGGACGGTCACACTCCCCTCATGGGTGTGCTTTACGGCATTGCTGACGAGGTTATCAATGATTTGGCTTAAGCGCTTAGGGTCAGCCCAGATCCAAGAAGGAATCTCAGGCGCAACACTGATATCGAATCGGATGCCCTTACGTTCCGCCTTCTGACGATAGAAATCGGTCGTTTTCTCGATGAGCTTCGTCAATTCCAGCGGCTCTTCCTGGATCTCCACGAGGCCCTCTTCCAACAAGCGGACATCCAGCACATCATTGATGATCTGTTCCATCTGTTGAGACGCACGCTGAACGAGCGCGAGCTGACGACCCACTGTCCCTGGTAGCTCAGACAAGAGGATGCGATCCACATAGTCCCGCAAGATGCGCAGGGGTGTTTGCAGGTCCTCACTCATGTTGGCGAAAAACGCGGTCCGTGCCCTCAGCACACGCTTCACTTTCTCTCTGGCGGCCTCAGCTGCGTCGAGTGAAGCCATCACCTCATGAAATGCGGAGGCGACAGCTCTTTGTGCAGGCCAGAAGATGAATCGCGCCTCAAGAATGAGGATAATGAGAGCAGCGATGAGGCCGAGCGTGCTCAAACGGCGCATGAGGTTCACATCGGCGGCCGCCTGCGCCTCGAGGTCTCTGACGGCAAGATCGAGCGCCAGCAGAAAGCCGTCCGTCGCCTCGAGGTCACTCAAGAATGCGCGCGCAGCCTCCTGGTCACCCCGGGCCTTTCCGCGGAGCACTTGCAACTGCTCAACAAAATTCGCCACTTCTTGGTTCAGCGTTTGACCGTCGCGTTCGGTTTCATAGATCCAGCGCCGATTCTCAGCGCCTTCGGTCGTCAGACCAAACTCGCCGCCCTCGCTGAGGGCCTTGTGCGAACGGACAAAAAGATCAATCGACGTGTCGAGCGCCGCGGTGAATGCGCGATTGTTCGGCTCGGCAATCTCGCGCTCTTTTAAGGCCAAGACCCGTTGGCTCAGCATGCGTTGCCGGCCACTGATATTGATGGCCGTGGATCCCTCCTCGCCACCTGACAACGCCAGCAGCGCCATCACGTGGCTTGTGATCAGAAATCCTGCGATCAGAACCAGCGCAAATACGTAACGGCGCCAGAGTGTCTGCGGTTCTATTCTCGCTTCGAGCATGGTGAGTGTCCAATTCTGATCCAGAGATGATCACGCAAAAAGTGAAAGATTACGTAAGCGCTACTTTGGCGAGAGGGCGCCTCAGCGTGGTTGATCAAAGCGCTGCGCACTGGCACACGCCCGCGAACGATTGGGATCAAGCCAGATGAGCCTCGAAGACGATATCAAGACCTTAGAGTCAGACCTGAGCGCGCAGATCAGCGCTGCCGCTGACGAACGCGCGCTCGAAGACATCCGCGTGGCCGCCCTCGGTAAAAAGGGCGTGATCTCTGACCGGATGAAGACCCTAGGCAAGATGTCGCCTGAGGAACGCCAGGTGGCGGGCCCAGCCTTGAATGGTTTGAAGGCGCGCATTGGCGACGCCATCGGTGCCCGTAAAGAGGTCTTAGAGGAAGCCGCCCTCACCGCTCGTCTTGAGGCTGAGCGCGTGGATGTGAGCCTCCCCTCAGCGCCCGCGGCAAGGGGCAAACTCCACCCCCTGACCAAGACCTTCCGCGAGATTGCTGAGATCTTCGCGGCCATGGGCTTTGAGGTGCGCGAAGGCCCAGACGTCGAGGACGACTTCCACAACTTCACCGCGCTCAATTTCCCGCCGGAACACCCCGCGCGTGAGATGCATGACACCTTCTTCTTTCCGCCCAAGGAGAATGGTGAGCGCATGGTGCTGCGGACACATACCTCACCCGTCCAGGTACGGACGATGATGAACGAAAAGCCGCCGATCCGGATCATCGCTCCTGGCCGCACATTCCGTTGCGACAGCGACCAAACCCATACGCCTATGTTCCATCAGGTCGAAGGCCTCGTGATCGATCGCGAAACCCATATGGGTCACCTTAAGGGTACGCTCGAGGCATTCTTGCGGGCGTTCTTTGAGATCGATACCCTGACCACGCGCTTCCGGCCTCACTTCTTTCCGTTTACGGAACCTTCGGCGGAAATGGATGTCGGCTATGAGCGTGTCGGCGGCGGCATCAAGATCGGGCAAGGCGCTGATTGGATGGAGATCCTTGGCTGCGGGATGGTGCATCCCAATGTGCTGAAGGCCTGTGGTCTGGACCCTGACGAGTACCAAGGCTTCGCCTTCGGCATGGGCGT
>CAWUIJ010000209.1:0-4142 GCA_963922235.1 uncultured Parvularcula sp. | reverse complement strand
TGGCGCTCGCCGCCAGAGAGCTTGATCCCGCGTTCGCCGACCAGGGTATCGAAGCCCAGGGGCAGGCGATCGATGAACTCAAGCGCGCGGGCGCGGCGAGCGGCTTCGACGATGTCTTCTTCTGTGGCGTCTGGCCGTCCGTAAGCGATGTTCTCGGAAAGGGAACGGTGGAAGAGGAGGGGGTCTTGCGGGACAAGAGCCACCGAGGACCTCAGCGACGACTGGGCCACGGACTGAACCGGCTGCCCATCGATGCGGATCTCACCGGCATCGACTTCGTAGAGCCGTTGGATCAGTTTGACGAAGGTGGACTTGCCTGATCCTGAAGGACCGACCAAGCCAATGCGTTCATTAGGCTGAATGGTCAGAGAGAAGTTCCGGTAGAGAGGTTCTGAACTGCCTTGGTACCCGAACAGCACTTTATCAAACTCGATTTCGCCCCGCTTGGGAGAGAAGGATGGTGCCTCGGCCTGATCCGCAACTTGTTCAGGTCGCCAATGAAAGTCGACAACGTCGAGCATCTCGCTGCTGGCGCGTTGGAACTGACGGATATGGTTGCCGACTTGGCGAAGGTGTCCGCCCAGTTGGAAGTTGGCGGTGAGCAAGAAGGCAATGTCACCCGCCGTTGCGCGGCCTTGTGCAGCCAAACCGATCACGACACCGATCGTTGCCAGTTGCAGCACGGACCAGAGGATGTCTTGGAGGAGAGCGAGCCGGTGGCCCCGGGTCCATGAGACGAGAGCTTTGCCAGCCCAATCATCACCTGTTTCGCGGAAACGGGTCTCTTCGCGCTTCTCAGCTCCAAAGGCTTTCACAGTGGCATTGTTGGTGATCGAATCAGCAAGATTGGCGCCGATCGCGCTGTCCGCGGCAGCAGCCTTGATGTTCGCAGGACGAAGGTAACGCATCGCCACAACAATCGAGACGCCAACATAGATCGCGACTGTCGCAAGGAACAAGAACCCAACAACGAAGAATTTCTGTCCAAGGATGATTGTGAGACTGGCCACAATGAGGAGCAGCGGAAAGAATTGGATCCAGATGATGTCCGATATCGCATCATAGGCCCATTTGCCCCGTGTGACTTTCCGAACCGTCGCGCCGGCAAACGTGTTGGCATGCCAGTCGGAGGAGAAGCGTTGCACCTTGTTGAACGTGTCTTGGAGCAGCTCCGACATGTTCTTGGCCGCAAGCTTGATCCAGACAAGATAACTGACGTGGTTGATGACCCCGTAAAGAACAGAGGCAAAGGCAAAGAGGTAAAGAGCTTGCCGCGCAGAGGCGAAGGATCCCTGGCCATTGGTTGCAACAACGGCTCTGTCCACCAGTATGCCCGCCGCAATCGGCATGGTCACTTTCGCTGCCACCAGCAAGATCGTGAAAAAGATAAACGAGCCAAACAGTTTCGGCTTGGACACCCAATACCGAGCACACAGCCCGATCACATCTTTCCATCCCCCTTCATAAGCAGGGTAAGGATTTTGTCGTGCTGTATTGGCCCGGTTCATGGGAACTACCTTTTCACGAGCCAACGTCCCTATGGATCAAGGGTTTTGGTGTCTACTGAGAGTTCTGCCACGACGGCGGCATGATCACTCGGAAACTCACCCCGAGGCCCGATAGGTGAGTCCATCACGACGGCTTCGCGATTGAATGTGACGTCAGCTTTGCTGCTGAGATTTTTGTAGACAAACAAATGATCAATTCGTGCCGGAATGTGAGCAGGATCAAACCGTTCGCCTTGCATCGTGCCTTTTGGGTCATCCATGCGCGGATGAAGGCGTCGTCGATCCGATGGACTGTGCGAAAATAGGTCGAGTTCGGGGCTGTCCAAACTGGCGTTGAAATCGCCGCCCACGATCGAAAACTCGACGTCCGAGGGCGAGGCGAGGTCGAACACCTGTTTGGCTTGCTGGTGCCGTGCCGCTTGTCCTTTTGAATCGTGCCTGTGCGTGAGGTGCGTGTTCACCAAGCGCAAACGTAGACCATAACACTCAACGTCGAGCGCCAGCGCCTTTCGGTCAGGATCGGCTTCGTGGCTGGCGAGCTCGAGCTCTTGGCGACGAAGGGGCGTGAACGGACAAAGAATCGCAAGATCCGATGATGACCATCGCGGGGCGCCTTCGAACACGCGTTCTTTTTCTCGCCCCCTAAGGCGGTGAGCCTCCAAATGGAGGGCTGATGCCAACCACCCTGCGGTGTCAGCGCTGCGCGACGGGCACGTGAAGGCTTCTTGGAGAAGGACGATGTCTGGGGAGAGCCGTTCTAGCTCTTTCGCCATCCAATCAAGCCGGTCCCAATAGCGCCCGTCGCACTTCCACGTGTTCAGGGTCACCACTTTGAGGACGTGTTGCATGGGGTGATCGTCCGATCAGTTGACGCGAGCGCCTCCGACCCACACGCCGCGAACAAGAGGCCGACCATCGATCAGGCGCACACGAATGAAATCAGCGCGCTGGCCTTCTTGCAAGGTTCCGCGATCGTTGAGACCAACGGACTCAGCCACATTCTTGCTGACTGTGGCAATGGCGTCGGGAAGGGACCATCCGAACGGTTCCTCGGTCAGTTTGAAGGCGGCCTCGATCATACTGCGAGGGACGTAGTCAGACGCAAAAATGTCGAGCAGACCTTCCGACGCCAACTCTGCAGCGCTCACGTTCCCCGAATAAGAGCCGCCCCGCATGAGATTAGGGCCGCCCATCGCGATGATCATGCCGCGAGCGCGAGCGGCGCGGGCAGCTTCGAGCGTGGTGGGGAACTCGCTGATGGTTGCGCCAACCTCCCGGGCCTCTTCAACATGCGACTCGAGCTGATCGTCATGGCTAGCTAGGGAGAGTTTGTGTGTTCGAGCATATTCGGAGATCATTTTCCGATTGGGTTCGGAATGATTCTTTTGGTTCTCGACAATCTCGAGATAGCGCTTCCGCGCTTCTTCTTCTGTGAGGCCAGCATGGGCTTGCCAACGCGAAAGATGCTTTTCGAGATCAGGATACTGACGTTGTCCTGGCGTGTGATCCATGACCGAGAGCAGCTTCGTGAGCGGATGGCTCGCAACGGCTTCGAAAAGCTCAGGCAAAAACGGGTTGGTGGTTTCGCAGCGCCAGTGGATGAAGTGATCGGCACCGACCAGGCCTTGCTCTTTGGCCTGCCCAAGCCCGTCCACAAGTCTTTTGAGGTTGTCGACGTGGCGCGCCTCTTTTCCTGACCAGGATCCCACGGAAAGGCTGTCAAACACCGTGGTGACGCCGACGCCCAGGCAGTTGCCATCATGGATGACTGCTGCCGAAACGGGATCCCAATCCACATTGGGGCGAGGGAAGAAATGGCGTTCTAAGTTGTCTGTATGGATATCGATAATGCCAGGGATAATGTAATCCCCGTCGACCGGCTCAGCTGCGGTAATGTTGGTAGGAGAGACCTCCGCGATGGTCTCGCCCTCACAAATCAGCGTGCCTTCAATGACGGCCTCGGCCGTAACGATTTTTGCTCCGCTCAAACAAACACTCATCAACCCACCCCTTTTACCGATTGCTCATCAGGTGTTTCCACCACATCAATGGCGGGTTCCAACGCCGCGTTGATTTCCAGCTCCACCCGGTCGCTCGCAAACAAGCTCTCGCCGTACTCAAGTGGCCGTTGGAAGGAGTCCACGTTCCACGATTTCGTGTGAAGTAGCGGAACATGTTTAGGAACATTCAGTATAGAGCATTCCTCAGCTGTCGGAACCCTTGCGTCAATAACGGTGCGTTGTCGAATGAAATCGGGCACGCCGCAAGCCACAAGTGTCTCTGTCACTGAACCTTTACGTTGGTAGAAGTCTTTGAAGAATGGAAAGCGTTCGTGACTGAAGTAATGCCGTGAAATGCTGATGGGTACGTCTTCGGCAAATCCTACACGCTCGAGAAACACCACTTTGTTGCGGGGTTGAATGCCGAGAGCGTCGGCCACCTCGCGTTGGGGTGTGATCAGTGCGAGGGTTCGGGTTTCAGCGCCGCCGCGCACCGACTGTTTCTTAAGAGCATCGGAAAAACGAGTCCGCCGACCGATTTCAAATCGAAGGGCGGGGCGACGCACAAAGGTCCCCCGGCCCTGAACGGCTTCGATCAAGTCTTTGTCATGCAGAAATTGCAGTGCACGCCGTA
>CAWUIJ010000208.1:0-4191 GCA_963922235.1 uncultured Parvularcula sp. | reverse complement strand
CGGATCTCTGCCGCCTTTTCAAAGTCGAGATCAGCCGCTGCCTCGCGCATTTCTTTTTCAAGCTGCTTGAGGTGGGTCTGCAGGTTGCTGCCATGCTCGAAGGACGCAGCATCCTCGGCAAACCCGGCCTTCGCTGACTTGGGCGCTGTGAGCTTGCCCGAGCTGAAGGTCGTGCCTGCCGCCGCTTTCACGCCTTCATCATCGCTTTCGACGATCTCGGCGATCTTGGCTTTGACCGTTTTCGGCGTGATTCCATGCTCTTCGTTGTGCTCAAGCTGCTTGGACCGACGCCGACCCGTCTCTTCAAGCGCCCGCTCAATCGAGCCCGTCTTGCGATCAGCATAGAGAATGACGCGGCCTTCGACGTTCCGCGCCGCTCGGCCGATGGTCTGGATCAAGGATGTCTCAGAGCGCAAGAAACCTTCCTTGTCCGCATCAAGGATAGCCACTAGCTGGCATTCAGGGATGTCGAGGCCTTCACGGAGAAGGTTGATGCCGATCAAGACATCGAAGACCCCGCGGCGCAGGTCACGGATGATCTCGATCCGCTCCACGGTATCGACGTCGGAGTGCATGTAGCGCACCTTGACGCCTTGATCATGCATATACTCGGTGAGATCCTCGGCCATCTTTTTGGTCAGTGTCGTGACAAGTGACCGGCCACCTTGCTTGGCGACCTGTTTCACTTCGTCGATGACATCGTCAACCTGGCTGAAATCATCCTTCGAGACAGGGCGGATCTCCACCGGCGGATCGACAAGCCCCGTGGGCCGGATCACCTGCTCCACGAAGACGCCGCCCGTCCGGTCCATTTCCCATGGCCCTGGTGTGGCAGAGACATGCAGCGTTTGCGGGCGCATCGCATCCCACTCTTCAAACTTGAGGGGACGGTTGTCCATGCAGCTGGGCAAACGGAAGCCATACTCCGCAAGCGTTCTTTTCCGCGCATAGTCGCCTTTGAACATCGCGCCGATCTGCGGGATGGTCACATGGCTTTCATCGCAAAAAAGAAGCGCGTTCTCCGGCAGATACTCAAAGAGTGTCGGGGGCGGCTCACCAGGCTTGCGGCCTGTGAGGTACCGGGAGTAGTTTTCGATCCCTTGGCAAGAACCCGTCGCGGCCATCATTTCAAGATCAAACTGGACGCGCTGCTCAATCCGTTGAGCCTCCAGAAGTTTCCCCTCTTGATGCAGGATCGGCAGCGTCCGGGCGAGTTCGGCTTTGATCTCTTCCATGGCGCGCGACAGCGTCGGGCGCGGCGTGACATAGTGGCTGTTCGCATAAAGACGAATGGTCTTGAGATTCTGGACCTTCTTCCCTGTGAGAGGATCGAACTCGGTGATCTCTTCGATCTCATCACCGAACAGCGTGACCCGCCAGGCAGCATCTTCGTAGTGCGCCGGGAAAATCTCGATCGTATCGCCCCGGGCCCGGAAGGTTCCGCGCTGAAAGGCCTGGTCGTTGCGTTTGTATTGAAGCGCCACAAGATCCGCGAGGAGCTGTTTGCGCTCGATCTGCTCACCCACGGCGAGGTCGAACACCATCGCTGTGTAGGTCTCCACCGATCCGATACCGTAGAGGCACGAGACCGAGGCCACGATGATCACATCATCACGCTCAAGCAGAGAGCGGGTGGCCGAGTGCCGCATACGGTCGATCTGCTCGTTGATCGTCGACTCTTTCTCGATATAGGTATCCGTCCGCGGAACATACGCTTCGGGCTGGTAGTAGTCGTAATAGGAGACGAAATACTCGACAGCGTTGTTGGGGAAGAATGATTTGAACTCCCCATAAAGTTGGGCCGCGAGGGTCTTGTTATGCGCAAGGATCAAGGCCGGGCGCTGACAGGCCTCAATCACCTTCGCCATGGTGAAGGTCTTGCCCGAACCCGTCACCCCGAGCAGCACCTGGTCCCGCTCATGCACTTTGACGCCGTCCACGAGCTCTTCAATCGCTGCGGGTTGGTCACCGGCTGGCTGGTAGTCAGAGACCACCTCGAACCGTTGCCCACCCTCGAGCTTCTCCGGGCGCTCAGGCCGATGCGGTGTCCACGCCTCGGGCTGGAGCCGGGCATGGTAGGTGGCAACGGCTTCAGAAAAGCCCTGATTTTTGGGAAGGACGTCGGACATATCGGGAACATAGGCCATGCGATGGCCGAGTCCCAGACCCTGGGGTGAGGCTTTTAGGCCGCGAGCGCAGGTCTTCGGTCGAGGTGATCTTTCAGCCGCTGGCGTGCTCGATTGAGACGTGAGCGGACAGTCCCCACGGGCACCTTCAAAAGGGTTGCGGCCTCTTCGTATTTGAGGCCCTCGATGGCGACCAATGACAGAACCACTTTGTCGTTGTGCGGAAGCTTGCGGAAATTGGTGACAACATCTTCGTAATGCATCCGCTCCTCCTGGAAAGGATCAATCGAAAGGCGGTCCTGCGGAGCATCGTCAAGATCAACGGGCACGCCGCGGACCTTGTCCCGGCGTAGCTGGTTCAAAAACACACGTCGGCAGACCGTGAACATCCAAGAGCGAAGATTCTCACCATCAAAGAGGTGCTGTTTGCGCAAACACCGCTCAACGCTGTCCTGAACCAGATCGTTGGCACGATCCTCGTTACGGGTCAGCGTCATCGCAAAGCGGTTGAGGGCCGGCAGCGCCTGGCTCAATTCAAGAGATGAGATTGTCGAGACGGCCATCATGACCTCCGGATCTTCAACACCTCTTGTCTACGAACCGCCATTATTGAGGTCAAAGAAAGCTGTAGGGCTCATATACCCCTCAAGACCAACTGTATTGATCGACTATTAGGATGTATATTGGTGTTTATGAGTGATACGAGGGTTCGGAGTGAGTCACTCATGCTGAAACCCAGTCGCTGCCTCAAACCGCTATCAAGAACAGTCGGCTCAGATCGCGCTGACGAAGGCAAAGGGGCCCAATATGGCCTCATCATCCCTCGATGCTTTGCAATGTGGACTGCAAAAAGACGCAGGCAAGCGCGTCAGCTGTCGCCTCGGAGCTTCTTGAGCTTCTCAGCCGCTTCATCGGGTCGTTCTTTCGCGAGGCTCAAACCCAGGGCGATGAGCTCGCGAACAGCCGACGACCGATTCTCCGCACGGTTGTCAAAACGCCAGTCATCGATGTTTTGAAGCTCCGAGTCGGTGACCAGGATCTGTAGCTTTGAAAGACGTTTTTCCTGAGACGCCATGCGGCTCGCCGTCCTCCCTCGGGACCCCGGACACGATTCACGCCCGGTCAGTCTTCGGTTCTGGTCTTAGGCTCTGCGGGCGTCAAGGCAGTGCACAACAGCAGCTCGCACATTCTCGGGAGTGTAAGGTTTGCCGATGACAAAGTCTGGCTCGATTTCTTCGCCCTGCAGGACGCGGTCGGGAAAACCTGTGATGAAGACGACGGGGCACTCGTGCTCCCCGTGGATCTCGAGCACCGCATCGACGCCTGTGTCTTGGCCCTCAAGGTTGTAATCCGCGAGAATGATGTCCGGTCGAGCGTCTGTTGCCAGTTTGACGGCATCGGCGGCTGAGGCGGCCTCGCCAGCGACTTCCACACCCAATTGCTCAAGAATGCGGCGGATATCAGCGGCAATCAGGGGCTCGTCTTCCACGACCACGGCTCTGGCTTTGCGACCCAGGCTCAAGGACGCGCGTGCGTCTTCGAGCATGGCTTCAGGATCACCATCAAACCCGATCACGCTCGCGCCCTGCTCGGGTTCAAGGCCCATGACATCGACCATCAAGAGAAGAAGGCGTGCGTCATCAGGGGGATGGGGCAAGGCCTCAATCAGAGCGGCATCACTGAAAAGGACAGGGTCGGCAGGCTTCTCTTCAAGCGCCATGCGCCAGGAATGCATGAAGGCCGCCATCATATCCACGACTGAGGACGAGCTGCTGGAGGGATCGATCGACACCCGCGCCATGGTCATGCGCATGACCTCATCGCCGATCAATCGATCAGCAAAAACCGCTCGCGCGAACTGGCGCACGACAGCGAGAGGAGGACGGGTGAGGATATTCAGCACGCGTGGGCGTCCTTTAGAACGTTCTACGGGACTGTAACAGCGTCCGCCGAAGAAGGTTCCAGAAAAACAACGCGGCGGGCGCGATTAGGCGTCGCTGCGGGTCGAAAGCCGTGTTGCGAAGAGAAAATCGCGGGTCGCCATCAAGAGGCTGCGCACGTCCTC
>CAWUIJ010000207.1:0-4197 GCA_963922235.1 uncultured Parvularcula sp. | reverse complement strand
TCTCCGTACACTGTCAAAGTGGATGCGTTTCTCAAGTTCAAGAAGATCCCGTTCGAGTGGGTCAACCGAAATCAAAAGAACGAGGCGCTGTTTCAAAAGCATGCCAAGGTTCAGTTGATCCCGCTTTTGTTTTTCCCCTCGGGGGAGGCGATGCAGGATTCAACGATCATTATTGAACGTCTGGATAATGAGCATCCAGAACCGAGCATCCATCCCGAAGACAAAGCGCTCTGGTTTCTTTCTTGCTTGTTCGAAGAGTTCGGTGACGAGTGGTGCAACAAGCTGATGTTCTTTCAACGTTGGTTCTACGATGCCGATGCGAAGGCCACAGGAAACCGCCTTGCGACGAGTATGCTCGAGGGACAGCTGTTGAAGCCACTCATCCATGGCATCACGGCGAAAGCGATCGTCAAGCGCATGGTGCCGCGGCTTGTTTATTCCGGCGGCAATGAGACCAATGTGCCGCAACTGAAGCAGTCATTTGAAGACCTCTCCGCGATGCTCAATGAGCATTTCAAAGATCGATCCTATTTGTTCGGTGGGCGGCCTTGTTTTGGTGACTTTGGTCTGTGGTGCAACCTTTACCAAGCCTGGACCGACCCGACAGCCAACGCCTATCTTGAACGCAACGCTCCGAACCTCGTGGCTTATATCAAGAGGATGCAAGATCCTTCGATTGAAGGAGATTTCGAGACGCTCGAGGCTCTGAAGCCGACCCTCTTGCCTATTCTCACCCAAGAGATGGGGACCAGGTTCCTCCCATGGATGGAAGCCAACTATCATGCTTGGCACGCCAAGGAGGACCAAACGAGCCTAACGATGAATGGTCAGCTTTTTCAGCAGAAGACCTTCAAGTATCAAGCCATCACGCTCGATGAGCTTCGTCGAAAGTTCAGTACAGTGTCGGATAACACTGAATTGACTGATCTGCTGGAGAAGACGGGTTGCCTGTCATTCTTTGGCGCGCCTGTAGCGGCGAGTGCCTGACGAATAAATCTTGTGCTGACGAAAAGAGCGCAACGCAAAGTAGACAGATGTTCTGCGTTGCGCTCAATCGAATAACATGACCTAGGAAGGTCTCGGCCAATCAAGCCTCCTTAGGCTGTGAAGCTGGCGAGGCGGTCATTGATGATTTTGCTCGCATCGCTGACGATCGTCTCAACCATCTCTTTGCAGGATGGTATATCGTTGATGAAAGCACCTGACATGCCCGCGGTCACCATACCGGCGTCAATGTCACCAGTGTTCCAGGCTTCTTCTTGTTTGGAACCCGCGACATATTGATAGACTTCAGAAAACTCGCCGCCGCGTGCTTCGATTTCAGCCACTTTCTCTGCCACAGAGTTTTTGTAGACGCGTGCGGTGTTTCTAAACGTCCGGAAGATGAGTTGGGTTTGGTTCTCGTCCATCTCGACGATTTTTTCCTTAATGCCGTCATGGATCGGAGCTTCTTTGGTCACCATAAAGCGGGTGCCCATGTTGACGCCGTCACAGCCGAGCGCGAGCGCAGCCGCCAAACCACGTCCATCAGCAATGCCGCCTGACGCGACAACAGGCACCTTCAACGCTTGCGCGGCGGCAGGGAATAGGACCAAACCGCCAATATCGTGTTCACCGGGGTGACCTGCGCATTCAAAGCCGTCGATGCTGATCACATCGACGCCCACACGCTCAGCCGCTAAGGAATGGCGCACGGTGACGGCTTTGTGGATGACTTTGATGCCTGCCTCTTTGAACCGATCCATAAAGGGTTCTGGGCTTCGACCGGCCGTCTCGACAATCCTGACACCGCTGCGAATGATCACATCAATATACTGATCATAATCAACTGGTGAGGCGACAACGCCCACGGTCAGGTTCACACCAAAGGGCTTGTCCGTAAGGGACTGGCAACGCGCAATCTCCTTTTCCAACCCTTCCGCAGTCGGTTGGGATAAGGCTGTCATGACGCCAAGGGCGCCCGCGTTGGAAGCAGCTGCTGCGAGGTCGGCGGTACCAACGCGCATCATACCGCCGCAAATGATAGGAGCCTCGATGCCCAGTAGTTCGGTCAATCGTGTCTTCATTGATCTACCCTCAATCAATTTTCCACTGCGTAGGATGTATACGAATTGGCATGCAGGGTGCAATTTAGTTTTTGATGCGACCGCTTATCTGCTTTCTAAACGCGTCGGTATAGGGAGGGCGAAGCATTTTCAGGATTTCACTTCCTGTTTGCTTGTACACCGATTTCTTGTGGCTGAACTCAAAGAAACCATCCCGCCCGTGATACGAGCCCATGCCCGACGGACCGACACCCCCGAAGGGCAAATCTTCTTGGGCCACATGGAAGATCACGTCGTTCAGTGTCACGCCTCCCGATGTTGTTGAAGAAACAACACGATCGCTTTCAGTCTGGTCACTGCCAAAATAATAGAGAGAGAGCGGGCGATCATGGGCATTCACGTAATCGACGGCCTCGTCGATGTGCTGGTAAGACTTGATCGGGAGGATCGGGCCAAAGATCTCATCCTGCATGACAGCCATATCGTCGGTGGGGTTCAGAACCAGTGTTGGCGGCATCTTGTGATGAGGCTGCTGTGTGAAATTCTCTCCTTGCGGATTGATTTCTACCAGTTCAGCACCTTTTGATTTCGCATCATCAAGATAACCTTGAAGGCGGTCGTAATGACGCTGGTTGATGATGGAGGTGTAATCGCCATTGTCTTTCATCCCGCTTGGCAGCATCGATGCAATTGCAGACTGTGCGTGCCCAACGAACTCATCAACTTTGTTCGTAGGCGTGAAGGCATAGTCGGGTGCAACGCAGATTTGGCCCGCATTGATCACTTTACCATGCATGATCCGTGTTGCAGCCTTTTCAAAGTCAGCAGACTGACCAAGGATGGCTGGAGATTTTCCGCCAAGCTCAAGCGTCACAGGGACCAAATTGTCTGCGGCGGCGCGCATCACATGTTTGCCGATGGCTGTCGCGCCGGTGAAGACGAGATGGTCGAAGGGGAGCTTTGTGAAGGCCGCACCAATCTCCGGCCCTCCGGTGACCACGGCGACTTCGGATTCATCGAAGGCTTCTTTGATCATGGAGGCGATCAGTTCTGAGGTGGCTTCTGTGAACTCAGACGGTTTGATGATCGAGCGGTTACCAGCGGCGAGAGCTCCCGCGAGGGGGCCAAACGTGAGACCGACAGGGAAGTTCCAAGGCGAGATGATACCGATCACACCTTTAGGCTGAAACTCGATTTTTGCTGACGCGCCCAATAGCCCGAAAGGGAATTCAACTGAGCGGCGCTCCGCCCGCATCCATCGGCGGAGGTGCTTCTTAGAAAACTTCAGTTGTCCGATCGCTGTGGCTGTATCGGTGAAGGCTGTCACTTCCGTCGGCCGATGGCCAAAGTCGCTTGAGATGGCGTCGTCGATGGCTGACTTGTGGCGAACCACGACATCAATGGCGCGGTTGATACGGTCAATACGCGTCTCTGCAGTGGGGAAGCCTTCGAGCAGTTGGGCGGCTTTCTGACGAGCCAACAGGTCTTGCATGAAGTCTTCAGTGTTGTGATCGTCGAGTGGCATAGTTTCCTCCGAGCTGAGACGGCATTTTCTTTCGTTCTAGCGTCTTTTTGCCAATCCATCAGGTGATTTAGCAGTGATCACACTGCCACAACCGTGGCCAAGCGGGCAGGTCCCGAAGTGCCAAGATGCTTCTTCAACTTGAACATGCCGATAAAATAGACTACCGTCTACTTTGTCGGCCGCCACCTGTGAAGCGGTTCAAAACATGAACTTAATCTCGACAATCTCGTCAGAAGAAAGCCATTTCAATCACGCGTGGCTCAATCGTGTGAAAGCGGATATCGGTGTCGATCTCATCGGTGTTTTGGCCGTCGAGCCCGACTCGCATCCCGATTTCATCGAAGGGGTCAAAGTCTTCATGCCCAAGGCGCGAGCCGCTGTGATTATCATGAACGAGTTGGCTTCGTAGACGATGAACCTTGTTAAACACCCTTCAAAGTATGCGGGCGGCAAGCCCAAGACGGGTGACTTGCTGGCTCCAGCCGTCAATCAAGTGACCGCCGAGTTGGATCTGGCCAACGCGAAGCTCGCGAGGCTCCTGAAGCGCGAAGGCTATTACAGCCTCGCCCTGCCGCGGCGTTTGCCCATGAACACCGGGCTTTTGAGGTTTCCGCTGTCGTTCTGCCA
>CAWUIJ010000206.1:0-4216 GCA_963922235.1 uncultured Parvularcula sp. | reverse complement strand
CTCAGCCAAGGGTGCGTGTGCGAATGGTTGGCGATCAGGTGGCCCGCATTTGCATAGCCTTCGACCCTGGCCTGACCATCTGGCAGGTCCTCAAATCCATCGGTGGTCACGAAAAAGACCGTCGGTCCCGTCTCTGCGCGTTGAAGTGCATTGACCAACTGATCAGCGCGATCGGCACCACGCAGCAGCGGGCCGTCGGCCCTTGGAGCGTCATCGAACGAAAGAGCAATACGCTTGTCAGATGCGAATGAAAAACTTGGCAGGCTGATGAAAACACATGCCGTGAAGGCAGCGAGCAGTTTCATGCGGTGCCCGTATCGGGGAGGCTTGTGATCGGCGTGGCCGACGATCCATCATAGATCGAGGGATCGGTCAGGGTGGTGTTCTCGCCTTCAGGATCAGACGTGTGGCGCCCTTCATTGAAGACGCCGGGAGGCACATCTTCGCCGCGGTCGAGCCTTTGTAGAATGTCCCGGAACGTCTCGGGTGTCAGGTCTTGATAGTAGTAGTCATTGATCTGCACCATCGGCGCGTTGCAGCAGGCGCCAAGGCATTCAACCTCGAGCCAAGAAAGGTTGCCGCTATCATTGATCGTGTTCTGGGGACCGATGATCTCCTTGCAGACGTCAACGAGATCGTTGGATCCGCGAAGCATGCAAGGCGTGGTGCCGCACAGTTGCACGAAATGCTGACCCACCGGACGCAGGTTGAACATCGTGTAGAAGGTCGCGACTTCGTAAACCCGAATGTAGGGCATATCGAGCTGTGCCGCGATCACCTCCATCGCAGCAATCGAGATCCAGCCTTCTTGCTTTTGTGCTTTCCAAAGAAACGGGATCACAGCTGATGCTTGGCGGCCCTCAGGGTACTTCTTAATTTGGGCGTCGCACCATGCGGTGTTGTCATCGGTCCAAGAAAAGCTCTCGGGTTGATTGCGCGTGGGGGTGCGGTCAGCCATAGCAAATCACTCGTCAGCGTTTCGGCTTTCGGTATCGCGAGCAACGCCCAGTTTGTCCAGCCGCTCACGGCTTTGCGTGATGGTCCGCCGCAGCGTCGCGACGCGGTAAGCGCGCAAGAAGCGGCCGACCATTGGCAGCGACGTGATTCGATCTGAGCGCAACGCCAGGATGATGATGGCGAAAAATGGCAGCCAAGACGGCGTGCCGCCACTCTGCTCTTCAAACCGCATAGGAAGAAGCACCAGCACAACGATCAGCCCAAACATCAAACCAAAAAGGGCGGCGCCAAGCACTGCTTCGGCTTTTGAGCCCTCAAGATGCTCCGCCTTAAACCGGAACAAGGTTGTGGCTGCGAACAGCACCACAATCATCGTCAGAACGACAATCTGGGACAACTGAAAGGGGTTATCAGTCATTGTGGTTCCTCGCGGAAAACGGTGATAGAGCGCTTTGAACGTGGCGGTACCGAGAGAGATTGAGAAGAACAATATTGACCGCCATGCGACATGTGTCGCATAAAAGTGAGAGCGAATTTGTCATTGAAGTGTTTTTGCGATAGAAATTCACCTTTAGGGTGTAACGTCTTATAGACACTAGCGTATTTGGGGAGAGCCATACGTGATCCGAGGTGCCCTGCTGTCGGCCGTTGCGGCTGCGTCCGTGACCGTGCCAGCTGTTGCTCAGGACGACACGCGCCAGACGTTCGAAGCGACTTATTTTGAACGTTTCGCTCCGCAGACCGCGATCGACATGGTGCGCCGGGTTCCCGGCTTTAGCATTCGCTCGGAAGGTGATGATCGCGGCTTAGGGCAGGGCGGCGTCAACGTCTTGATCAATGGCGAACGAATCACATCGAAGGACACCGATGCGACCGATGTGCTGTCGGGCACGCCTGCCAGTACGGTTGTTCGGATCGAGATTGCTGACGCAGCGACCCTCGGCGTGACAGGCCTGACCGGCCAGGTGGCTAATGTCATTCTCGACCGCAGCACGCTCGGCGGAAATTGGGAATATGAGCCTCAGTTTCGGGATGGCGTGACCCCGCGTTGGACAAACGGCACATTGGCCGCCTCAGGAGAAAAAGGCGATCTCAGCTACACGGTCGGCTTTGACAATCGCAGCCGGCGAGGCGGGGAACAGGGTCCCGAAGACGTCTTCGATGGTGACGGCAACCTGGTGGAACGACGTCAAGAGAAGTTCACGTCGAGGATCGAGGCGCCAAGCCTGACAACGTCACTCAATTATCCCATCAGTGAGCGGACAAGTCTTGCCTTCACGGGGTCGGCTGCCTTGTTCGGCGTTGATCGCTGGGAGTATTCAGACGTTGAAGATGTCTCCTCACGCGATACGTTGCGCGCCGAGGATGAGTGGAATGCCGAAGGCTCGCTTGAACTGAGCCATGATGTTGGCCCAGGCACCTTGAAGGTCATCGCCTATGACCGGTTCGAGCACAGCCCCCTGACCACGCGTGAATTCAATGAAGAATTTGGCTCCAGCTTTGTGGTGAGTGAGTTCAAGCAGGACATCAACGAAGGCGAGTTGATTGGCCGGACGGAATACGCGTTTGCCCAAGAGAACGGGGTCACGTGGGAGGTCGCGGCCGAGGTTGCCTTCAACTTCCTCGACTCGGAGTCGGTCTTTAAGGCACGCGGCACCGGCGACGATTTTGTTTCAGTTTCGCCCGATAACCGTGTCGAGGAGATCCGAGAGCAGATTTCTTTGACGCGCGGCTTTACGCTATGGGATGATCTGGCTGTTCAGGCCTCAGCGGCGGGCGAGTGGTCGAAGATCACCGTTATCAATGAGACAAGCACGACGGTTCCTGCCAACATTGACGGTGCGACCCTCATTTTCGACGAGGGCACTGGAACACAAACGCGCAGCTTCACGCGGCCGAAGGGATTTGTGACTTTCGCTTATCCGGTGTCGGATCGGTTTGACCTGCGTGCTCGTTTTGAGCGCTCCGTCGGCCAATTGTCGTTCAATGACTTTATCAGCAACGTCAATTTCCAAGAAGAACGAGAGCAGGCGGGGAACCGTAACCTTGTGCCTGAACAGTCTTGGGACGGCGAAATCGAGCTCGAAGCTGCCATTAGCGAAGAAGAGAAGGTGATTTTCCGGATCACCGGACGGCTTATCGAGGACCTGGTCGACCAAGTTCCGTTCGAGGAGTTCGACGAGATGGGGAATCTCCTATCGGTGACGGACGCGGTTGGAAACATCGATACGGCAACGGAATGGGCCGTCAGCCTTGAAGGAACGTTGGAGACGGATCGTTGGAACCTTCCAGGGGGCCGGTTCGATTTTTCTGGCCTCTATCGCGACACCAATGTCGAAGATCCCGTGACGGGAGAGACGCGGTCCTTCAGCCGTGCTCCGGACTGGGAGTATAAGATCGAATTTCGCCATGACATTCCTGCGACGCCCTACGCTTATGGTATGCGGATCAGCGGGATCGAGGACTTTGTGGTCTTCCGGTTCAATGAAATTGCTCGAGCCAATATTCCGCAGCCTGAAAGCCGTGTCTTTGTTGAGCACAAGGACCTTCGCGGGATGATTCTTCGTCTGTCCGTCGATAACCTCTTTGATGTGACCTATGATCAAGATCGGACCCGCTGGGAAGGCCGCCGTGAACAGACGCCGATCGACTTTATCGAAGCGAGGGAGCGTACGGACAACCGGCGCTTCACGTTGACGCTTTCAGGAACATTTTGATCGGGCGCATCTGGTGCTAGGCGGCGCCTCATGACGACAACCACCGATGAAAAGACCCTCGATGCTGGCGTAAGCTTTGTGGACACTGCGCCGCTTTGGGCGCGGCCTTACCTCCGCCTGATGCGCGCGGATCGATTGATTGGCGTCTGGCTTTTGTTTCTGCCTTGCCTATGGGGTGTGATTGCCGCCCGTCCGGAAGGGATGGATGCAGGCCGATTTTGGTGGCTGCTGATCCTCTTCCTCGTTGGCTCCTTTGTCATGCGCTCGGCGGGTTGCGCATATAATGATCTGATCGATCGCGATCTCGACTCATCGGTCGAGCGAACAAAGAACCGTCCGATCCCATCCGGCGCAGTGTCGCCGAAAGCTGCAATGGCTCTCGTGATCGGCCTGAGTTTGATCGGGTTTTTGGTCCTGATCCAGCTGGGTCTGACAGCGATCATCATCGGCGCGGCGTCGCTCGCGCTCGTCGCGGGCTATCCGTTCATGAAGCGGATCACCTGGTGGCCGCAATTGTGGCTCGGTCTCACCTTCAATTGGGG
>CAWUIJ010000205.1:0-4232 GCA_963922235.1 uncultured Parvularcula sp. | reverse complement strand
CTTCCCGTGGCCGTCGTCCGTGACAATTGGAACGAAGAGGCGATGACGCCTTGGCTAGCCGCTGGCGCTGACCTTGTTGCTCGCCCTGAAGAAGCGCCCGAAGTTCTTGCATTTCTGAAGGGTGCCGCCAGTCGTTTCAAAACGGCCCGCAGTTTGAAGGCTGCATTGGCGGGGTCAACGATCAGCGAGCTGGGAGAGCCATCGCCGCTGTTCGGACCACAGGTCTTCCGGCGGATCTGCGAAGAGCATTATGCACAGGGCCATATCATCGCCTACGGAGCGATTGAGCTTCAAGCGGAAAGCAAGGTGAGCCCAGAGGACTTCGCCGAGGCGGGGATCTATCTGGGTATGGCGCTGACCCCGCTCGAGGCTTTCACCAAGGTTCGCGAGAACCTCTTCCTGGTGGCTATGCCGGGTGCAGATGCGTTTTATGCACGCCGGGTGATGCGGGCGATGCAGACGCTGATCGAAGACCTCAAGTTCGGTGACGAGCCCTCGCCTCTTATGATGTCAGCACGCCACGCAAGTTTTGCGGCGGTCAACGAAACACCGACTGACGCTATGGACCGATTGATCAGCGACCTGAACAACCGGGCAAGCACACCGCTCTTTGCCTAAGCGGCAGCAGCTTCGGCTTCGGCGATTTCCACCAAGACGGCCAGAACTCGTTTACACCCCTTCAGGCGTGCTTTTTCATCCGGCCACGCCTGTTTGAAAACAAGCTTTTGGTCAGGCCGCAATTTCATGTCGTAAGGCGTATCGGAAAGATAGCGGACCAGCCCCATCGGATTGGAGAACTGATCGCGGAAGGTGACCACCGCGCCCTTCGGGCCGGCGTCGATCTTCGCCACCTGCGCCCGGCGGCACAGCGCTTTGATCCCAACAATTTGCAAAAGCGCCTCAACTTCGCGCGGCAATGGCCCAAACCGGTCGATCATCTCAGCGGCAAAGGCCTCAATATCCTGATCGTCGCGCGCATCGGAGAGACGCCGGTAAAGCGACATGCGAACATCAAGATCAGCAACATAGGTTTCGGGGATCAAAACCGCCGTGCCGATATTGATCGAAGGCGACCAAGCCTCGCCTTGGGAAACTTCGCCGTCCTTCATTTCAGCAACGGCTTCTTCGAGCATATGCTGATAGAGCTCGACACCGACTTCTTTCACCGTGCCGGATTGTTCTTCACCCAGAAGGTTGCCAGCCCCCCGGATATCGAGGTCATGGCTGGCCAAAGTGAAGCCAGCGCCGAGTGTATCGAGGGATTGTAGCACTTTGAGCCGCCGCTGGGCCCCATCGGTCATCTTCTTGCGAGGGCTGGTGGTGAGATAGGCATAAGCGCGCTGTTTGGACCGACCCACGCGGCCACGGATCTGATAGAGTTGCGCAAGGCCAAACATGTCCGCACGATGAACGATCAGCGTATTGGCCGTCGGGACGTCAATCCCGCTCTCGACAATCGTGGTCGCAAGAAGGACATCGAACTTGCCCTCATAAAAGGCTGTCATGACATCTTCGAGTTCACCCGAAGGCATTTGTCCGTGGGCGACGCGAAACTTCACTTCAGGTACGTGGGTTTCAAGAAACTCAGCAATGCCAGCAAGGTCTGATACCCGCGGGCAAACATAATAGCACTGACCGCCGCGATAATGCTCGCGCAGCAAGGTCTCCCGGGCGACGACAGAGTCGAATGGACCGATCGTTGTACGCACCGCAAGCCTGTCCACTGGCGGAGTCGCGATCAGCGACAAATCGCGAATGCCTGACATGGACAGCTGCAACGTGCGCGGAATGGGCGTCGCGGTCAGGGTCAAGACATGGGTGTCGCCGCGGAATTCCTTCAAACGCTCCTTGTGCTTCACACCAAAGCGTTGCTCTTCATCGATGATGAGCAGCCCCAGATCACGGAAGCCCACCTGCTTGGAAAGAAGGGCATGAGTACCGATCACGACATCCACTGAGCCGTCTCTAAGACCATTGCGGGTGTGCTTCGCGTCTTTAACGCTCACGAAGCGCGACAGCTGATGAACATTCAGCGGGAAGCCAGTGAAGCGCTCCTTGAAAGCTTTGGCGTGTTGCCGGGCAAGAAGCGTGGTCGGACAAATGAGGGCCACTTGGCGTCCGTTCATCGCAGCGACGAAAGCTGCGCGCATCGCGACCTCTGTCTTACCAAACCCCACATCGCCGCAGATCAGTCGGTCCATCGGCTTACCTGAGAGGAGGTCGCCGACGACGTCATCGATGGCGTTCAGCTGATCCTCCGTCTCCGCATACGGAAAGCGCGTGCAGAATTCATCATAAGCGCCTTCAGGCGGCGATAGGATGTCGGCTTTCTTGGCCATACGCTTGGCGGCAATGGCGATCAGTTGTTCCGCCATCATGCGGATCTTCTCGCGCATCTTGGCCTTGCGAGCGCCCCAGTTCGCACCGCCGAGCTTATCCAGCGGGTGGTTCGGATCATCCGAGCCAAAACGGGAGAGAAGCTCGATGTTTTCCACCGGGAGATACATTTTCCCGCCGTGATAAACGAGCTTTAGGCAATCATGCGGTGCGCCTTGGATCTCAATGGTCTCAAGGCCTTCATAACGCCCCACGCCTTGCGCGACATGGACGATCAGATCACCGACGGAAAGCGAGCTGGCTTCGGTGAGGAAATTCTCAGCACGCTTGGTTTTCGAACGACGAACAAGCCGGTCACCAAGAATGTCCTGCTCGCCGAGGATAACGAGATCATCCGTCTCAAAACCATGCTCAAGGCCGAGAACCACAACCGGTACGGTGGTTTTGTCGGTCCCCAGATCGCTCCAGGACTTGAGCGTCAAAAGCCCTGAAACCTCATGGTCGCCGATCACCGTCTTCAAGCGATCCGCTGAGCCTTCGGACCAGCCAGCAACCACGACACGCTTGTCCTTACGTTTCTCATCAATGTGCTCAGCGACAGCGTTGAAGACGTTTTGGTTGCCCGAGCGCTCGGCTGCAAAGGTCCGCCCTTGCTTCGCGCCGAAGTTGAAAGCGCGCTCCGAACCTTGGGGTGAGAAGGGCGACAGCGGGCGAAGCGCCACGTCCTGCAGACGCTCTTTCCACTCTTGGCGTCCGAGATAGACATCTTCAGGCTTCATCGGGCGGTAGGGCACCGTGTCGAGACCTGCGCTCTCCCCTGCCCGCATGTCGTCAGCACGCGCTTCGTAATAGTCCTCGATTTGGCCGAACCGTTCGTCGACCGCTTCGTTTCCAAGGTGGTCGAGGAACACGAGACCATCGCCGATATAGTCGAACAGCGTGCCCAGGGACTCGTAATAGAGCGGTAGCCAGTGCTCCATGCCGGCCTGGCGGCGACCTTCACTGACAGCGGCATAGACGGGGTCATCGCCCGGCGTGCCGAAGCGTTCCAGATAGCCCTGGCGGAAGCGCTTGATCGTTTCATCCGTCAGCAGCACTTCGGAGGCAGCCGTGAGATTGATCTCCCGCCGCTGATGGGTGGTCATCTGGCTGACAGGATCAAAGGCGCGAATCGACTCAAGGCTATCACCGAAAAAGTCGAGACGGATGGGCTCGTCGGTACCCGGAGGGAAGAGATCGAGGAGACCCCCTCTCACAGCAAACTCCCCTGGCTCCCGCACAGTCGATGACCGCGAATAACCATTGGCCACAAGATAGGCCGTCAGGTCATCCATCTCGAGCACAGCACCCGGTTTGGCCTGAAAGCTTGCCGAGGTGATGAGCTCTTTCGGCAAGGTTCGCTGGGTCGCAGCGGCAACCGATGTGACCACCACAAGCGGCGCGCCCTCTTTCCGCGCGGCAAGGGTCGCGAGGGCGTTCAGCCGTGCAGCGACGATGTCTGTCCCTGGTGACATCCGATCGTAAGGCAAGCAGTCCCATGCGGGGAATCGTACGATGGGAATCTGCGGAGCAAAGAAGGTGAGCGTGCTGATCATCGCAGCCGCTCGACCGGCATCGCGGGTGATCACCGTGGTGACACCGTTCTGGCGTGATGCAGCTTCAGCTACGGCGAGGGCATCGGCCCCTTCTGGCGCGCCATGCACCGTGATGTGGCCCTTGGGACGCCAGGCTTCATCTTTCCCGATAACAGGTGTGACCGATTGCATAGCCAAGGCAGCGTCTCCCACGACAAAGAGCGCGGGAGCCTTTGCTACCGCGCGCGAAACCGAGAGCTAGCTCGTGAGAGGCCGTCCGGCAACGTGTCAGAGGCGCCGAAAATCGCCTTGGCCGATGAA
>CAWUIJ010000204.1:0-4239 GCA_963922235.1 uncultured Parvularcula sp. | reverse complement strand
GACGGCATCGGTGCGGGGGTCAGGGTTTGCTCTTGCAACCAAGGCCGAAAACCCGCCTCAAAGGTAAGAAGTCGCTCAGCGAGATCATCTCCCCGCGCTGCCGAGCTATCTCGTGATAGATCTTCTTTAAACGGATCGGTGGCCTTTCCCAAAGGAAGAAAAGAAGTCTGCCAGACTGGGCCTTCAGGGCAGTTCGCAAAACCGCCAGATCGCGCCATCATCGCCGAAAGGAACAGCTGGGGCGAGAACCCGGCAGCTTCAGACTTCAGCGACGAGCCCGCGCCTGTTTTGTAATCGATGATGTGATAACCGTCAGGTGCCAGATCGACCCGGTCCGCCCGGGCAGTGATCGTCACCTCTTCATCTCCGAAAACGAGAACCAACCGGCCATCGACCTCAACGGCAAGAGGTTTGGTCAACGCGGCGGCCTTCTCTTGAAACGATGCAAAGTTCTCAATCGCACGCTCAAGGAACCGGTTGTTCAAAATCCGCTGGACATGAGGCATGTCAAAAGCGTCGAGCACGGACGGCACAAGACTGCGCAATTGCTCTTCTATAGCCGCAGCGGATCCGCCCACGCCATCGCGCATGGCTTGTTCGAAGAGTGCGTGGAGAAGCGTCCCTCTTTCCGCGACGGAGAAAGCCGTTCCATAGCTCTCTAACGCGCGTAGGCGGAGAATTTTTTTGGCATAGATCGCGTAAGGGTCACGGCGCCAGGTACCGACGTCGCTGACTGAGAGCTGGCGAGGGCGATGCTGTACTGCTGGCGCGGGAGCAGGCCTAGCCGCAGGCTGCACAGTCTCTTCGGTTTCAAAGCGCGCCCGCCGCCATGCGGCGAGGCGGTCATGAGCAAAGACAGGCTGAGCCTCTTGGCCAAGAGCGTGGAGAAAGCTCTCAAGGCGGACCATAAAGCGGGAAGGCTTGGCCGGCGACCGTCCCTGGCGTTCAGCTCTGGTGAGAAGAACATTGGGCGACGAGGCAAAATTGGCAAAGTCGTGCGCCACCCGGCCCACGTCTTGATCAGGCGAGGGCAAGCCTAAGGCCTTCCGCATACCCCGCGAGAGGAACGGATCGACGACCTCATCTCCTGGCCAGACGCCCTCTTGCAGGCCACTGACCACCACCAGATCCGCCGTTTGCAAGCGCGCTTCAAGGACGCCGAAGATGGCAAGACGTGGGTGCTGTCCACCCGGAGCGCGGAAGGCTGGCCCCTGGAGCAGAGAATCAAAAAGCTCTGGATACTGCTCTCGGGACACACTGGGGATCAGTTCAGCACGCAGCCGGAGGGCTTGGATATGGTCGTCGAGAACCTCACCATCCTCGTAACGGAAGAGAAGCTCGTGCCCAGGAATGTCGGGACGCGCAGCCAATGCCTCAGCAATCTCAAGGTGGACCCGAAGCATGTCCGCTCCTGATCCGTCCCAGGCCTCCGTCGACTGATTGAAGGCTTGTGACAGACGCTCCACCAGCTCAAGCGCGCGCAGCCGTTCCTCGTCGGAGGACCGAAAAGCTGCTGGCCGCCAAGGGTCGCTCAGAGACTGCTTGAGGCCGTCCCAACCCTCACGAGGCGCCCGTCCACGTAACCACTGATCAAGGCTCTTGATCATTGGCACACGCTCTTTGGCATCGAGACCCAGTCCAAAGAGCTGGTGATGGATGAGGCCGGCCAAGGCGACAGGGTCAGAAGGTTTTGCGATCAGGCGAGCAATCAGCCTTAGGAACGTCGCGCGGAACGATCCCGACAGTGGCGCACCGCCACTGTCGTCGATATCGATCCCCCACCCTCGCATCTTCGCAGCGACACGGCGCCCCAGTGTCCGGTCGGCGGTGACGAGGAAGGCAGTCTTTCCAGGTTGCGCGAGCACGGAGCGAAGCGTGAGCGCGACAAAGTCTGCCTCTTCTTCCTGGTCCTTCGCGATCGCCACCTCAAGGCCCTTAAGCGCCCCCACCGCAGCGTTCTTTTGCTGGAAGCGGACAAACCGTTCGTACCAGGTATCAGTTGCCTCAGCGGGCGTCAGGGCCAGTGAGATCAGTTGCCGCCGCGAGGTCTCGGCATCATCCACGGATGTCGTGAGCTCGCGCACAGCCTCACGACCAAGCCCTTCGAAGCTCTCTTCCAGGAATTCTTTATACGCATATTGAGGGTGCGGCGCTTCGATTTTTAACCAATCAGCGTCAGGCATATCCCGATCGAGCCCAGGCAGAATGACGGCCCCGAGCGTCGCTTGGGCGACTGCAGAGAGAAAAGCAGCAGAGGAAGGCGTGGTGCCGATGAAGCCCGCGGCAATCGCTGGTCCCTTTCTCCCAGGATCAGCAATGCTGGTGGCAACAGCCTCCAAGACATCCTTGCGTCTGCGGCGTGCATCGACCAAGCCTTGGCTTGCAAGCCATTCAGGCCAAGCCTCCGATGCGAGGCCAATGACCGAGAGCACGTCTTTCCAGTGCTCTGCGCTTTCCGCCAGCGCTGGATCGTCCCCGAGCGCCTTGAGCTCCTGCGTGGTCACGCCATGCTCCGTTAAAAGATCATAGGTCCGCGCAAGCTCATCAGCGGCGCGCAAGGCCGTGGGCCAGTCAGGCGCCCCCGCCTCGGTCTTCGCCCGCGCATCACGGTAGATGGCCGCGAGCTTGAGCCGACGTGTGGCCGCGTGAGGCGCCTCTGCATGGGGGCCCGAACGAAGCTCCGCATCAAGACTGAGTGCATCATCCTCGCTTAAGTCCGCAAGGGCGACGAGACGTGGGAGCAGAAGCGTTTCGCCGCGGGCACGCCGAGAAAAGCTCTCCCTCAATGCGCGTACAGCACGGCGGCTGGGTAAAAACACCGTTGTCTGAGGAAGCGCCCGATCATCAAGATCAGAAAGCAGCGTTGCGACGAGATCGTCAAAGAAAGGACGCCCGGGCGGGAGCGAGAAGAGATGAGGCGCGTCCCACGCGCGAAGGTCCTCCGCACGGATCATACCGCGCCGCCTTTGGGATTAGCGTGCTGCCAAACGCTCCTCGGCTTGCGCATGGCCCGCTGGATCACCGACATGCATCCAGCCACCATCGAAGAGCACACCGCGAAAACGGCCTCGATCGCGGGCTTTCGCCCAGAAAGCCCGGGTCGAGACTGGTTCGATTTTGGCACCAGCGAAAAGCTCTGGACGGAGAATTTGCAGTCCCGTGTAAGCCAGCGGCTCGCCTTCCTCTTTGGGCAGGATCGCACCGTCGTGCCCCAGGGCAAAGTCACCATCACTATCAAAACCGGAGGTGTCTTTGAGACGCACCATGAGCAAAAGCGCATCGGCCTCGTCATTCCAATGGTCTTTGAGAACGTCCGTAGCCGCATGGTCACCTTCGAGAAGGATCGAGTCGGTGTTCGTGCAGAAAAACGGGTTCGATCCTAGGAGCGGCAGAGCTTTCACGATGCCGCCGCCAGTTTCAAGCCGCTCACCGCGCTCATCGGAGATGAGAATCTCCACATCACTGCGGCCCTTCAGGTGCTCTTCGAGACGATCAGCCTTGTGGTGAACGTTGACCACCGCCCGCTCCACCCCGCCGCGACGGAGCGTATCGAGGGCATAGTCGATGAGGGCTTTCCCGCGCACCTTAATCAGCGGCTTGGGCGTCTCAGGATCAAGGCTTCGGATGCGGGTACCAAGGCCTGCCGCCAGGACCATAGCGGTGGTGATATCAACCATGGAGAAGCTCCGGCGCAATGTCCGCGATCAGAGTGCGGACCGGCGCCACAGCCGGGCGCTGTAGGTCCTCAGCAAAAAAACGCCGCACCCGCGGCAAGAGATCAAGATAGCGGCGCTTGCCGTCCCGGTGTGCGAGGCGGGCAAAGATACCGAGGATCTTCGCGTTCCTCTGCGCCGCTAGGATCGCATAATCGCTCGCAAAGGCTTCGGCGTCGGGCGCGCCGCTGAGGCCCCGCTCATAGAGGCTTTTCCGGATCTCCGGCGCCACATCCCGGCGCGCATCTTCGATCAGCGAGACCCAATCATAGGCGGCTTGCCCCACCATCAAGTCTTGGAAGTCGATGACGCCGACCCGGTCACCACAGACCATAAGGTTATCAGCGTGAAAATCGCGGTGCACCCAGTTCGCTGGAGCGGAGAGGTTCCCCATCACCTCTTTCCAGGCAGTGGCCAGCCGCTCGTCATCAGCTTGAGAAAGCTCGCGACCCAGAATCTTGGGCAAGAACCATTCGCTCAGGAGCGCCGCCTCCGTTTCGAGGGCAAAGGCATCGTAGGTCTGAAA
>CAWUIJ010000203.1:0-4266 GCA_963922235.1 uncultured Parvularcula sp. | reverse complement strand
GCAGCTTCCGCCACATCGTTCGTGCTCAGACCGTTATACCGTGCCGGGAGGGTTTCTGGATAGTTGAATGGGCGGCCAAACCGACCGCTGGCGAGGAGGCTCGCCAGGACAGCGTTGGACGTCTCAAACTGGCCAGGCAGGGAGCGGACAGCATCCAAAACAACGGGCTCGAGCTCGGTTTCGCTGGCGGGGCTCCCGCCAATGAACGCACGAACCTCGCGGACGATCTCGCTGATGGACTCCGTTGTTTTGTCCGTCTGCACCGGAGCGTAGATAATGAACGGCCGCTGCCCCTTTGCGCCGGGAAGAAGCGAGCGCACACCATAGGACCAACCTTTGTCCTCACGCAGATTGAGGTTGAGGCGCGAGACAAAGTTGCCGCCGAGGATTTCATTCATCGCATTGATTTCGATGTTGTTCTCAACCCCCGTTGGCGGTGCCACGTGTCCCGCGAGGATGAACGATTGCGCGGAGCCCGGACGATCGACCAATACAACCCGCGGCTCAGCTAGCTCAACCTCAGCGATGTTTTTGACGGGAGCGTCGCCCTCGGCAGTCCAGCCGCCAAAGGTCTTCTCGAGGAGCGGCTGCATCTCTTCCATGGTCGTATCGCCAACCACGTACAGAGTTGCATTGTCAGGCCGCATCCATTTGGCGTGGAAGGCCACAAGGTCATCCCGTGTGATCGTGGTGACAGCCTCCTCCGTACCCGAACCTGTGAGCGGGATGCCGTAAGCGTGGCCTTCGCCATACATCATCGCCGGGAGCATCCGCAGCGCAATCGATGTTGGGTTAGCCTTCTCTTGCTGAATACCCGTCAAAAGCTGGGGTCGCTGGCGCTCGATTTCTTCCTCAGGAAAATTCGGTCGTTGCACCACGTCGCTCAGGATATCGAGTGAGTCCTCGAGATTCTCCTTGAGGGCCGAGAGCGACACTGTGGTGGTGTCAAGGTTCGACCCTGCACTGAGGGTTGCTCCGAGAAGCTCAAGCTGACGCGCGAGTTCAAGCGCATCGAGGCGCCCTGCGCCCTCATCGAGCATCGCGGTGGTGAAGTTCGAAAGCCCAAGAAGCCCGCCTGCATCCGCCGCGTAACCGGCATCAAACTGCAGGGCGACATTCACAACCGGAATGGTGCTCCGTGTAGCGAGCACCACGTCCATACCGTTCGAAAGCGTTGCTGTCTCAACATCGGGGAAGTCGAGGCTTGTCTCGCCGAGAACATTGGGAAGACCTTGCGAACGGTCGACATCGCTCGCGCTCGTCTGGTACTCAGCAAAAGGAAGAACCGTGAGCTGGTAATAGTTGTCACGGAGCCATGTTTTGGCTGTGTTCAAAACCGCGCGCGGCTCAGCACTGCTAAGTTCCTGAAGCTCGGTCTGGAAATAGCCCGGATCACCCGCAACCAGCTCACCTTGCGCAAGGGTCACGGCCTTACCGCTGAAACCGCCAACCTCTTCAAGGCCGCGAATGATCCCAGCGCGGGTTTTGGTGGAGACGAGCGCCACCTCTTCCTTGCTTGGCGGGCGACGCAGGAAGTCGGCCACAGTCTGGTCGAGCACCGCCTCGGCCTCTTCCACAGACTGGCCAGGCGCCACGCTGACGACCACACCGAAGAGCGACGCCATTTGAAGCTCGAAGTTGAAGACGCTGACATCCGTCGCGATCTGACGATCGTAGACAAGCTCTTTATAGAGACGAGAATTCTTGCCGTCGCCAAGGATCGAGGCCGCGATGCCAAGCTCTGTGGCCTGAGGGCTCGTATCTTCTGGAGCGACCCAGGTGCGATAGATCCGAGTCTGCGGCACCTGATCATACATGGTCTCGCGCGAGATCTCATCGCGCTTGGGCACCCATGCTTCCCACTGTGTCAGAGGAGGACCCGCTTCGATATCGCCGAAATAGCGTTCCACGAGAGGTTTCGCTTCCGCGGCGTTGATGTCGCCAGCGAGCACGAGAATCGCGTTGTTGGGCCCGTAATACGTCTCGAACCAAGTCTTCACATCATCGAGATCGGCAGCATCAAGATCCTCCATCGAACCGATAGGAAGGTGTGCATACGGATGGTCTTGCGGGAACATGCCGTGGATGATGTTGTTAAAGACGCGGCCATAGGGCGCGTTCTCGCCCTGACGCTTTTCGTTTTGCACCACGCCGCGCTGCTCATCGAGTTTGTCTTGGGTGATCGCGCCGACAAAGTGACCCATACGGTCCGATTCCATCCACAGGATGCGATCGAGCGCAGGTGTGGGGACTGTCTGGAAATAGTTCGTCCGGTCGAAGCTGGTTGTCCCATTGAGGCCCGTCGCGCCGACCTCCTGGAGCGGCTTGAACCATTCATCGTCATAGTTCTCGGTGCCGTTGAACATGAGATGTTCGAAAAGATGCGCGAAGCCTGTCTGACCTTCCGGCTCATCCTTCGAGCCGACCTTGTACCAAACACTGACGGCCACGACGGGCGCCTTCCTGTCCTCATGCACGATCACAGTGAGGCCATTGTCGAGCTCGAATTTTTCGAACGGGATCTCAATGTCTTGGGCAACAACAGGGGTGAGGGTGGCCGCAGCTGCCGCTGCGATGCTCAGTAGGCGCTTCATACGCTCTCCGATCTTGCGGCGCGGGTGGGGCGCCAATCTCGATATTCGATATCAAGGGATACGCCCGCTTTGCCCTCGGGGCAAGGGAGGCGCTGACCTGCCCCTGGGACTTGAGGCTTAACGGTAGACCGCGTCGATCTCGATGTTCTTCGCGATCTCGCGCTCCCACTGGTCGCCATTCGCGAGCAGTTTGGTCTTGTCGTAGAAGAGCTCTTCCCGGGTCTCGGTGGCGAACTCCATGTTCGGGCCTTCGACGATGGCATCGACAGGGCAGCTCTCCTGGCAGTAGCCGCAATAGATGCACTTGGTCATGTCGATGTCGTAGCGTGTGGTCCGGCGTGAGCCGTCTTCGCGTTGTTCGGCTTCAATCGTGATCGCTTGGGCCGGGCAGACCGCTTCGCAGAGCTTGCAGGCGATGCAGCGCTCTTCACCATTGGCGTAGCGGCGCAGCGCATGCTCCCCGCGGAAGCGAGGGCTCAGCGGGCCGCGCTCGAACGGATAGTTCACGGTGAATTTGGGCCGGAAGTAGTATTTGAGGCCGAGCCAGAAGGCTCCCAAAAAGTCTGTGAGAAGAGCACCTTTGAGGGCTTGGGCAACGCGGCTCATCTTAAGACCTCCAGCTATGGAACATGTCCGCTGCACCCGGAATATAAAGAAGCAGCAGGGCGACAATCATGAGATAAGCGACCGAGGTGGGCAGGAAGATCTTCCACCCAAGGCGCATCAGCTGGTCATAGCGGTACCGCGGCACGATCGCCTTCACCATGGCGAAGAGGAAGAAGACGAAGACGATCTTCGCGAGGAACCACAGCGGGCCGAGCCACTGGGCATTGAGGCCCAGGAAATCCCCGAACGGCGACAACCACCCGCCCATGAACAGGATCACGGTCATCGAACACATCAGCACGATGTTCGCGTACTCACCGATCATGAAGAGGAGGTAGGGCGTCGAGCTGTACTCGACCTGATAGCCAGCGACGAGCTCCGATTCCGCTTCAGGAAGGTCAAAGGGCGGACGGTTGGTCTCGGCCAGCGCTGAGATGAAGAACATCACAAAAAGCGGGAAGAGCGGAATGAAGTGCCAGTTCAGGATCCCAAGGCCGCGGTCCTGGCTTTCCACGATGTGGCTCAAATTCATCGAGCCGACGAGCAACAGCACGGAAATGATGATGAAGCCGAGGGAGACTTCGTAACTTACCATCTGCGCTGCGGACCTGAGCGAGCCAAGGAAGGGGTATTTCGAGTTCGACGCCCAGCCGCCCATGATGATGCCGTAAACGCCCAAGGAACTCACCGCGAAGAGGTAGAGGATCCCGACATTGATGTTGGAGACGACCAGGCCCGCACCGACCGGGATCACGGCCCAGGAAATGATCGCCAGGATGAAGCTGATCATCGGCGCGATGATATAGACCGTCTTGTCCGCCCCGTCGGGGATGATGATCTCTTTGAGCGCGAATTTGAAAAAGTCGGCGAAGGACTGGAGCAGGCCAAAGGGCCCCACCACGTTCGGCCCTTTGCGCATCTGCACCGCGGCCCAGACCTTGCGGTCAAAAACCAACAAAAATGCGAGGCTGATGAGAAGCGCCACAACCAGCAGCAGCGCCTGAACCAGGGTGGTGGCGGTCCCTAAAAGCGGGTTCGCCCAATCACGCTCAACGAAGAAGTTCAT
>CAWUIJ010000202.1:0-4322 GCA_963922235.1 uncultured Parvularcula sp. | reverse complement strand
CTCCGCGATCTTGGCCTTCCGGTGCCGGATCAATTCTTTGCTCGCGACGAAGCGATGGCTGTGCGTGCGGCTGAGCAGATTGGCTACCCCGTGGTCGTCAAGCCATCCGACGGCAACCATGGCCGCGGTGTCTCGATCAATCTGATGTCGGAGAAAGAGGTTGAAGCCGCCTTCCCGATCGCCGCTGGAAACGGCAGCGGCGTTTTGGTCGAGGCGATGATCCCCGGCGATGACCATCGTCTGCTCGTTGTGAATGGCGAACTTATCGCCGCGGCGCGCCGTCTGCCGGCCCATGTCAAAGGCGACGGCAAGTCGACGATCGAAGAGCTGATCAACATCACCAACCAAGATCCTCGCCGCGGCGCTGGGCACGAAAACATGCTGACACGGATCGATCTGGGCGATCGTGAGATCGAGGTGATGCGGGAGAAGGGCTATCGCCCGAGCTCTGTCCCGGAAGACGGCGAAGTCGTCTTCTTACGGAAAACCGCGAACCTTTCGACCGGCGGCACAGCCACAGATGTCACCGAAGTGATCCACCCCGACAACAAACGTATGGCCGAGCGCGCGATCAAAGCGGTCGGCCTCGATATCGGCGGGGTCGATTTCCTCACCACGGATATCACCAAAAGCTACCGCGAAACGGGCGGCGCGATCTGCGAGATCAATGCCGGTCCAGGCATCCGGATGCATATCGCTCCATCAGAAGGCGAACCGCGCGATGTGGGCGGAGCCATCATGGACATGCTCTTCCCTGCTGGCACGCCGAGCCGCATTCCGATCGCTGCGCTGACGGGTACGAACGGTAAGACAACGACCGCGCGCATGCTCTCCCATGTCCTGAAAATGGCGGGCAAAGTCGTGGGTCAAACGAGCACCGACGCTGTGATGATCGACGGCAATGTCTCGATCAAAGGCGACATGACCGGCCCCGTTTCTGCGGGCATGGTTCTCCGCGACCCTGATGTGGATGCAGCGGTGATTGAGACGGCGCGAGGCGGTATCGTCCGTGCAGGTCTTGGCTATCGCTATTGCGATGTCGGCGCGGTGCTGAACGTGAGCTCAGACCACCTTGGCCTCGGCGGCGTGGACACGCTCGATGATCTGGCACGCGTGAAGCGTCTCGTCGTCGAGGTGGCTCGCGACACAGCTGTTCTGAACGCTGATAATATCTACACGCTGAAGATGGCTGCGCATACGCAGGCTGAGCATATCTGCTATGTCACGCAAAACCCGAACAACAAGATCGTCAAAGAGCACATCAAAGCTGGCAAACGCGCAGTGGTGCTCGAAGACGGCGCCAATGGCGAGCAAATCGTGCTCTATGATAAAGAGAGCCAAACGCCGCTCATCTGGACCCACCTCATCCCTGCGACCCTTGAGGGCAAGGCACGGCATAACGTCGAGAATGCCATGTTTGCGGCGGCGATGGCGTACGCCATGGGCCTCAGCCTCGATCAGATCCGCAGTGGCCTGAGGACATTCAACAACTCGTTCTACCAGAGCCCAGGCCGGATGAACGTGTTTGATGAGCACGGCTTCCGGGTGATCCTCGACTATGGTCACAACGAAGCGGCCATTGCGTCGATGGTGGATCTCGTGGGTCAGCTTGAGACCAAAGGCAAAAAGATCGTCTGCGCCACCTGCCCCGGCGATCGCCGTGACGAGGACATTCGTGCCATCGCGCGCGTGATTGCTGGTCAGTTCGATACCTATCTTTGCCACACCGACGACGACTTGCGCGGCCGCAAAGAGGGCGAGATCCAAGAGATCCTTGTCCAGGAGCTCCTGAAACACGGTGTCAGCCAAGACCAGATCAAGGTCATGGCCAGCGAAGAGGCCTCGGTCGACGAAGGCCTCGCACGCGCTGAGCCGGATGACTTGGTCCTGATGTTCTGCGCTGGCGTCACCCGGGCGTGGAAACAGATTGTCCACTTCAAGCCCGAGGGCGGCACCCCGCAAAAACGTGAAGGCGCTGCGCAAAAGAATCTCGACGCAGAAATTGATGTCCCTGACGGTTACACGATAGTTTCGGACGAACGCGGCGTGTGGCTCTCGCCGCGCAGCTAAGGCCAAGGTCAAAACCATGCCCGCCACGCGCACCTCGGCACGGGGTAAGCCCCCGGTCGATCGGAAGTTCGCCATCATTGGTGGACGGCTCGAGGACGACAATCGCCGCATCTATCGCGAGATGCGGCGGCTTTGTGGTGGCCGCATTCTGATCCTTCCTACCGCCTCGTCTGAACCCAAAGAAGTTGGCGAAGAGACCCTTGCTGCTTTTGAGATGCACGGTTTCGTGGCTGAAGTCCTGGATGTCACGGACGAGAATGCTCCGCAGACAGCGCACGATCCTGCTCTGATCGCCAAAGTGAAAGAGATCGGCAGCGTCTATTTCACCGGTGGCGACCAATCGAAAATTCTGGCGGCGCTGGCGCCTGGAGGTGTCGACACACCTCTTTTGACTGCCATTCGGGAGGCCCATGCGGCTGGCGGTTTGCTCGCAGGTTCCTCCGCAGGCGCCGCGATGATGTCCGAAGCTATGATTGTTGGCGGAACATCCTTTGAGGCGATGTTCCATGGCTATACGGATGACCCTGAAAGCCCTGGGCTTTTGCTTGGTCAGGGCCTCGGGTTTTTCCGCCATGGCCTGGTGGATCAGCACTTCATCAAGCGCGGCCGCCTTGCCCGCATGGTCGTCGCCCTTGCCAATTCAGGCGTCAAGGTCGGCTTTGGTATTGATGAAAACACCGCACTGGTCGTCGATGGGACCGAGGCCCAGGTGGTGGGCGAGTACGGAATGTTGCTCGTCGACACGCGACGCGCGACACTTAATCCTGATACGAACACCTATGATGACGTCAAGATCAGCTATGTCGATGATGGCGACACGCTGACCCTTCCGCGATTCACGGTCAAACCTGCAGAGATCAAACGCCGGGTGAAGCGGAGCGAAATTGCCTATCGCGCACCGGCTCGGTCGCAACGTAACGCTTTTGGTGCGTATGCGATCTATGATCTCATTGCCCGCCTCGTGCTTGGCGACCAGTCGACCTATTCCAACGATACGCTTTCAGTTCTGGATCCTAAGTCCTCGACCATGGTGGTCGCGAAGATCGCAAGGAAAAAGGGGTCGAGCCGCTGCTTGATCTCAACACCGGACGAAGGCCTTCGCATGACCGCGCTCAATATGCGCCTATCGCTGGGTGTGCAGACGGTCTCCAGCGATGTCATGGACGGCATCGACCAGCGCGGAATCCGTACATTTGGCATGGACCTGAACGAGCGATCACGGATCATCCTTCTCGGCTCCTCCCCGCTCTATTACGAAGAAGCGCAGCAGCAGGCGGTGATCGATCTGCTCGGCCAGGGGCGCGTCGGAATTTTCGCCGCCGCTTCTGCTGAGGCACGGCGAACGGCGCGTGAGCATGTCGATTTCTTCAGTGCTCACGGTATCGAAGCCACTGACCTCGGCGTTACGATTGATACGGTGGAATACGCAGCGCGCGACCCGGAAATCCTCGATCAGATCGCCAGCATGAATGTCATCTTCCTCTGCGGCGGCAATCAGATCCGGCTGGTCGAGACCTTGCTCCACCGCGGTGAAGAAAGCGCGGTCTTGCAAGCGATTGCGCGCGCCTACGCCCACGGTGCAACACTTGTGGCGTCAAGCGGTGCCGTATCAGCCTTGTCTCGCCTTATGATCGCAGGCGGATCGTCTTACGAGGCACTGCGCTACGGCGTCGCCTCGGACCTCGGCCACCAAGGCCTCGTCATCCAAGAGGGCGTTGGTCTTCTTTCAACTGGCATCACGGACCAAAACATCATCTCTGGCCGCCGACTTGGCCGCTTGGTGACGGCGTGTGCGGAAGAGGGCGAGGCTTTCGGCATTGGCGTCTGTGATGAGAGCGCGGTCATTGCGACCAAGTCCGGCAACGAACTTTTTGCCGCTGGTCGCTACGGCTTCGTCCAGGTCGATACACGAAACAGCAATATGGAGGCCCTGGGCGATGGTTTCGTCGCGCGCGATGTTCGCTTGCGGATGTTTGGTCCAGGGGATCTTCTCAACCTGACCTCGGGTTATATTGAACGCAATTGCGACGAGGCCGAAGCGTCAACGACGTTTGATCGTTTGACCACGGAAATCCTCCGCGAAGGCGTTGACCTTGCCCGCATGGAAGAGCTTGGGATGGATCCGAGCGCCCGCCATGCCGTACAAATCCGCCTTCGCCGCGATGATCCCTTAAGCGCGACCCTCGACCTTGAATGCGCCCGGGAAGAGCACGACTAACTCACTTTTGGTGCGATAGCAGCACACGGAGCAC
>CAWUIJ010000201.1:0-4351 GCA_963922235.1 uncultured Parvularcula sp. | reverse complement strand
AAGCTCGACGCCAAGGGCCGGATCATCGTTCCGCCCGAGTTTCGGCAGCGCCTTCAGAACGGCGAGGTCTTCGTTTTTCCGCATTTCGATGAGCCACTTCTTCAGTGCGGGGATGACCAGCTCGTCCATGATCTTCTCTCGATGCTGGGCGGCCTCGATGAGTTCGATGACGATCGCGCGATGCTTGAGGACGAGATCACCGGCGGGGTGATGCGTGTCGGGATCGATGACACAGGCAGAACCAGTCTTCCTAAGGCGCTGCGAGACCATGCGGGCCTTGAAGGTCCCCTCGGCTTTGCGGGCCGGGGACAGCATTTCGTCCTGGGCACGGCCGCTTATCTCGACAGCCGTCGCGAGGCCGCGCGCGCTGCTGCCGCTCAACATCGCGAGACACTGCGTGCACGTATGTTGCCTTCCGTCCGATCACGGAGGACCTCATGAGCCCGCATATCTCCGTGATGCTTCCCGAGGTGCTGGACGCGCTTCAGCCGCAAGCCGGGCAGTGGATCGCTGACGGCACGTTTGGGGCAGGCGGGTACACCGCTGCGATCCTTGAAAAAGGCGCTGAGGTGGTCGCGTTCGATCGCGATCCCACAGCCATTTCTGCGGGGCATCAACGCTTTAGCGGCGAAGAGCGCCTCCATCTGATCGAGGCCCCATTTGATCGCCTCGCCGAAGAAGCGCGCGGGATTGCGCCGCAAGGCCTCGATGGTGCCGTTTTCGACCTGGGCGTCTCGTCGATGCAGCTCGATCAGTCTGAGCGCGGGTTTTCCTTCATGCGTGACGGGCCGCTCGACATGCGAATGGGCGATGGTGCGTCAGCGGAAGAACTGATCAACACAGCTGAGCAGGACGACCTCAAAACGATCCTTTGGCAGTATGGCGAAGAAAAGCGTTCTGGGTCGCTTGCCGCTGCGATTGTGCGTGAGCGGCAAAAGGCACCGATCACCACAACGGGCGCGTTGGCTGCGCTCGCTGGCCCTCAGCGTGCGAAGGACAAAATCCATCCGGCCACGCGGATGTTCCAAGCCATTCGGATTTTCGTGAATGATGAGCTCGGCCAACTCGTGCGCGCGCTGATCGCTGCGGAGCAATCCCTCAAAGTGGGTGGCCGCTTGGTTATCGTCACCTTCCACTCCCTCGAAGACCGGATCGTGAAGCGCTTCTTCGCCATGGCCTCGGGCGGAGAGGGTGGTGCTTCACGCCATCAGCCTGAAATCGTCCGCGATGCGCCGAGCCTCGAGCTCATTAGCCGCCGCGCGATCGCTGCAAGCGACGCCGAGGCCGCTGAAAACCCTCGCGCTCGCTCGGCCAAGCTGCGCGGTGCTGTTCGAACCTCGGCGCCTGCCACGGAATGGACGGACGACCGTCTCCAGCGCCTCGGCGCCCCATCCCTCGTTTTCTCACCCCTTCAACGCCAGTGGAGCTCCTCATGATCCGTGTGCTTTTTCTCAGTGTTCTTGCTGTCTCGCTTTCCGCGAGCGCAATCTTTCGGCTGCATACGGAAACCGTCGTGCGGGCCGAGCGCAGCACCCTTGCGCAGCTGGAGCGGGAGCGGAGCGCCGTCGAATCAGAGCTCGATCGGTTGCGTTTTGAGGTGGAAGTTCTTGCGTCCGCACCAAGACTCAATGAACTGACAGCTGAAAGGCTCCCTTTGGCGCCAGGTAGTGTCCGTCAGACGGCGGACGGCGAGGGCCTTCGCGAGGTCCTCGATCCTATCAACAGATGGGAACAGGAGCGATGAGCATCACGGGCGCAGAGCGCTTCGACGTCGAAGTGCTCTACGATGAGATCGCAAGCCGGAAAGATCCGGAACCGCAAGCGACGACGACTGACGACAGCATCAAGCGTCGGTTGATGCTGTGCGCTA
This sequence comes from uncultured Parvularcula sp., assembly GCA_963922235.1. GTDB lineage: Bacteria > Pseudomonadota > Alphaproteobacteria > Caulobacterales > Parvularculaceae > Parvularcula. The sequence goes on along the minus strand of CAWUIJ010000201.1, from coordinate 2,481 downwards.
TGGGTCTGGCGGCAGCCTTTGGTGCGCTTGGGATTCGGAGTGTGGATCTGGCCCTCGATACGCCTGCACCGAGCTATGATGTGGCGCAAGCCGCGATCGCGACGAAGGCGAGCCGGCTTGAAGACGCCGACGGGCGCCTGCTCGCGATCAATGTCCCTGCTTACGGACTAGCGATCAATGGTCGCGATGTGTGGGATCCGGAGGAAGCGGCGCTCGGCCTGGCAGCGATTTTCCCGTCTGTTGATCCTGACAAGCTCCGGGTGAAGCTTTCGGCAGAACAGCGCGTTGTGGTGGATCGGGTGATCACCGATGGTCAGCGTGAAGCGGTGATGGCGCTTGGCCTTCCCGGCCTCAGTTTTCCGCCAACAGAAGAGCGGGTCTATCCCCAAGGACGCCTCTTTAGCCACGTTGTCGGGTATCAGATTCCAGGCCGCGGCGGTGTGACGGGGCTTGAGAGCGCAGCCACCATCCGCGGTCTTGAGGGCCCCCAAATCACCACGCTGAACGTCACCGCGCAGACCATTCTGATCAGTGAACTTGAGCGCGCGATGGAGCGGTTCAGCGCCAAAGCTGCCTGGGGCATCTTGATGGATGCCAATGACGGCTCGGTTGCGGCCTTGGCAAGCTTACCCGATTTTGATCCCAATGTGCCGGGGCAGAGCCCTGCATCGGCGCGTAGGAACCGTCTCGTCTCGGACAATTATGAGCTTGGCTCGGCGCTCAAGGCACTGACAGTCGCTGCTGCGTTAGAGGCCGAGGTCGCGACGCTCGAGACGCAAGTGGATGTGCGTTCGCCCTTGGTCGTCGGCGATTGGGAAATTGAAGACTACTCCGTCAAAAAGGCCGTGATGACTGTGGAAGAGGTGCTGGCCACCTCGTCCAATATCGGTACTGGGCAATTGGCCCTTGCGCTGGGTTCGGATCGCTTTGTCGATATCCTCGCGCGCTTTGGGCTCACGGAGCGTCTCGAAACAGCCCTGCCTGAGGGGCGGACGCCGCTCTTGCCGCCGCGCTGGGGTGAGGCAGAGGTTGTCACGGCCTCTTACGGCCATGGTATCGCCGTTTCGCCGCTCCACCTCACGTCGGCCTTTGCCGCAACGGTCAATGGCGGTGCGCTGATCACTCCGCGCTTCTTTGAGAGTGACCCGGTTGAGCGTACGATGATCCTCCGTCCTGAGACGAGTGCTGCGATGCGCCGCGGGCTACGTTCGGTCATCACCCAAGGGACAGGCGGCAATGCTGAGGCCATGGGGTATTACGTGATCGGCAAAACCGCGACGGCGGATAAGCCCGTCGGTGGCCGCTATCTTGATGATGGGCCGCTGCTTTCAAGCTTCATTGGTGCGTTTCCTGGACACGATCCGCGTTACGTCTTGCTCATTTCGCTTGATGAGCCCGAGGGCACTGCGGACACTTATGGGTTTGCGACTGCGGGCTGGACCGCAGCGCCTGCCTTTCGCCGGGCGGTGGAGCGCCTGGCGCCTGTCCTCGGCGTGATGCCGGTTCGGCAGGATGAGGCAGCCGATGGTTTTCTTGACGGCCAGCTTCCGGCGCTGGAGACTCCGATCACTCAGGTGATCACGGAGGCGGATAGGCAAGCCGGATGAAACTCCAGGAGATGACAGCGCTCGCCCGGCGTTTGCCCGAGGTCGACATCAAGGCGATCACGGCTGACAGCCGCCAGGTTCAGGCGGGGACGCTTTTCGCGGCCCTCGAGGGCACACAGACCGATGGCAGGAAATATATTCCCGATGCGGTGAAGAAAGGCGCGGTCGCGGTTCTCGCGCGGCCTGGCACCAAGGCCGATGTCCCCGTGATCGAAAGCGAACAGCCGCGCCTGACCCTGGCGCAACTGGCGATGGCTTTTTACCCCGGTCAACCGCGCATCATTGCAGGTGTGACGGGGACCAATGGCAAGACGTCGGTGGCGCGCTTTGCCAGTCAATTATGGTCTGCCCTCGGATGCTCCGCAGGCAGCATGGGGACACTTGGCGCCTTTGCTCCGGGCTATGAATATGCCCTCAAGCACACGACCCCTGACCCTGTGGAGGTGCATCAAGTCATCTCGTCCATGGCGGGCATGGGCACGACGCATCTTGCGATGGAGGTCTCGAGCCACGGTCTCGCGCAATACAGGGCGGACGGCGTGAATTTCAGCCTCGCAGCGTTCACCAACATCACACGGGATCATTACGACTACCATCAGTCCCATGCGGAGTATTATGCGGCGAAGAGCCGTCTTTTCACTCAGCTGCTGCCACGTGGTCATAGCGTGGTGATCTGCACGGATGGGCCTGGCGCCGACGAGGCTGTGGCCGATGCTAAGACCGCAGGCCGAAAGCCGGTGACAGTGGGCCGAAAGGGCTCGCTCCTGACCCTGACATCGGTCGCCGCGACGCCTGCTGGGCTCGATGTGGAACTGAAAGCAGGTGGTCAGTCTTATCGGCTGGCGCTGCCTCTTGTGGGCGCTTTCCAGGCGGA
>CAWUIJ010000200.1:0-4363 GCA_963922235.1 uncultured Parvularcula sp. | reverse complement strand
GCTGTGGAAGTCCCAGCACTGACGAAGTGCGTCGCGCGATGGGGCGATGATGACGCATTCGATGCCATTGCCGAGAAGGATGCCCATGCCGGTATCGTGCAGCACCATTGCCGCGTCGTTCTCGCGCCAAGGGCGGGGCTTGTCTGTCGGGAAGTCGTGGCGACCCCAATAGCCGAAGCACTGCCGTGCGGCTGCCACAAGGGAAGGCCAGGGGGATTGAAGCTCTGTCTGCATCGTTCTCTCGCTCGCGTCTCTTATCACGAGACAGAATGTAACGTAACAAGAGACAAGTGTCAACGACTGTCACACTAAAAGATACAAAACATGCGCTGTGGGTAACGGCCCTTCCTCGCGCTCGGCGCTGCTGCTGGTTTTCCACAGTTGGGCGAAGTTTGAGTTTTGCGTCTTGCGCGACAGGACAAACACCCCGTTATTGGGCGCATGGAAACGACAACTGAATTCATTAGGCGAAGGAGGGCTGAGGTGGAGAGTGAGATCCTCCGGCTTCGGGGTGAGTTGCGTCAGCTAGCGGCAGCGGAGGGGCTTAGGCTGGTGGATGCGGCGGATGCCGTTAAGCGTAGGTCTGCCAAAGGCACGATAAAAGAGCAGGTCGTTGCGGTCTTGGACGGCGCGCGACAGGGTCTCGACACTGATGGGATCCAAGCGAAGTTATTAGAGCATTTTGGGCGAGACGTCGCCAAATCGTCACTTACTCCACAACTAAGCCGCCTCAAATCTGAAGGCGTTATTGAGCAGGAGGAGCGAATTTGGCGGATGCCAGTACGACTTCGTCCCATAGAGCAGCTCAGGCGCAACGTGTTGGCTCGGGAAATCGCGGGCTAGAGCGCAAAAGAAAACCCTCACAAAGCGGCTTCGTGAGGGCTTCAGGGTCTAGGTGAGTGGCCGCTCGCCTAGGTTCTCAGCCGGGGTAGCCCGGTGCCGCAACTGGCGGAGGAGGGGCGGCAAGTCATTGCTGACCCCTCCTTCGTTATTTAAGCTCGAGAATTAAGAACTAGTCAATTCTGTTAGGAGGGCTGAATCAGCGAATCCGAATGAACTGCGAGAACGTTCGAACCAAGCTGCGAAAGGTGATCATGCTGGTATCAAAGCGATCGCTGTAACGTTCTTTAATACGTCTGCTCGAAACGGTTATCACGGTCAAAATTTCAGCGAGATAAACGGCGTTGATGCACCACCAATAGGCGGGTCGATCAACGAAATTGTAGACATACAGTCCGAGCCACAGGTGGCCGAGGAAAGGAATGTAAAGCCAAACCGGTGTTTTCATCCCTTGGGTTTTCTCTTCCGGAGTTCGGTACAAGAGAAACCTTGATACGAGCACCACAACGATCCCTGCAGCTACGTCGTCCCACATTGTACCCTTCGGTACGATTTGCGTCAGAAGCCAGCGGCTTACGATCAGCGCTGCAATAATGATCAATCGATAGTCTTTGCTGACGATTGACAGAACGAAAGCAAATACGACCGCAATCAAAAACAACTTTGGAACGTGCGGATTGATGTACGAGAGTATGCTCATTGCTTTTTCCCCATTCCAGAACCTTAACCGGAATGGGGACGACAGTGAATAGGGTTGTTCTTTCAACCGTACATGACAGCTAGAGGCCTAGAAGGCCACGAGCCCACGTTGTTACCTGGCCAGAACTAAGTGTTTCGCCGCCAGCATCAACAAATTCTGGGAATTGCTCAGCGATGTGCGTGTGCTTCTCTGCGACCCACATGATGAGTTGATCGTATCCAGAGAGAGCTGCCTCAACGTTACCGGCTTCCGCTGCAGTCTTAATTTCTGCGAGCATGCTATCAGTTTTATCAAAAAGCGCCTGCATCTCTTCCGACTCTGATACCGGAAGTGCCCGAAGGGCTGCCGCACCTGCAGCAATGCCAGCAACAATCGCTAAAGCAGAACCATTTCGTGCGCGCCTGAGTCGAGACGCAAAGAAACCTGCTGAGCGCCGAGCTTGCCATTCCCAGGCGTGAAGTTGGTCATTTGACTTACTTAATTCACTCGCCTTGTACCCATCTACATCTTGATTCTCGTGCATCTAAACCTCCTGTGGTTGCACAGAAGGTCCCTAGAGGTGTTCGTTTATGGGAAACGTGTCTCACAATGAGACATTTCAATCACTTGTGGCGTATCAGCTCTCAAGTGTTTGATTTCAATGCACGCGTTTCATGACGCGTTACCATTGACTAACACGCAACAGCTGTGTGTAACTGTTAATGGTCTACAAATTGGGCGTGTGGATAGTGTTTACAGACAAAAAACCGTCGAACGACAATGTAAAGGCAAGAACCGTGCCAGAGGCGAGATCAAGCTTCTTTGATAGATTTAAAGATGATCCCGAGATCGGCTTGCTGGAGCTTTTGATGACCTTCGCTCTTTCCAGTCCTGGAAAGCGCCGAGAAGACAAACAAAAACCTCGGCACTACTAGCGCCTTCCGCCCTCATCTGTGTCGTTGTGTTTTTCATGTTGCCCAAAAATGTCCACACATCAGGAACATCTTTTTCTCGCCATGAGTCAAAGTCTGGGTATTCAGGAATACTTGCGTGTTCTTGGTATCCAAACCGAGCGATAAACCAAAGCAGGGCGCCCTCTAGCTCTGGGTCTGGCAGCTCTATCTGTGGCGCTAGTGATGTGTGTCCGCGTGTAACCAGATCTGCGGGATCACATTTCATGGCTTTAGCCAGCGCGTTAAGTTGATCCAGCGTAACTGGTTGAGCGCCTTTTTCAATACGATCGATCGTCGAGTGAGACATTGTAGTCTCGCCGTGCTCGTCCACCATTAAGCTCTCAAGCCCTCGGAGGCTTAAGCCAAGGCTCTTCCGAACCTCTTTGACCCGGTTCTGTATCGGTTCATAATCCACTGCGTCCTGATAGCACGGCGGTTTCGAGGCCTGTGCACCGCCAGAGGGGACATTTTTGAATTGCGGAATGTATCGTCGTGAGATACAGTCCGGGTATGGATCTTCAAGACTACTTAGCACAGAGCGGGATCTCTGCGGCTGCATTCGGCCGAACCATCTCCAAATCGCGGCAGCGTGTAAGCGCCCTTTGCAAGGGCGATCGGCCTTCTCTCACTCTTGCCCAAACAATTCATATAGTTACCAATGGCTCGGTCAGCCTGATGGACTGGCCCCACGATCCATCGTGTATCTTAGTGCGGGACAGAAATCAACCCCAGCAAACTGATTTGTCTGCCGCGTCAACCCAAAAACAACCGTTGGGGGAAACTTCCCAACCCACTGACGGCAATGGCGAAAACGGGGAGGCAGCATGAGTCTCTCCCTCGAACGCGCCCGTGAGCTGCGGTTCAAGGCCTGCCTGCAGTATGAGTGTCGGTTGAATGGCGTCACGGCGCGTGAGGTTTTATCGGACAGTCAGCGCGAGCCTCTTCCTTCCATTCGGCTGCGGATCTTTGTTCGTTTGCGCAAAGTGCCTGCTCGGCCGGGCTGCGGCTCGTCTCGCTCTCTGTTCCCCATGACGTGGCTTGCTGAACGCCTTGGGCGGGATCACACAACGTTTTTGAAAAGCGCGCGCACGGAAGATCGTCAGACGCTCGTGGATGGCAGCAAGCGGCGCGCATCTATCATGCTGGGCTCTATACCTGCTCAACAAGGTGGTGGCCAGGAACAGCAGGCGCGTCTTGCAAGCCGGTGCTTTGCCAAGTTCCGAACAGGAATGAACACGGACGAGATTGGTCAGTTCTTCCACATATCGGAGCACCAAGCGCACCGCATGGTGCGAGAGGCGAGGGGTTGGTGATGGGTAAGCGCTCAAACTTTCCGCGCCGCAAGCAAGATGCTTACGACACACCGCCGGAAGCGGTGTTGCCGCTCTTGCCTTGGCTGAAGCCGCAAACTCGGTTTTGCGAGCCATGTGCAGGCAAGGGCGATCTCCTAGATGAGCTTGTCCGGCATGGTCATGTTTGCGCCAGGGCGCGAGATATTGAGCCGCGCCGCGAGGATATAGAACAGAAAGACGCGCTCACCACGATCACAGGCAACATTGATTGTTTCATCACGAATCCTCCGTGGACCCGCGAAATCCTCCACCCGTTGATTGAGTTTCTGGCGCGACAACACCCGACCTGGCTACTCTTTGATGCCGATTGGATGCACACGAAGCAAGCAGCGCCTTGGTTAAAGATGTGCGAGCAGATCGTCAGTGTCGGTCGCGTTTCTTGGATGCAAAACGGCACGAGCGGCAAGGATAATTGCGCTTGGTACTTGTTTGAGCATCCGGGCCGTGCATCGCGATATCCCCGTTTTATTGGTAGAGAGGCTGTCTAATGGCGTGGACGGAAGATCGTGTCGAGGAGCTTAAAAGGCTCTGGGCTGAAG
>CAWUIJ010000199.1:0-4391 GCA_963922235.1 uncultured Parvularcula sp. | reverse complement strand
GGATCAGCCTCTTTGGGTTTGCGGTTCGGTCCGGAGCTGAAGGTTCGTGGACCTTTGTCCTTGGGAGGACGTTTGCCGCCTTTGCCCTTGGGTGGGCCTCCGCGCTTTTCGCCTGATGCGTTTTTGGCTTGAGGTTTGCCGCGTCGTTGGCCGTCGCGGTTGCCATCCCGGCGTGGTTGGCGCGGGGGCTGGTACCGCCACAGCGTGACCGTTTCCATTTCAGGTTCACCGGTCACAGCTTCGTCCGCGCTCTCTTGCTCTGCAGCTGGCAATGCTTGAGCTTCGTCTGTTACCGCCATTGCTGGTTCAGATTCAGGAGTATCCGGAACGTCGGCAGTGTCTTCGGTTGGTGCGGCTTCAACGGGTGCGTCCGCGGTCGCTGCTGCATCTTGCGGAATCTCTGCTGTTGCTTCGTCAGAGCTGGCAGAGGCTTCTGTACTCTCGTCCGAAGGCGCCGCCTCGGCTTCGACAGGGGCTGCAGGCTGGTCTTCGACCTTCGGCTTCACCGCCCGTTCGATCGTCTGCTTTTTGTAGCCAAGACTGCCAAGGATCTCTTCGAAGACTTCGCCAGAGACGCCGACAAGCGACATCATCCGCTGATTGACCTCAAAGCCTTGCTTGCCGCCTTCGTCCCGCGCTTTGCGGATTTCCTGGGCGAGGCGCTCGAGCATATCGATCCGTACAGCGCGTGAACCGGTCGGCCGGTAACCGACAGCATACCAAAAGGCATGCGGGACTTTCTCGTCGTTCGGAACTGATGTGGCGCCAGCAGGGGGAAATTCGTGGGTGCTCGGATCAGTTTCCGTCCAGAGCGACCAAAGAAGGCCAAGGAACTGCGCGGGTGCAGGCTTGAGGAGCGCTGGCATATGCAGCGTGTACTCACCAAACCGGACACCCAGTTTGCGCATACCAGCGCGCTCATCTTGGGTCAGGGCCTTGATCTCATCGGCAATCGGGCGCCGGGACACGGCCCCAAAATTCTCGACGAGACGGAATGCCAACCCGCGTGCGTTGGCGGAAAGCGCTTCGGGATCATCGGAAGGGCGATTGAGCGATGCCTGGAGGGTCACCAGCGGGCCAGCGAGGCCTTCCACCCGATCGGCGATGAATGCTCGAAGTCGTTCTTCAATCGCCGCGACCGCAGAGGCCGGCATGTGCTCCATCGCGACAAAGCGGAAGTCAGGACGAAGAGGCTGGGGGCCCTTGGTCAGCTGCGCCACCGCCCCCTGGCGCCACCAGATGCTGCCGTCGTCCTGCAGCGAGAACTCTTCGGGCTTGGCCGAGGCGAGCGCTGCTGCGCGGGCCATCAGCTCAGGCTGGAGCGCCTTCAGTGCCGCAAAGCGGACAGCCTTTTCGTGTGGACCCTTTGCTTTGGGGTCGAGAATGAATTGGAAGCCCAAGAGCCGTCCGACGAATTCGCCTTCCACGACGACCTCTCCATTGTTGCGCACGCCTCCGAGGAGAGGTGCATCGTCTTTGAGTCGCTTCAAAAGCACTGACGTCCTTCGGTCAACGAAGCGTTGCGTCAGCCGCTCGTGCAGCACGTCAGATAGCCGGTCTTCGATCCGGCGCGCCTCGTTCTGAAAGAAGAGGGCGTCGTCCAGCCAACCGGCGCGATGGCTCAGATACGTCCAAGTGCGCACATGGGCAATGCGATTCGAGATCGTATCGACATCGCCCTTGATATTATCGAGGCGTGAGAGCTGGACTTCGCCCCATTCGCGTCCGATCCGCCCTCGGTCGATCAGCTGGTGATAGAGCTCCCCCAGCATGATCGCATGCTCGTCCGGGGTCACTTTGCGGAAGTCAGGCACCTGACAGACCTCCCAAAGGAGTTTGAGCGCGGCTCCACCTTTGGCCATGTCTCTGATGTCATGGCGCCGGGATAAGCGGCGGAGCGCTTCCTCGTCATCATCCATTCGGGCCCGGACTAGGTCTTGATCGGACGGAGAGGTCTCAAGCGTGTGAAGAAGCGCGGGCAAGCTATCGAAACGCAAGCGCGGATTGCGCCATTGCAGCGCTGTCACCGGCTCGAACTGATGCCCTTCCACTTGCTCGACCAACTCATCATCAAAAAGCGGGCATTCAGCCGTGGAGCCCCAGGTGCCGTCCTTGATGTGCCGCCCGGCGCGCCCGGCGATTTGCGCGACTTCCGCCGGGTAGAGATAGCGAGCGTTCTTGCCGTCGAATTTGCGGCCTTGGGCGAAGGCGACATGGTCGATATCCATGTTGAGGCCCATGCCGATCGCGTCCGTGGCCACAAGATAATCGACTTCGCCTTCATTATAGAGGGCAGCCTGCGCGTTCCTCGTCCGTGGGCTGAGGGCGCCCATGACAACGGCCGCCCCGCCCCTCTGCCTGCGAATGAGTTCAGCGATCGAGTAAACATTCTCTGCACTGAAGGCAACGATCGCGGAACGCCGAGGTAGGCGGGTGACCTTCTTATGGCCAAGATAGGAGAGGTTCGAAAAACGCTCGCGCGCCATGAAGGTGATGTCGGGAATTAGGCGCTTGAGGATTGGCGCCATGGTGTCGGAGCCAAGGAGCAGCGTTTCATTCCGGCCCCGGGCATGGAGCAGACGATCGGTGAAAATGCGGCCCCGCTCAGGGTCTCCGGCCAGCTGGACCTCGTCGATGGCGAGGAAACTGACCTCGCGCTCCAGCGGCATCGCCTCGACGGTGCAAACCCAATAAGAGGGCTTCGGCGGGATGATCTTTTCCTCGCCCGTGACCATGGCCACCGCGCGCTCACCGCGTTTGGCGACCATCTTTTGATAGACCTCGCGGGCGAGGAGCCGAAGCGGCAGGCCAATCATGCCTGTGGCATGGGCCGCCATCCGCTCAAGAGCGTAATGGGTCTTGCCGGTGTTGGTGGGGCCCAGAACAGCCGTGATTCCGCTGGGGCCGAGGCCCGCAGGCATGCGGGGTAGGGAGGACATGATACCCTCGGTTGAGCAGGGTTTTGCGCCTTGGTCAAAGCCGCGCTAATATCACGCGTAGAGGGCAAGAGAAGAGGGCGAGCGGATCCCCGGGGAGTGCAAGATGACCATTCGGATGAGCCATTGGGCGCATCAGGCCGTGATCGGGCTGGTCGCGTCGTTCATACTGTCCGCTTGCGGTGAAAGTGTTTCCGAAGAGGATGCCAGCGCGCCTCCGGCCACAGCTTTACCCGACGATGCTCTTGGAACAGCGGCACCTGAAGAGCTGAAAACTGCGCAATGCGTGCTTTGGCCTGGCGAGTATCGCGGTGACTGTGTCTTTGAGCCGCGGGGTAAGGGCTCGTTCTCGGTCACTCGGGAGGACGGTAAGCCCTTCTACGACGACGTCATGGAAGTGGTTGTGATGGTCTACGCGAAAGGCTCTGCGAATGTCCGTAGCCGCCTTGAGGGCGACACCTTCGCCGACTGGGGCGATGCGATGCGCTCGGAAAGCTATCCCGCTTGCTGGATCGGCACCGACTTTTCGGTTTGCGCTTACTGATCTTGTCTCTAACAGCTGCGCTCCCTCTGTAGGTTCAGAGCTGTGAGACGGAGTGCGTTTTGACCCAAGCCAGTGGGCGACTTGAGCATTGCTTGATTGACGGTGACCGCTCGATCACGACCTGTGTGTTCGGTGATCACGAGGCGGAGCGCGTGCTTCTTTTTGATCCTGGCGCGTTCGGATCATGGGTCGATGGCGCGCATCTCTGCCGTGCCTTGGCCGCGCGAGGTTGGCTGGCCATCACCTATTCACGAGCGGGCATGTATCCGAGCCCTCCTGCGCCTCAAGGCACGATCCTTGATCCGCAGTTTCACGTGGCTGATATGCTCCGCCTGCTGGATTTTCTTGAAATCCGTGTGCCGATTATACTGGCTGGTCATTCAATGGCAGGCTTGAGGCTGCATCATGCTGGTCATGTCGCTCCGGACAGGTTTCGAGGCTTTGCCTTGATCGATGCTGTCTGCCCCACACTGACGAAAGACAGCTTGTGGGCGGGGTGGACCGTCTTTGGAAAGACGCTGGCGGAAACAGGTGTCCAGGTGATGGGAAGCGCCATGGGGCCGATCCTTGAGAACTTTCACCCCAACACGCTCGAGCTTGATGGCGATGAGAGGCTCGCCAAGGTCAAATCCATCAGCTCGCCCCAGCATCTCGCGACCGCCGCAGACGAGCTCCGTGCCATGGATCGCCAGTCACGCACGGTCGAAGTGGAAGAGGCCCTTCATGTTCCGGCGCTTTTCGCCACGGTATCACCCGTGAGCAAGGGAACGACAGCTCTGCTCGAACGTTATGCCGATCAAGGCACTTGGGCCGAACGCCTGAAGTTTCCTGACGACGACCATATCTCGGTTCTCACACCCCCAGCGATCCATGACATCGCCGCGGGCATCGAAGAGCTTTGGGAGGTCTCG
>CAWUIJ010000198.1:0-4425 GCA_963922235.1 uncultured Parvularcula sp. | reverse complement strand
ATCGGAACGCGTCACGTATATGGTTAACAGAATAAGGTGACATCGCGATAATGTCATACCGGAGGGGCTGATCGAGCCTTCGCGCTTTTCGTGCGAGATAGGCATCGGCCGCCGCTTTGATCCTTCGCTGGTTCTTTTCTGTGACTGCGAGCCGCGCGTCTTCTGTGGTTTTGCGCAGTTTCACTTCCACAAAGACAAGTGACTGGCCGCGCTGGGCTACGATATCGATCTCTCCCCCAGACGCCTGAAAACGCATGTTCAAAAGACGGTAGCCCTTGGCCACCAAGAGGAGAGCCGCCGCGGTTTCGGCCCATCGGCCTCGGCGTTCAGCCTGACGTCTTTTGGAGCTCGAGGGCGCGGGCATAGCATTCTTTTCGTGGGCGACCTGTCATCTCTGCCGCAATGCGGGCGCTCTCTCTCAAGCTTTCGCGGCTCAAGAGATCGTTCAGAAGGGCGTCGAGATCCACCTCGTCGCTCGCCTCTCCAGGATGGATGATCAGAACGATTTCGCCCTTAGGCGATGCATCGCGATACCGCTCGGCCAGCGCTTCGGCGGTGCCTTCCACCACCTCTTCATGGACCTTGGTGAGTTCTCGGGCGATGGCCACCTGGCGGGGTCCGAGGGTCTCAGTGATGGACTGGAGCGATGCCGCGATGCGTGGCCCGGTCTCGTAGAAGACCAGCGTTTCGGGGCGATCTTTGAGCGAAGTGAGCAGGCTCGCCCGCTGGCCGCTTCCTTTGGGAAGAAAGCCCAAAAAACTGAAGGCGTCGGTCGGCGCGCCTGCGATCGACAGGGCAGCGATCAGCGCCGAAGGCCCTGGGATTGCCGCAACGTTGATGCCCAGGTCTCTCGCCTCTCGCACCAATTTGAAGCCCGGATCTGAAATCAGCGGTGTCCCAGCATCTGAAACCAAGACGATCGCAGCTCCCGATTCGAGTTCACTCAAGATCTTCGGGCGCACGCCTTCGGCATTATGCTCATGATACGGGGCCAGGGGTCGCCCAGAAAGACCAAGCGCGGACAAGAGCTTACCGGTTACGCGGGTGTCTTCGCAGACAATGCGATCAGCGGTTTCCAGCGCTTCGCGCAGGCGCGCCGAGACATCGCCGAGATGTCCGATCGGCGTCGCGGCCACGTGCAGACCTGGAGAAAGTTTGCCTTGCATGATCAGGTGCTTCTGCGCTTCGGAGTTAAGGGTCAACGAACAGTCATGCGGCGTCGCACGCGAAGTGTGTTGAGACCGTCGCAAAGCCTGGGTATGGCCTTAGTCAGGGAGCCTTTACCATGATCAAATCGCCGATGACGAACTTGCTACCGCGCCTGGGCGCCGTTTTGTTGGCCCTGCTGCTTGTGGCTTGTGAGACCACATCGACGACCGGTGGTGGACCGCAGGTTGCCACGGACGATCCGCTGGGCCTTGAGGCGCCTGTCACGCTCCCGGATCTCGTGGAAGATGAAGTTGTGCGCGTCGCACTTTTGCTGCCCTTCAGCTCCACATCGGAAAACATCCAAAACCTTGCCGACAGCATGCTCAAAGCCGCCCAGATGGTGGCGTTCGAGAGCGGCAATGAAAGCTTTCTCCTGATCCCCGGCGATACGCTCGGCACACCTGTCGGCGCACAATCAGCGGCGCGAGAGGCGATTGCTGATGGTGCTGATATCATCCTCGGGCCGCTTCTCTCTGATAGCGTCGCAGCTGTGGGTAATGTCGCTAAGGCGGAAGGCATTCCGGTGATTGCTTTCTCCACGGACCGTTTGGTTGCAGGCGACGGTGTTTATCTCCTCAGCTTCCCTCCTGAGCCAGAGATCGAGCGCGTGACGTCCTATGCGCTTGCGCAAGGTTATGCTCGCTTTGGTCTTCTCGCTCCGATCACGAACTATGGTGATCGCGTGAGCAGCGCCTTTAATGAGAACGTCTTCCAAGGCGGCGGCGAGCTTGTTCATTCAGAGCGCTACATTCGTAATGCGGATGATATGCGCCAACCTGCTAAGCGCCTCGCACAGTACGCGGCCCCCGGTTTCGTCCCGCAATATGTGACCCCGCGCTTTGGGCAAACCCAACCTGGTCCCAACAGCGCTGTGAGCCAGCCAATTGTTGAAGAAGCATTCCGCGGTGTGCCAACGAACGGCCAGGGCGGGCTTTCCAGCGGCGGTTATGGAGCGGGCGGCTATGGCGGCGGCTCAGATGTTCCGCTTGAGGTCTATGACCCTGCTTATGATGGCTTCCAGGCGGTTCTGCTGCCTGAATCGGGCCGTCTTCTTCGTGCTCTCGCGCCGCTTCTTCCGTATAACGATGTGGACGTTCGCGAGATCAAGCTTCTCGGCGTGTCGGCCTGGAACAACCCGCTTCTGACCGGTGAGCCAGCGCTGCAGGGCGGTTGGTTTGCTGCGCCTGATCCAGAGCTCTCGCGCGGGTTCACCCGTCGCTATGAGGCTGCTTATGGCGAGGCCCCAGCGCGCCTTGCGTCGCTCGCCTATGACGCCACGCTGATCACAGCGCGTCTTGCGGAGATGGAGTCGGATGACAAATTCTCACCAGCGATGCTTACGAACCCCAATGGCTTTCTGGGTGCTGACGGATTGTTCCGCCTGAATGAAGAGGGCCTTGTGGAGCGTGGTCTTGCCATCCTCGAGATCAGTCGCAGCGGTATCCGCGTGATCGACCCTGCGCCGCTCACATTCCAGCAGCAGCGCTACGGCTACTAACGCTTGACTGAAGAGGTCCCGACCGAACCGCCGATCCTTTCGTTAGGGTCGCGGTTTTATACGCCGGTCGAAGCGGCCGACTTTCCTGAGACTCATCTACGCTTCCGCAATGACGCGGCGGCGCGCGAGGTGGGTCTGGGTGGTCTTTCGGATGATCAGTGGATCCGGCATTTTGCGCGCTTTGAGCCGTTGCCAGATAATCTGCCGGAGCCCTTGGCGCTTGCTTACCACGGTCATCAGTTTAGGAACTACAATCCAGACATTGGCGACGGACGCGGGTTCACCTTTGCGCAGCTCCGCGATGATCGCGGCCGCCTGATGGATCTTGGTACCAAGGGTTCGGGGCGCACGCCTTACTCTCGAACTGCAGACGGACGGCTGACACTAAAAGGCGCGGTCCGCGAAGTGCTGGCGACGGAGATGCTCGAAGCGCTCGGTGTGCCGACATCACGGACCCTGAGCATTATCGAGACTGGCGAAGACCTTGAGCGGCATGATGAGCCGTCACCGACTCGCTCGGCGGTCTTGGTGCGTTTGTCCCATAGCCATGTGCGCTTTGGAAGTTTCCAGCGCCTTGAGTTTATGGGCGAGCGGGTCGCCTCTGAACGGTTGCTCGATTACGTGATCACGCAATTCTATCCAGATGTGGAGGCCGGTGATGCCCCTGGTCTTCTGGGGGCGGTTGCACAGCGTATGGCTGTCATGACTGCGCGGATCATGGCTGCTGGTTTTGTCCATGGTGTTCTGAACACGGATAATATGAATATCAATGGCGAGAATTTTGACTACGGTCCCTGGCGGTTCTTGCCGACGCTGAAACCCGGCGCGATTGCCGCCTATTTTGACCATAGCGGGCTCTATGCTTTCGGGCGGCAGCCTGAGGCCATCTACTGGAACCTCTGCGCACTGGCTGATGCCCTTAGGCCAGTGGGTGATCCTAAGGCTTTGCAGTCTGAACTTGATCGGTTCCCTGATTATTATGCAGATGCCTTTGCTGACGCGATCCACCGGCGCCTAGGCGTCGCGGGGCAGGGCGGGAAGAAAGACCAGGAATTCGCACAGGCGTTTTTCACGTTTCTCCATGATAGCCAGCTGCCCTTCGAACGGGCTTTCTTTGATCTCTTCGGAGGTTCGGCTGGCCGGGATAAGCGCGAGCGTTCACCGCATGCGGAGCGTTATAAGGGCGAAGACGTGATCGCAGCGCTTGATGCCTTGGAGCCTGTCGAGTCTCAGCGTCTCGAGCATCCTTGTTTCAAAGACGAGCCCGAGACGCTTCTTTATAAGGAAGTCGAAGCGCTCTGGGATGAGATTGAGCCGCATAACCGCTGGCACAAGCTTGACGAAAAAATTAACCGTATACGCCAAATGGGTGAGGCTTATGGCCTCCCCGCGGCGCATTGAGCGTTGCAGCCTGAAGAAGCATCGCCCATCTTGGACCCAATGAACACAACATCACTTCAAGATCCGCTTGCTCTCACCCGCGCATTGATTGCCAGGCCTTCGGTCACACCCATCGACGCTGGGGCGCAGGATCTCCTGCAGGAATGGCTCTCGTCTCTTGGGTTTGAGGTCTATCGCGAGACGTTTGGCGAGGTGCCCAATCTCTACGCGGTCCGGGGAGAAGGTGGGCCGCGGCTTTGTTTTGCCGGGCATACCGATGTTGTCCCGCCAGGCGATGAGGCGTCGTGGACCACGCCTCCTTTTGAGCCCACCGTCGA
>CAWUIJ010000197.1:0-4429 GCA_963922235.1 uncultured Parvularcula sp. | reverse complement strand
AGCCAAAGCTTCGCGTAATGCTCAAATTCGTTGAGCTTGCCCGGGTCGATTTCGTATCGGATATAGCAAGTGATCATCGTCTGTGCCCTTACTGATCGCGCGGCGCGGCAGCTCTGCGCAGTCTGTCATTGATGGCTTGGCCGAGGCCGGTCTCCGGGATCGGCGCCACCGCGATAGGCTGGCTGCGTCCATCGAGTTCCCGAAGAAATCCGAAGAGATTGGACGCGGCTTCCCGCAAGTCACCCGACGGAGACAGATCAAGCGTTGCGCCGTCTGTCCCTCCAAAGCCGAGCAAGACCTCGTCCGCTGCCAATTCCTCCGCATTCAAACGGATATTCGCATTTGGCGCATAGTGGCTGCTCATCATACCCGGCGCTTCGATACCGCCGCCTGCGGCCGCCAAGGGATGGCCGAGCCTCGCTTCGATCTCGCGCGCAGGAATAGCGCCTGGGCGGAGGAGGGTGGGCTTGCTTTTCGTTAGGCTGATGATCGTGCTCTCAATGCCTGCTTCGCAAGGGCCGCCATCGAGAACAGGAACCTCGTCTCCGAACTCCGCGATCACGTGCTCGACCCGCGTGGGGCTCAGTTTCCCTGACCGATTGGCTGATGGAGCGACCAAAGGCGCACCAACCGCCTCGAGCAATTCGCGCATGACGGGGTGCGCAGGAACCCGAACAGCGAGGGTCGGCAGGCCAGCGCTTGCGAGTTCAGACACGGGTGCGTCATCTTGTTTGTCGAGGACCACGGTCAGAGCGCCAGGCCAGAAGGAAGCGGCGAGCCCATAGGCGCAGTGATCGAGCTTGATGACCTTTTCGGCGTCCTCCACCGAAAGGCAATGCACAATCAGCGGGTTAAAGCTTGGTCGCCCCTTGGTTTCATAGATTTTGGCGACCGCTTCACCGTTCCAGGCAAGCGCCGCGAGGCCGTAGACCGTCTCGGTCGGCACCGCGCAAAGCACTCCAGAGAGCAAGATCTCAGCGGCTTCTGCAATTGATGGCTGTCTGCTGCGGTTCGTCACTTTGCTTTCGTCTCCCACGCAGGCCAAAGAGGGCCCGATAACACTGATTTCAACCGGGAGACCCTCACGTGACCTATCACAGCCCGATCCGCGATATGCAATTCGTCCTCAATCATGCCGCTGGCTTTGAAGCCCTGCGTGACACTGGCGCCTTTGACGATCTTTCGGATGATTTTCTTGAAGCTATCCTCGGCGAGGCCGCAAAATTCGCTGATGAGGTGATCGCACCTCTGAACTGGACGTCCGACCAGCAAGGCGCACGCCTTGAAAACGGCAAGGTCTTTACGAGCCCTGGATTCAAAGAAGCCTACAGCCAGTATGTCGAAGCGGGTTGGAACTCCGTGGCGTTCCCGGAGGAGTTTGGCGGACAAAATCTGCCTGCGACCCTCGCGCTCGTTGTCTTCGATGCGCTCTGCGGTGCGTGTCTCTCCTTCAGCATGGGCACGAGCCTGACGACTGGCGCGGTGAAAGCGCTGCTGGCTTATGGCGACGATCACCAAAAAGACGTTATCCTGCCAAAGCTGATCTCCGGCGAATGGGCTGGCACCATGAACCTGTCAGAGCCGCAAGCCGGTTCGGACCTCGCCAACATCAAAACCAAAGCTGAGCCGCTCGGCGATGGCACCTATAAGATCAAAGGGACCAAGATCTGGATCTCTTATGGTGAGCATGATCTGACAGAAAACATCTGCCATCTCGTTCTTGCGCGCTTGCCTGATGCGCCAGAGGGCACACGCGGTATCTCAATGTTCTTGGTGCCGAAATTCCGCATCAACACCGATGGTTCTGTCGGTCAGGCCAACGACATCAAATGTGTGGGTATCGAGGAAAAGCTCGGCCAACACGGCTCGCCAACTTGCGTCCTTTCCTAT
Source organism: uncultured Parvularcula sp. (assembly GCA_963922235.1). Lineage (GTDB taxonomy): Bacteria > Pseudomonadota > Alphaproteobacteria > Caulobacterales > Parvularculaceae > Parvularcula. Next base: position 2,539 of record CAWUIJ010000197.1, on the reverse strand, counting down.
GGCGACAATGATGAGTGCATCGGTACGCTGATCGGCGGCGCCAATGAGGGCCTCAAGAACATGTTCGTGATGATGAACGCGGCCCGGATCGACGTCGGTATGCAAGCTGTCTCGGCATCGGAAGCCGCTTTCCAAAAAGCGCTCGCTTACGCCCAAGACCGTGAGCAGGGCCGTGCGTTCGGTGTTAAGTCTGGCCCAGCCATTCCGATTTGGCAGCATGCAGACGTTCGCCGCAATCTCTATACGATGAAAGCGCTCACCGATGCAGGCCGCGCGATTTGCTACGCGAACATGGTGTCCTATGATCTTGCGAAAAAGGCGACGGATCCTGAGGTCAAGGCCAAGGCCAAAGAGCGTGAAGAGCTCCTGACACCGATCTCGAAGGCCTTTGCTTCTGAGCGCTCGATGGAGATCACCAATATCGGTGTGCAAATTCACGGCGGCATGGGCTTTGTCGAAGAGACAGGCGCCACACAGTTCTTCCGTGATGCGCGGATCTGCGCGATCTATGAAGGCACCAACGGGATCCAAGGCATCGACCTCATTGGCCGGAAGCTCGGCATGGGCAGCGGTAAACTCGCCTATGACTTCCTTGATGAGGTGGTGGAGAACGCAGAAGCAGCCATCGCGACAGGCCACGAAGGTCTCGTGAACGCTGGCGAAAGCCTCAAGGAAGAAGCGGCGCGCCTTCGCGACAACACCGAGTGGATGGTGTCGGCGATGCAGTCGAACCCAGAAGACGGTCTTGCCGGCGGCACGCCTTATCTCGAGCAGTTCGGTTATGTGACAGGCGGTCACTACCTTCTGCGCGGTGCCCTCTCGGCCCTCAAACTTAAAGGAGAAGAAGGCGCGCATACGGAATTCTTGGATAGCAAGATCCACATCGCGTGCTTCTATGCGGACAATCTTCTGCCGCGCGCTGCTGGTTTTGCGCCGGCCGTTCGCGTTGGAGCGGGCTCAGTTGCTCCTCTCGAGCCGGAGCTGCTCGCAGGCTAAAAGCCGTCGCGCTCGTTCCTCGCTTCGTCGAGGAACATGCGCAGCGCCTGAAGGATCGGGAGCGCCTCGCGCAGGCGCTCCGTACCAAACTCTTCAATCAACGGATTGCCCAGGGGTAGGGTGGCAGCGATGCCTTCGCCCCATGCCTTTCGGCCAGCTTCCGTGATCATCACCAGTTTCTTGCGTCCGTCTTCGGGCGAGGGCGTGATGGTGATCAGGCCCTTCCGCTCAAGCTTGCCCAGGGTCGCGCTCATGGAGGATTTGGCCTGTTGAAAAGCGCGAGCCAGTTGCGCCGGCTCTTCTTTTTGTCCCCTACGGACAAAATGCGTCAGTACGCCGAATTCCGATACAGAAAGGTGCGGGGCAAGCGCTAAACGAAGCTCAGTCTCCACCAATTGATGGATGATCCCAATCTCCGTCAGCGCTGTTCGCACAACTTCATAGTCGCTGAGATCATCCTCTGCCATCAGGCTCCTTCAAGCTTGGCTGTGAGCGGCCATCGAGGTGCCGGACTGGCAGGCGGGGCATAGCCAATGCGAACGAGCATATGCACCACTCCGCCAGGTCTCAAGCGGTCATGAATGGCGCCGTAGGGTTCAGCCATCTCTTCGAACTCTTGCAAGACTTGGCTGAGCGGATGGAATGCGATGCCGAGCTCGCTCGCTTTCAGATGCATACGTAGCCATTGCTCGCCGGTGATCAGCTGGCCCAGCCGTGTGTTCTCCGCGGCAGAAAGGGTGAGGAATCCGCGCGCGGTGTTGACCGATTGAAGATAGCCGTCTCTCGCGGTGTTCCAGGCCATGGATCCTTCCGTGACCATCGCTTCTTGGGTCAAAAGCCCCACGCGGCCGAGCAATTCAAAAAAGGCTCCTTGCAGAGCGATACCGTCAGGGTTCTTGGTCACCGCGCGATTGCCTATCCTGGTGACGTCCGCGGATTCTTTGAGCGTCGCGGGCGTTGCATGTTCGATCCGCCATCCGCGATCAGCGAGGGATATGATGGCGGCCACATCGTCTTTATCGAGATGAGAAGCAGGCTGAGATGCTGCCTCCGCCGAAAGACGCCCCGCCTCGACGATGGCGGCCACGTCCTGGGCATCCAATGCGCGATCCTCAAAAGGAGCGCGGTTCGTGTGCCGAGTGAGGGCATTCTTGAAGAGGGGATCTGCCGCTCCATCACCTTGGTCAAGGGTCAGCCGGGCAATCGGGCGATCATCGAGGCTGGCGCCATTGGAACCATCTGGAAACGGATCGACTTGCGTATGATACCCTTGCGCCTCTGCGGCCATACGGAAGAGGCCGATCATCGCGCCGAAGCCGATCGTGATCTGCCGGTCAAAGGGATCAGTCGCAGGCAAGCGCCGGTCAAGGTCGCAATGAACGAGCACTTGGTCATCCTCCTCCAGCGTGAACCGCCAGGGCTGCTTGTTGTGAGGATTGGGTGCCAGGATCGCATAGGCCAGGGCATCGAGCCGTGGATCGCCCAAGCTGCCGCCCGCTTGGCGCCACGGCGCTGTTGCCGGGCCCGTGCCGGGGCCGCGCAA
>CAWUIJ010000196.1:0-4449 GCA_963922235.1 uncultured Parvularcula sp. | reverse complement strand
GGTCTGATCGATGGCGAGGACTTCGGTTGGCCGGCCCTCCATGGCCCCGGGCCGGACCGCCCAGACCCAGCCACGCGTGTCCACCGTGATACCAAAGACGCCATGGAGCCGTTCGCCCAAGCCCTCTCCGATTGGGATTGAACGCCCGTCCTCCCAGCCAAAGAGCAAAGCATCAGTATGGTCCTGAGGGGCATGGAACGGATGGTAGGTATAAAAGATTTCCCCGTTTGGCCCGGCTGCGACCATGCCGGGCGGGAATGGCAATTCGATTGCCACCTCAAGATCATCCCGAAGTGGCGCAGTGGAAACGTCCGGGTGGGGCTGCCCGCCACCGTAGATGAGTTTGACTGCAATCAACGCAGCACCGACTAGCCCGAGGGCTGCGAAGGACATAAACTTGATGATGCGCATGATTGACCCAGATAGCTGACGAACTATACGTATTTATACCATTTCGTTCACTTTTAGGAAGACTTGAAACGTGACAGCCCACAGTGACGTTAGGACAAAACGACGGGACCGCCTAATATCGGTCGCGACCGGTGTGTTCGTGGCGCACGGCTTTCGTGGCGTAACGATGGAAGCCATTGCTGAAGCTGCGTCTATTTCTAAGGCGACGCTCTACAGCTACTTCTCAGACAAGGCTGCTGTATTTGATGCGGCGGCCGAAGCTGTTGCACATAACTTGGTGGGGATTGTCGAGGCGGAGTTAAAGTCCGATCTGGACCCCAAGGACGCTGTGATGGCCGCTCTGACTGCCAAGCACGTCCATATTTATGGGCTAGTAAGGCAGTCGCAGTTCTCTGGCGATCTCTTCCAAGCCAAAGACGCCCTGAGTGCAAACCACTTTGACGATGCGGATGCGGTAATCCTTGAGATGTTGCGAACCAGACTGGCACCTGTTTGTGACGATAGCCTCGAATGTGCCGAGCTTCTGCTGGCCACGAGCCAAGGCATTGCAAATGTGGCAACATCGAAAGACCAACTCATAGAGCGCATCGCACGGCTAAGTGTTCTGATCGGCGATGGTCAGTGACTTGGGATTTTGAATTGTGCGGGCGGGTCATGGTGGGACGACACCATACTTGCGACCATTTCCCCCAACACAGGTGCGAACTTGAACCCGTGGCCCGAACAGGCGGAACACAGGATTATCTGCGGGTGAGCGGGCAAACGGTCGAGGATGAAATCCCCTGTGGGCGTAAGCATATAATGACAAAAGTCGGTGTCGAATGGCGTCTTCGGAAGACAAGGCAGGCTTGGCAAGACGGTTTCAGCGATCTCCGCCACCTTACGTTCCGAAAGAGTGGTAGGTGCGCTTGCATCTCGACCGTTGTTTTCAACCATTACCTTCACGCCCAAATCCCGGTGAATGGGAAACACAGAACTCAGAACGCCACCGCCAAGATGAAAGATCAGAAGCGGCATGTGATCAGCGGTATGTGTTTGGGGGTCTAGAGGCTGATAGAAGGAAACCTGCTCCATCGACTTTGTGAGCAGTAACCGTGTGCCAAGGCGCGACGCAAAATTAGGTACCTGATCGCCCGCAGCGACGACCACAGTGTCCGCAAAGTGGGGGCCTTGGGCCGTTTCGAGACAAACCGGACCATCAGGGATGACCTGGTGCACGGGGCACCCGGTTCGAATGTCAGCGCCCAGCCTCCGTGCCTCATCGGCCAGAGCCGCTGCACAAAGATCCGCATTTAGAACCGCAGACTGACCCTGCCACAATGCTGTGGCGTCATCAGGCATGTATAACTCTCGGTAGGCATCATTGACTTCCCGCCCGGACATCAATCGGGAAAACGCCCCGTGTTCGGCCAAAGCGTGGCGGTGCCCGTCAAACTGGTGGTGGCCGGAGAGATCAATGTCCAAGCTACCTGTGACTTTGTACAAGTCCTTCCCAACCTCAGCGCCAAGCCAATCCCACGCCTGAAACGCCTTTCGGGCCAGACCGACATAGAATTGGTCGTCGTAGCTCAGCCGGATGATCCGGGCCTTACCGTGGGAGCCGCCGTGAGGATGGGTCAGCGTCTTTGCTTCAAACAGAGTAACCGATTTGCCCTGCCGGGCCATGGCATAGGCGATGGAGAGGCCCATAATTCCCCCACCGATTACTGCGATATCGCTTTGCCCGTCGGTCATGTCTTAGCGGAACCAGAGTGTTGGTTTAAGCGATACTGACGCACTCTTTCGGCATTCCCGCAGGTACGACTGTCGCACCATCGCCGGGCTGGGCCACGGGTCCCACGCAAGAACACCCAGTCGCAATCGCATCCATCGCAGCAGCCGACCTCATGCTTTGGGTCCCTCAGCATGAAGTCTTCTAGGGTAAGGCCGATCCAAAGCAGAAGGTCGCTGGGCCGCTGAACGGGGAGCTTCGCGACCAAAGACAACGATGCTGGATCAATCTGTCGGTACTTGGCCACTTCACGCAAGACACTTGTGAGGATCGCTTCGGCCTCCTGTATCGCATGCTCATCTTCGACCAAGGGCGGGAGGAGTGACCGAAAGGCTTCCCTAAGGATAATGATCTCTGTCTGAGCACTTGAAGCTGCGCCAGGTTTCAGACTTGCCAGTCGCCTGAACTCGGAGGCTGTGGAGGTGTCGATCACGCCTGCAAACTCCGCCCAATTCACCAAGGCGGCATAGGTTGTGACACGATCGCCTGGCTCCGCGCCGCCTCGGTATTTGACGGAATTCACGAAATCCAAAGCCGGGTGCCCTGCAACGAGGCGGAGCCCATCGAACTCTAACTTGTGTGCCTTGGCCATATGGAACCCCGCGGATTGTAATGATTAAACATAGCTTGACTCATTACACAAGTTGTACCAGCGTCCTATTGATAAACGCGGAGGAACGTCGATGATTGCCCGAATTTGGCATGGTGCAGTGCCAGTGGAAAAAAGCGATGCCTACCTGGAAAAAATGCGGACTGTCGCTCTACCAGGCTACCGAGGCGTCGAGGGCAATCAGGGCGCTTGGGTGATGCACCGCATCGAAGGCGACGTAGCACATTTTGATATGCTGACGTTCTGGGACGACTATGAGGCCATCAAGCGGTTCGCAGGCGAGGATTATCGCGTTTCATACTACTTCGACTTCGACGATGACTTCCTGATCGAAAAAGAGCCACATGTCCGCCACTGGGAGATGTACGCCGACTAAGGCGTACTTTCGACAGCGGTGGGAAAGTCCGACCAGATTTGGGGCGTCGCCGCCGCCATGGCAGCGATATGCATCTATGCCGGGATGTTCACCGTCGGGCGTCACGGGGGTGCGAACAACCTGGACGGTTTTGACCAAACTGCCCTACGCTTCGTCGTTTCTTTCGTTGTCTTGATCCCGTTTGCTTTGTCTCGCGCGAAGGGCATTCTTGAGCGCCTCGGGGCATGGCGCATCGTTGCATTGCTCGTTCTTCAGGGAGCGGTATACAGCTTCATCTTCCTGGCCGGTCTCGTCTTCGCACCCGTCGCGTACGGGGCGGCCCTTGTGCCGGGTCTACAGCCGTTTGTTGTCATGGGATGGAGCTTTTTCCTGCTGGGCGAACGGCCTGGGACGGCGCGTCTGATCGGTCTGATTGTTTGCCTGACCGGCTGCGGTTTTATCATTTTGGGCAACTTGGTGGAATTGACGGCAGGGGTTTGGATTGGAATTGCCCTGTTCCTTTTGTCGGCCCTGATGTGGGGCAGCTACACTTTCCTCCTGCGCCAATGGAACGTGCAACCGATGGACGCTTTATTCGTTGTGGGCGTGTCGTCGGGGGTCTTGTTCCTACCGCCGTATTTTCTGGTTGCAGGGGCATCGCTCTTTGAGGCTCCGTTGGATGCAATAGCCATTCAAGCCGTCTATCAGGGTGTGTTCGTCGGGATCATTGCAGTTCTTCTGATGCCCTTCGCTGTCGGCAAAATAGGCAGCACACATGTCGCAGCCTTAACCCCATCAATGCCAGTTTTGGCGACGCTGTTTGCTCTTCTAATTCTCAAAGAGGCTCCAACAACTATGCAGTGGGTGGGATTGGCCATTGTTACCACAGGATTACTCGTAGTGCAGTATCCGACGTTCATACGTATGAGAGGTTCGCATCCGTAATTTAGATTTTTCTTTTAGGCGACGGTAGCTTGGTTCCTCTGCTCATCAGCCGCTTTTCTGAGGTCGCAAATTGGCCGGAATGTCTGAGCATTAGATCTGCTCAGCCCACTCAAAGAAGGCCTCTTCCGGGATAATCGAGCTGCAGTACTGCTATGAGCCGAAGAGCTAACAATGATCTGGACGACCGACCGTAACGTGGCCGCATTGTTACGGTTTGTCGCCACCCGAAGGTCTGATCTGGCTGCGGCGAAAGCGAAGTTTCGGCCCGAGCCACATCGGCATTGTTGAACGGCTGTTTCGGCGATTTGCGCCGCGCCGCAACAACAAGCATGCCGCAAGCGCCAAACCATGCTGCGC
>CAWUIJ010000195.1:0-4478 GCA_963922235.1 uncultured Parvularcula sp. | reverse complement strand
CGCATGGAACAGGCGGCAGACGCGCGCCGCCCAGGCTGCTGGACTGAGGCCACTGACCGTGGCGTCGGCCAAGACATAGCCGTAACCGTCGGCACAATGACCAACAACAACGATCCCGCAGGCATCGCTCTTTGACGTCGCGGTCACGGGAGGATCGACCGCGATCACGATCCGCTCAAAGCGTGCAGGCTTTTCCGCCCGCGCTGCTTCGATCATGGACCAAGACCAAAGAGCGCCGTCGCGGTCTTCGATCAGCTCACCGAGGAGCTCCTGACGACCCAGCGCCGTCCCCTCATAGATGGCGGCAATCTCTGTAAAGAAACTTTCTGCCAAGTTCGGACGGTTGGCATAGCTTGAGGCACGGGAGACGTCTGTTGACGATCGAGCCATCAGGTCTTTCAAAAGTTTGACCGAGCGCGGGGTGGTGGTGACCACCTGGCGCGGCTGATCACCAAGGCGCAGACCCATTTGCAGGTTCGACCAGGTCGCATCAGGGTAAGGCCACTTCGCCAGCTCATCCGACCACGCCGTGTCGAACTGATAACCGCGTAGGCCTTCAGGGTCCTCCGCGGAAAAGAGATGCGCGACCGCGCCGCTTTCCCAAACCACACGCCTACGCGACGGTTCATAGCGCGGCGGCGCAGCCGGAAACCCTGTCGCCAGCAGACCTGAAGGCCCCGACACCATCACTTCGCGTCCATCAGCATAGGTCTCGGCGATGAGCGCGATCCGGCCGGCACCAGCGGCGACGCGCTGATGGATCCACTCTGCACCCGTCCTGGTTTTGCCCGCACCGCGTCCGCCAAGGACGAGCCATGTGGTCCAGTCCTCATGGGTCGGAGCTTTCTGGTCGGGCCTCGCTAGGAAACTCCAGTTCGAGTTCATCGTGCGTAAAGCCTCGCTGCCGAAGCCTTCTAAGGAGTTCTTCCCTGCCGAGAGCATGCGCATGGCGAAGAAGTCGGCGTTCCACCTCTTTGCGGAGGGCGTCGATGTCGTCGCCGATAGGGTCGGTTTGATGGGGCTGGTCCTGTTTGCTGTCACTATCCATGCCAAGCGTCTTTTCTATGTTGCCGCGATGGACCTGGATGATCCGTCCTCGTTTCTCAGCAAGGGCAATGTCCTCAGGACACGACCAATCAAGGGTCGCGAGAAACGCGCCCTGCTCACAAAGAAGAAGGCGCAAGCCCCTTTTGAGGGCTTCATCACTGTCCTGAGCGGCAAGACTCTGCTGCATGCGTCCTTTCTAAGGCACGCTCAGCAGGCGGGGATAAGTTTTGGGCGTTTAGCGCCGGGGCCGGGATCCCGTGACGTAGCGCCAAAGATCCTTCTCCGGCACCAGGGTCTCATTGGTGAGATCGCGCGGGACAGCGATGCCAGCGCGCTCGACTGAGCTCGGGTCACCACTGATCAATGGATGCCAGGAGGCCAATGGCTTGTCATCGCTTAGCAAGCGATAGGCACAGGTCTCGGGCATAAAGCTGAGATCACTGACATTGCGGGGGGTCAGGGTTACGCATTCAGGGACGATCTCCGTCCGGCGCTCATACTTGGTGCAACGCCGGGTCTCCGGATCGAAAAGGCGACAGCAAAGCGAGGTCTCGTGGATGACGTCGGGCTCGTCTTCGTCCTCGATCGTCACACCGCAACATCGCCCACATCCATCGCAGAGCGACTCCCATTCCTGAGGCGTCATCTCGTGCAAGGATTTGCGTTCCCAGAAGGGCTGCTCGTCACTCATCGCATCCTGGCGTTCTGCGGTTTTCGGTTAACACAGGGTCAACGTATCGGCTGCAGACCTGGTTCCATAGAACAATGGGTCAGGACAGCTGGGCTCTCTCATCAATTCTCGCCTCGTGATCCGGCCCCTCGCTAAGGTTGACCAGACCATGTGCCGTCTTCTCGCACTCTTGCCGTTGCTTTTCAGCTTCGCGATCGCGCAGCCCTTGCCCGCTGAGATCTTTGAGCGGGATCAGTCCTATGGCAAACATGAACGCCAAGTGATTGATGTCGCAGCCAGACCTCTCACTGTCATGAAGCCTGCGATCCTTTTCGTGCATGGTGGTGACTGGCAAGCGGGTGATAAGCGGCCGGCCACGTCCAAGTCCTCCTTCTTCCTGAGTGAAGGCTTCGCGATGGCCTCGATGAACTACCGTTTGTTCCCGGAGGCCTCGGCCCGTGAACAGGCTGAGGACGTGGCCGCAGCTGCGGTGTGGCTGGCGAAGAACGCGGGCCGCTTCGGGATCGACCCAGAGCAAATCTTTCTGACCGGACACGGCGCAGGCGCCCACCTCGTCTCGCTGGTCGGCACCGACCCGAGCTACCTTCGGCCCCACGGCGCCCAGCCGAGCGACCTTGGCGGCGTGATCACCCTCGATTCAGGAGCCTACGATATCCCTGAGCAGATGACACGCATGTCCGTCGAGCAGCAATATGGACGGACTTTGCGCCAGATCTTCACCGATGACCCCGACCTCTGGCCGAGCCTCTCTCCCGCCTACCGCGTTGGTCAGGCCGACGGGTTGCCGCCCTTTTTTGTGGTCTACACCCAAGAGCGCGCGGATGCGCTCCGTCAGGCGCGCCCCTTCGCCAATGCCCTGCGTAAATCCGGCGGCGTTGCGATTTCTTTTGAGGCACCTGGCCTGACCCATGATGCCTTGTTCCGGCGGTTCGGCACCGTGAACGATGAGACGACGGAGGAAACCCTCAATTTCATCCGCCGCGAAGCCAACATCCCAATCCAGCCGATGACCCAGCTGGCTGAGCGCAAAACACCGATGATCAATTGGTACTTCTCCTTCGATGCTCCTGAGACCGACGAAATGGATCGCCGCCTCACAGGAACGGAGGTGACCGGAATCGTCACGCATAATGAGCATCTTTATGCAGGCGTTTCGTCGTGGAATGAGAGCGACGCCCCGCAGCGGGGGCAGATCCTCAAACTCACAGGCGTGGAAGAGCACTGGAACCTCGAGCTCCAAATGCCGCGGCGCTACACACGGGCGACAACCCTGATGCCTGTCACGTTCGCAACGAATGCCGAAGGCCTGCCGATCGACGAGACAACCTACCTCTTTGTTGGCGCTGCGTACGAGAAACCCGAGGAAGAAGCAGGGGCAGCCGGTGTGTTCATCCGACCACCAAGCGGTGCTTGGGCCAAACAAGATGTCGGCACCAGCGAGGAAGGCGAACGGATCACGATGGTCCGTGCGCTGGCGCCCTGGCAGGATCGAGAAACAGGCATCGACCACGTTTTCCTCGGCGGCGCACCTTCGCCCCTAGGCATCTATCGCGGCGGCATCGATCCTGCCTTCCCAGGCGGCGTAGGCTTTGATCCTGAGCCCGAATTCGTGCCGCTGCCTAGTCAGAGCGTCACAGGATTTGCCAGCTGTGGTAACCATCTTTACGCCTCCACATCGCAACAAATCCTCGAACGTCAGGACGGCGAAGAACCGAGCTGGCGCATTGTGCTCGATCTGGCAGAAGACAAAGATATTCTTCCCTATGCTGCTGAGCTTCTTCCCGAGTGGCAGCGCCGCGAAGAGATCAAAGCGCTGCGCTGTGATCGGGCGCGCCGGGGCACCAATCTTCTTTTCCATGTCTACAATCGCGCGTGGCGTTTCGTGCCTGATGCTGGCGGCCCCTTGCCTGAAGCCAACATTGCCCAGCTGGTGCGATCGATGACCGGGCGTGAAGCTCACCTTGTCATGGCCCAAGATGCGACGCTGATGCGCTTTATCGATGGGGATACAGAGGAGTGGATCGGGCTCGAGATCCTCTACGACCCCGAATATCTCGAGAGCTTTCCCGAGTTTCCTTACTGGGCAAGCGGGTTCGGCAAGGATGCCTTCTACCTTGTGCGCACAGTTGTTGGCGGCGTGACCCAGTTCCGTCTCGAATATCTGGCTGTGGTGGGGAACGATCCCTATCAGCGTCCTCTCGCAAGGGTCAGAGACTTTGAAAAATCGCCCTTTGAGCGGGACAACGCCATCTATGCGGCGGGTTTTGCGCCTTGGTTTGAAGAGGTCAGCGGCCAGGGATGGATCACCCGCGGCGAACGCTGACATTATGTCCCCAGTGTCATCGTCTGTGGGGAGTCGCAGCGGCCAGATTGGTCTATACTGCTCACCGATGCTCAAACGTTGAGAAAGGGGCACAGCCATCTCTAGCGTGTGGCGAGAGACTCTTGAGGACCTCCGTGTCGGCCTTAGCGCAGGGCTACGCGGGTCTGGACGCCTTGCGGGCGAAGGGTTTCGCGCAGTTCCCTGGCGCCTGGGCCTAGCACCGCTTCTGACCGTTCTTTCAGCGACGATCACTTTGGCGATCCCGCTGATGATCTGGAACGGCAAGCACGCGCTTGAGGTTTTTCCGGACAGCGACGTCGATCTCGCGGCTGCAGGGCGCCAGCCCAACATCCTCATTCTCGCCGCAGACGGGACAAAGCTCGGCAGCCGCGGCAGCGATCTTGGTGAGCCGATCAC
>CAWUIJ010000194.1:0-4480 GCA_963922235.1 uncultured Parvularcula sp. | reverse complement strand
AGCTGCAGAACCTTCGCCACGACACCGATGGTGTAGATGTCTTCGTGGGCGGGGTCGTCATTGCCGGCGTCTTTCTGCGCCACCAGCAGGATTTCGCGATCCGACTCCATCACTGTCTCAAGCGCGCGGACCGATTTGTCGCGACCCACGAAAAGCGGGACGACCATGTGGGGGAACACCACAATATCGCGCAACGGCAGGACAGGATAAGTCTTGATCTCTTCAGCCATGGGAACTCCTCTCGGCAGTGTCCGGCGGCGCTCCGCCCGTTGAACGGCACAGGCCCCACCGCTGCCGCGATTAGAACTTAGGTCGCGCGACAGCTGAGGGCATGTCGGGTACCCGCGGCACTGTTACAAGGGCAAGGTATCGTGCTTGCGTTAACTTGTCCGTCAAGAAGCCGGGAAAAGCTCTCCACAGGACAATTGTTTTTCCCGAATGGCCTGGCGCCCCTCCCACAACCGCTCGTGCAAGGCATAGGCGAAGGTCTGCACGAAGGGCTCAACCAAGCCGATCGCCGTAGCAGCGGTGACGCTGCCCGTCAGGGCGAAAGCCACGGAAAACGCGACGACGAAGTGCATCGCCGCGTAGGTTGAGGTCTTGATGAGGGCCTGCATGATCCACCTTATTGCGATTCATTCGCAATATCATGTGGTGGCGTTCGGCTCATCGTCAAGGCTGGCCGCGAGCGGCGCTTTGGGCTCATCGCCCGGCCCGGTGGTTCCGTGGGTCTTCGCCCAGTCCTTCGGAAGCAGTTTTGCGGAGATGAAGAACATCACGACCGCCAAGACCCAAGGGAAGGACAAGGAGTAGAGCGCCATCCGCAGCGCATCGAGCTTGTCCCGACCATCCGAAGCGAAAACATCCCAAAGCCAACCGGTGACCGTCGGCCCTGCCCCGAGCGCAATCAGATTGAGCACGAAGAAGAAGACGGCGGTCGATGTGGCCCGCACGGACACGCCCGCCAGATTCTGCGCCACCGAAAAGCTCGGCCCGAGATAGAAGCCAAGGAAGAAGATGTGGAGCGAAATGGCTGCGCCGAAGAGAACGATCGAACTCGACGACCATGCGACAGCCGCGAAAACGGCTGCGATCGAGGTCGTAATGCCAGGGATTAAGGCATAAGCGCCGACATTCTTTTTCCCGAAGTGGTCAGACACAGCGCCGCCCAGATAGGTGCCGCCGGAGTAGAAAATGGCGTTGCCGACCCCGAGGGCCAGCAGCAACGGCACGAGAGGGATATCCGCAAACTGGCCGACCATTTCGTTCGGCACACCAACGATATAACCCATCAAAAAGGCGGATACAGAGTAAGAACCAAAGCTCGAGAACGCGATCCCGAGCGCCATGGTCCAATAGCTTGGCACCTTCGCGAGCTGAGCAAGGCCTTCTTTGAAGGGGACGGGATCCGCCTTGGCGACATCCATGCGGCCGCGCTCGGGCTCAGGAATGAGAAGCTTCACAAGAATGGCAAGCGGCAAACCAGCAAAGCCAACCACCAAAAAGGCCGTACGCCAATCGACGGTTCCACCCGATACGAAGAAGGCGTTGACGAAATAAGCCGTCATAATTCCGAACGGAATGCCGAGCGCGTAGGTTCCCAGCGCTTTTGCGCGCTCATTGGGCTTATAAAGGTCAGAGATGAGCGCATGGCTTGGCGGGCTGCAGCCGGCCTCCCCGACAGCGACCCCAATGCGAAGAACAGCGAGGGCTGCAAATCCTCCGGCAAACCCGGTCACCATGGTGAAGAAGCTCCAGGTCGCGAGGCTCAGCGCGATAATCGTCACACGGTCAAATGTGATCTTGAATCCGCCAAGCTTGAGCGTACGCGGATTATCGACGAGGCTAGCAATCGGAATGCCAACAAACGTGTAGAAGATCGCGAAGAGACCGCCGGTCAAAAGTCCAATCTGCGTCCCGCTTAGACCCAATTCGCCCTGAATGAAGGGAGCCAGCACACCCACAATCTGGCGATCGATGAAGTTGAACGCGTAGACGACTGTCAGGAGCGCTAGGATCGCTCCCCGATTCTTTATCTTAGGCACCGACGCTGCCTCCCAATGTGTTGTTTTTGGGAGCAGCGTGCCTAGTCTCGGCCACAACAGCAAGCGAGAGAAACGCCATGAAATCATTGATGTCAGTCACACCCGGTGGACCGGACACGCTGGAGATCGTCGAACAAGACGACCCTAAGCCAGGCAAAGGCGAGGTGCTGATCCGCGTTCATGCAGCCGGTGTGAACTTCCCCGACACCCTGATTATCAAGGATCTTTACCAGTTTAAGCCGGATCGTCCGTTCGCTCCGGGTGGTGAGGTTGCCGGGGTGATTGAGGCCGTTGGCGAAGGCGTCGATGCGTCCCGAATCGGCGAGAGGGTCGCTTCATCCGCAGGTGCGTTTGGTGGATACTCCACACATATTTGCGTCGATGCACCGGCAGCCATGCCGATTCCCGATGCCCTACCCTTTGACCAAGCTGCCGGTTTCATCATGACCTACGGCACAAGCTACTACGCCCTCAAAGACCGGGCGAAACTTCAAAGCGGTGAGAGCCTAGTCATTTTGGGCGCCGCTGGCGGCGTCGGCTCAGCCGCGATTGAGCTCGGCAAAGCCATGGGCGCCAAAGTGATTGCGGCGGTCAGCTCCGACGCAAAGGCCGCGTTCTGCCGCGAGCTCGGTGCCGATGACACGATCGTCTATCCGCGTGAACTCGACCGCGATTCGCAAAAGGCCCTCGCCAACGCCATCAAAGAGAAGACAGGCGGCGGCGCTGATGCCCTCTACGATTCAGTGGGCGGCGCTTATTGCGAGCCTGCGCTGCGGGCGATGGCCTGGGAGGGACGTTATCTCGTCGTTGGCTTCCCAGCCGGCATCCCCAACCCACCGCTCAACCTGACCCTGCTGAAGAGCTCGCAGATCATGGGGGTCTTCTGGGGTGCCGCGGTGATGCGCGATCAAGCAGCCCACGCGGCCAACATGGCAGATATCGCTGCGATGATGGCGGACGGACGGGTCAAACCGCGGATCACCGCCAGCTTCCCTCTCGAGGAAGGCGCAAAGGCGCTCAAGCTCCTGGAAGGTCGCGAGGCCACGGGGAAAGTTGTCATAACGATGTCGTGACGATGAGACTGGGCTGCGTCGCAGCCCAGTCCTTTGCCTCTAGGCAGCCGTCATCTGCATGAAGACCCACTCCGTGATGAGCGCGGGCTTCTCTTCGCCCTCAATCTCCACCTCGATATTGTAAGTCAGAACATTGGTGCCGGGTTTTGGCTGTTTGAAATCGATCAGACTGAAATGTCCGCGCACCCGCTTTCCTGAGCGAACAGGATTGATAAAGCGGAGTTTGTTGCAGCCATAATTCACGCCCGCCATCACGCCTTCCAAGACGTGCAACGTGCCTTCACCCATCTTCGACAGGAGAGAGAGGGTCAGGTACCCGTGCGCAATCGTTCCGCCAAACGGCGTCGCCTTGGCCATCTCCTCATCTATATGAATAAATTGATGATCTTCGGTTACATCAGCGAACTTGTTGATCCTGTCCTGATCAACAGTGATCCAATCCGAGGTTAAACGACTGTTGCCGATTTGTCGCATCAGTTCATCGACCGTGATTGTATTCATTAGAAACTCTTTTCCTCTCTCATCAATCCGCTATTCCTGATTGATCGATTTCGAATTTGTCTTTTGTCTTCGCCCAAATTGAAGGAGGGGCGCAATGAAAACGGCAAGGCGATCGAAACAAAACGGCCCTACGAGGTCCAGTTGAATGCCCACAGAAGGGCACGGGAGGATAGTGACGGTGACAAAGAACGTCTTTTTTGCAACGACGGCGCTGGTAGGCGTCTCATTTATGGCGCAGGCAGCGGCCCAGATCGACGAAATCGTCGTGACCGCAACCAAGCGCGAACAAACCCTTCAAGAAGTTCCGATCGCGGTTTCGGTGGTTCAGGAAGAGACCGTCCAAGACGCACAGATCGTCGACGCTCTCGACCTGCAGTCGATCGTTCCTGCTCTTCGCGTGAGCCAGCTTGAACGCTCAACCAACACCACATTCATCATTCGTGGTCAGGGCAACGGCGCCAACAACCCAGGCATCGAGCCTTCGGTTGCTGTTTATATCGACGGCGTGTTCCGTTCACGTGCAGGTGCCGCGTTGGGCGACCTCGTTAACCTCGAGCGCGTCGAAGTTCTTCGCGGTCCACAGTCGACACTCTTCGGTAAAAACGCGACCTCTGGCGTGGTCAGCGTTGTCACCAAGAAACCTGAATACGAGTGGAGCGGCATCGCTGAGTTCACATACGGCAATTACGACCAGAAGATTGCTAAGGGTTACATCACTGGTCCACTTAACGACATTTTCGCCTTCTCGCTGTCAGGTAGCGTCAACCAGCGCGATGGCACGTTCGAGAACCGCGGCGCAGGCGGTGAATTCAATGATCGTGATCGCTGGGCGATCCAAGGCCAGCTGCTTGCTCAGCCAAC
>CAWUIJ010000193.1:0-4493 GCA_963922235.1 uncultured Parvularcula sp. | reverse complement strand
CAGTCCACCTAACTGATTTACACGACGCCCATCGAATTGACTAGCTTTTAAACGCGTTGCGGGGCGTCGAGGTTGATGACACTAAAATTTGTTGGTTCTGATGATTCAGCTCAAGTCGCTGATCGCCAGAAATGGATGGCGACGCTTGCGAAGGCGCCAGCTGATGCTTTGAAGTCCGCCTGGGCGGAGTTTCCTGAGAGCGAGAAGCCAGAGACGTCGTTTCTGCGTGCTCCCGAGTTTGGCATGACCATGGTGCGCGGGCGCGCGGGTAGCGGCGGTGCTCGCTTCAATATGGGTGAGATGACCATCACTCGGTGTACGGTTCGCGTCAGCGAGGGCGTGACCGGCACGGCTTATGTCCAGGGGCGCGATAAAGAGCGCGCTGTCATAGCGGCCACTGTGGACGCCATGATGCAGGTCCCGGCGATGCGATCCAGCACTGCTGCGAGCATCATTGATCCGTTGGATGCTCTGATTGCTGATGAGCGTTCGACTGAGGCACGCAAGACAGCGGCCACCAAAGTCGACTTTTTCACTATGGTTCGTTCGCGGGACGGAAAATGACCGATATTGTTAATCTCGATAACGTGGCGGAAGGCTTCTCCCAGCCTCCGCAAGACGCTCAAACAGCTTACCGGTCGGTGTTGAATGCGCTGAGTCGTCCGGGTGTTCCGGTGGTGGTCGACGGCCATCACGGGCTCGATGGACTGACCGCCGCGGCGGCTTCGATCATCCTGACGCTGTTGGATTTTGATACGAAGCTTTATCTGGCTCCCGAGTTTGTCAGTGGCGCGGTTCCTAACTGGGTGCGCTTTCATACGGGCTGCCAAATCACGGCCGACCTCAGTGAGGCGGACTTTGCGCTTTTTGCTTCGGCTCCGACGGCTGAAGACTTTGCTCAAGCAAAGCCGGGTGATCCGAAATATCCTGATCTATCGGCCACGTTCATCGTTCAGGTGCCATCACTGGATGGGGGCGATGTTGTGAATCTGCAGGGGCCGGGCATCAAGGGATCGCAGGCCATTGCGGTTGAAGGTCTGAGCAATGATTTCTGGGAAGCGTGGCGCCTCAACTCGTCGCTGTTCCCGTTGGGTATCGACGTGATGCTGTGTTCGGGGTCCAAGCTCATCGGCTTGCCTCGCACATCCAGACCAAAAACAGACGCTTGAGTGTGTGAACGGAGGAACTTTCTATGGCTTATGTAGCTGTTAAAGGTGGCGAGAAAGCAATTTCCAACGCCCACCGTCTGCTTGCTGAGCATCGTCGTGGTGACACAAATATCCAGGAGCTGACTGTTCCCCAGATTCGGGAGCAAATGCGGTTGGCCGTTGATCGGGTGATGGCGGAGGGATCTTGCTATGATCCGGATCTCGCAGCGCTCGCGATCAAGCAGGCACGCGGTGATATTGTCGAGGCCATTTTTATGGTCCGCGCCTACCGTACGACGCTTCCGCGTTTTGGTATGAGCGAGCCAGTTGATACGCGGAAGATGTCTGTGCAGCGCCGTGTCTCTGCTGCGTTTAAGGACATTCCCGGTGGTCAGGTTCTTGGCCCAACATTCGACTACACGCACCGTCTTCTCGACTTTAAACTGATGGCTGAAGGCGAAGAGCCGCTTGAGCGCGCTATCGAAGCCGAAGAGGAAATCGCAGCTGAGGTTCCGAACATTGAGACGGTTTTTGCCCATGAAGACCTCCTTGAGCCAGAAGAGCCGATTGCAGAGGATGGTGACGAACCCTTTGACCTCACCCGCTCGCCGATGGCGTTTCCTGCGGATCGGGATCAGCGGCTTCAAGCGCTGGCTCGCGGTGACGAGGGCTTCCTTCTGAGCCTCGCTTATTCATCACAGCGCGGATGGGGCAGCACGCACCCACTCTGTGGTGAGATCCGTATGGGTGACGTTGAGGTCGAGTTCACACCTGAAGAGCTCGGCTTCCCGATCGTCATCGGTACTGTGAATGTCACTGAGTGCCAGATGATCTCGAACCCACGGGGCGGCGTCTCATCACCGCCGCGCTACAGCCGCGGCTACGGCCTCACGTTTGGACACAACGAGCGCAAATGCATGAGCATGGCGATCGTTGACCGTGCCCTGAAGGATCGTCCAGCGGAGGGAGAAAAACCTTCGCATGCGACCCAAGACGAAGAGTTCGTTCTTTATCATTCTGACAACGTCGAGGCCTCTGGCTTCGTGCAGCACCTCAAGCTGCCGCACTATGTCGACTTCCAGGCGAGCCTTCAGTTCGTCCGTAAGCAGCGCCGGAAATACTACGAAGCAATCGCCAGCAAGGAGGCGGCAGAGTGATGGCTCAGCAGGCCCAATCCCATAACGGACCTTCGACGGTCGACGGATACAACTACGCGTATCTCGATGAACAGACCAAGCGGATGATCCGCCGCGCCACGCTTAAAGCCGTTGCCATTCCTGGATATCAGGTACCGTTCGGCTCGCGTGAAATGCCCGTCCCTTATGGATGGGGAACAGGCGGTATTCAACTGACGGCCAGTCTCGTGGGCCCGAACGATGTCTTCAAGTGCATTGATCAGGGCGCAGATGACACGACAAACGCTGTGTCTATCCGTTCGTTCTTCGCCAAAGTGGCTGACGTAGCGACCACGGAAGCAACAGATCAGGCAACGATCATCCAGACGCGGCACCGCATTCCGGAGGAGCCGCTCAAAGACAACCAGATCATGGTCTATCAGGTTCCGCAGCCCGAGCCTCTCCGTGGTCTCGAGCCTCGGGAAACCGAAACCCGTGCGATGCATGCTTATGAGGAATACGGACTGCAATATGTTCGCCTCTATGAAAGTGTTGCTCGCTTCGGTGAAGTCTCTTCGGGTGCCGGTTATCCGGTGATGGTTGATGAGCGCTATATCATGTCACCGTCACCCATCCCAAAATTCGATAACCCGAAAATCCATATGAGCGAAGCGTTGCACCTCTTCGGGGCAGGCCGCGAAAAGCGGATCTACGCAGTTCCGCCGCATACGACCGTTCGTAGCCTCGCGTTCGACGATTATCCCTTTACTGTCCAAAGCTGGGACGAGGTCTGCGGCCTCTGCGGTGCGACCGACAGCTATATGGACGAGGTTGTCCTGAACGACGCAAACGACCGGATGTTTGTCTGCTCTGACAGTTATTACTGCGCACAAAGACGTTCACGCGGGCTTGTAGGTCCCATGGCTGGCCACGCCTTGGCTGCTCAGCAGGCGCTCGAATCGGAAAAAGGGAGCGCCAACGAATGAGCGCAACAGCTTTGGTAGAAGAGCCAGCGGGCCCTCTTCTGGCGGCCCGCGGCGTATCAAAAAGCTACGGTCACGTCGTCGGTTGCCGCGACGTGAACTTCGAGCTTTATCGCGGCGAAGTCCTTGGTATCGTAGGTGAATCGGGGTCGGGCAAGACCACGCTTCTGAAGTGCCTTTCCGGTCGTTTGCACCCTGATGAAGGTTCGGTTGAGTTTGCTCTCGACGACCAAGAACCTCAGGACATTTATGGCCTGACAGAGCCTGATCGGCGCCGTCTTCAACGTGAAGCCTGGAGTTTTGTGCATCAAAATGCACGTGATGGCCTCCGTATGCGCGTCTCAGCTGGGGCGAACGTTGCTGAGCCTCTGATGAACCTGGGCAACCGTCACTTTGGTAATATGCGTGAACTGACGGTCGATTGGTTGGAGCGGGTTGAGCTCGACATCAGCCGGATCGATGATAATCCGCAGACGTTCTCTGGCGGTATGCAACAACGGATCCAGATCGCACGGAATCTGGTGCATGGCCCGAGCCTCGTCTTTATGGATGAGCCGACGGGCGGCCTTGACGTGTCTGTTCAGGCGCGTCTTCTGGACCTTATTCGGACACTTGTTCGTCGCTTGAACATGGCTGCGATCATTGTGACACACGACCTTGCGGTTGCTCGTCTGTTGGCGGACCGCTTGATGGTTATGCAGTCGGGAGATGTCGTTGAAACGGGCCTCACGGACCAAGTCCTTGACGATCCACAACATCCTTACAGCCAGCTCCTCGTTTCAGCTGTTCTTCAGATCTAACAACGGATGACCCATGTCTGATCCAATTATCCGCGTTGAGAGTCTTCAAAAGCACTTCATTCTTCATAATGCGGACGGCGCCAAGATTCCTGTCTTCGATAATCTCGATCTCGAGGTATCAGCCGGGGAATGTGTTGTCCTCGCTGGTGTTTCAGGGTCGGGCAAGTCGACATTGATGCGATCACTCTACGGAAACTATCTGCCAACAGGCGGTTCCGTTTTGGTGAAGCACGAAGGACAGTTTACCGACATCACGAGCGCTCGCCCAGACACGATCAATGATGTGCGACGCAAAACGCTTGGCTATGTCAGCCAGTTCCTGCGTGTGATCCCGCGTATCTCGACGCTTGATCTCGTGATGCAGCCATTGATCGATAATGGTGTGTCGGAGGAAGAGGCAGAGCCGCGTGCGCGTGAGCTCCTGTCGCTTCTTGAACTTCCCGAAGC
>CAWUIJ010000192.1:0-4512 GCA_963922235.1 uncultured Parvularcula sp. | reverse complement strand
GATCCCAAGTCGCCTCGCGGTGCTGACGGGCAACATCGCTGTCCCCACCGTCCCAATGACCGTCAGTGCCAGGAAGAGCACATGACGCTCAGTGAAATAGAAAGGATCAGCGATCCCAATCCTGCCCGCAACGACAGGCCCAGCTGCGAAGGAAATCACCAGACCGAGGACAGCCAGGATGCCAAAGGCATAGACCAGGTAATGATCAAACCCTGCGATCATCCGCGCAGACCAGCTCGGGGATCGCGCATCCAACCGCGCAAAGACAGCCTCAACCATGGGCGCGGCGTCCTTCGTTCAGGAAGCTGAGGGCTTTGATCCGGAAGAGCTCGCCTTGACGTTCGAACCCAGGCATACCCGGTGAGAACAGGATCACCGGCGTGGCCTGAGGCTCTGTGCGCATGGTTTCACTGGCCGCGCGCAAGGCGGCCGTGGTGGCTTCATCGGCATCCTTGAACGTCACAATGCCATCAGCAGGCGGACCGGAACCGTCAGGTGCGGTCACATAGAACGGACTACGGATCGCCGCTTTGATCTTCTTCGGGAGCGGCCCCAGGCTGTGGCCAATCCAAAAGACATCCGGGCACGCAGCGATCGCTGCCTCCGTCGATGCCAAGGACGACGATGCACGATCGTCGACAAAGACGATGCGCCCGTCCGTCCCAATGCAATCAAACCGGCCAGCCAGTCCGCGGAAGGTACCGAGCCCATTGCCAATGCTGCTGTCACTGACGTGGAATTCCATCGCCAAGGCGACAGCCGCCGCCGCGTCTTGCGCCAGGTGCGAGCCAAGAAGCACGGGACTTCCGCTATACTGCGCGATACGCCTGGTGCGGCCTTTGCTGTTGGCATAGATCGACTGATCGAGCGCGAAGCAACCATCGCTCAAGGTCGCCCCGCCCGAAATCGGCACCAAGCGTTGCTCCCCCGGATGCATCCGGCGGCGGGCCGTCATCATCAAGCTTTGCGTGCCCAGATCATCAGCGCCGAGAATGCCCACTGGGGCCTGGACAAGAAGATCCGCCGCAGCATCGCGCATGGACGGAACCACGGGCCCGCCATACTCATCAGAAAGGTTGAGAACCGTGACGATCCCAGGAGACAGTCCCATCGCATCGCGGCTCGACGCGGTGGGCACTTCCAACAGGGCCACCTCGCACTTGGAGCCCATCAGGTTGAGATAGCCTTCGTTGCTCGATGCCCACTCTGCCTGGATCCCGCCCTGCTGAAGCAGGTGCTGCGTGAGAACAGCTGTGAAGCTCTTGCCAGCAGAACCAGTGATCACCACGCGCTGGCGCGGAATGACGTCCATCCTCACTTGGATTTCAGCGAGGAACACAAGATCGCTGCCGCAAGGCATGCCCCGTTTCTCCGCTTCGGTCTGGAAGGCACCGCGAAGCGGATGGGTGCATCCCACCCCGAGGATCAAACCCTCAGCATCCTTCGGAAGATCGCTGTCGGGCTGGCCTGGCGAAGTCAGCTCTAAGATCTTGTAACCGTGGCTCTCAAGAGCGGCGAGCGCTGACACCGTGAGCGCTGGCCCAATATAGGCCAAGAGGCCCTGCTCTGGAAAACGACGGCCCTTCTTCATCTTACCTCAACTTCAGTGAACTCAGCCCAATCAGGGCCAGGATGAATGCGACAATCCAAAAGCGGATCACAATGGTCGGCTCTTTCCAGCCGAGCTGTTCGAAATGGTGGTGCACCGGCGCCATGCGGAAGACGCGCTTGCCCGTGAGCTTGAAGCTCGCGATCTGGATCATCACCGACAGGGCTTCAAAGACGAAAAGACCACCGACAATCGCTAGGACGATCTCATGCTTCACAGCCACCGCGATCGCACCGAGCGCTCCGCCAAGAGCGAGCGAGCCTGTGTCACCCATGAAAATCATCGCAGGCGGAGCGTTGAACCAGAGGAACCCAAGGCCTGCACCGATCATCGCTCCGCAAATCACGGCCAACTCGCCTGCGCCTGGGACGTAAAGAATCCCAAGATATTCAGAGTAATCCGCCCGGCCCGTGAGGTACGCGATGACGCCAAAACTGCCCGCCGCCAAAATCACAGGCACAGTCGCAAGACCGTCCAAGCCGTCGGTGAGATTCACCGCATTCGATGAACCGACAATGACCACCGCAGCAAACGGATAGATCAGGATACCAAGGGGCAGAACCATACCGATAAATGGAAGCGCGAGTCCCGTGGCCATGTCGAGATCAACGTTCGCGGATGACCGCAAGATTGCAACCGACGCTGCGCCAGCAGCAAATGCGAGCGCGAACTGGAACACGAGCTTCATCGATCCAACCACGCCGTCCGCGGTCTGCTTTTTCACCTTGAGATAGTCATCGTAGAAACCAAGAAGACCGAAGCCCAAGGTGACGCTCAACACCATCCAGACATAGCCATTGTCCAAAGGTGCCCAAAGAAGCGTCGATAAAACCACGGACAAGAGGATCAGCACCCCGCCCATGGTCGGCGTTCCGGCCTTCTCAACGATATGGCTTTGCGGCCCATCCTTCCGGATTGGCTGCCCTTTTCCTTGCTTGGCGCGCATCCAGTCGATGAGCCCAGGACCCACAAGAAAGGAGATAATCAACGCGGTCATGATCGACCCGCCAACACGGAACGTGATGTAGTTGAAAAGATTGAAAATCTGGAACTCGTCCGCGAGCGGAGCGAACAAATGATAAAGCATTACTTCCCCTTCGAGGCCTGGGTCAGGCTCGCCACAAGTGGCCCCACCCTAGAGGCGTTCGACCCTTTGAAAAGCAAGAGGTCGCCATCCTGGAGATTCTCTAACAAAACTTGAAGAAGATCCTCGGCGTTCTCCGTATGCGTGCCGCGTTTATCGCCAGGAAGCGCGTCGCGCAGATGCGCCATCATAGGGCCAGCCGTGTGGATGATGTCTGCAGCCACAGCCGCATCAGGCGCAAGCTCTGCGTGGAGCCGACGGGTGTCTGGCCCCAGCTCCCTCATCTCGCCGAGGACAGCGATCTTGCGGCCCGTCGGTTTGCGGCCCGCTAGAACGCTGAGTGTGGCCCGCATCGACGCCGGGTTGGCGTTGTAGCTCTCGTCGATCACGCCCACGGTGATGTCGCCAAAGCTCAGCGACGATGTGGCGCCGCGGCCACCGCCCGGGCGGAAGGCCTCAAGCGCCTGGGCAGCCTCCTTCACATCGACGTCGGCAAGGCCCGCCGCTAGAAGTGCAGCCACAGCGTTGGACGCCATGTGCTTGCCCTCCGCATGCAGCGCGAACGCAACCGATTGGCCCAGGATCTCTGCTTTGACGGACAATCCGGCATCGGTCGTCTCAATGCTCAGGAGCCGCGCCTCGCGCCCGGCTTCGCCAAAGGTGGCGATGTTGGAAACGCCAGCCTCTTGGCTCCGGCTCACAAGGCGGTCGATAAAGGGGCTGTCCGCAGGCAGAACGATGCTGCCGCCCCGCCGGATGCCCTCTGCAATCTCCGCTTTGGCATCAGCAATGGCTTCCATCGAACCTAAGAATTCAAGATGCGCCGCGGCTATGGTGGTGATCACAGCCACATGGGGCCGAACGAGGGTCGTGAGCCCTCGGATCTCTCCTGCGTGGTTCATCCCGAGTTCAAAAACACCCACAGGCGCTTTCGCAGGAAGCGCCGCGAGGGTGAGCGGCACGCCTAAGTGATTGTTGAAGCTCTTATCTGCCGCATGCACCTCACCCGCCGGCGCCAAGGCCATACGGAGCATTTCCTTGGTGGTTGTTTTCCCGGCGCTGCCCGTCACCGCAACGGACTTTCCAAAGTTCCGGTCCCGGGCCGCTTCGGCAAGGGCTTCGAGGGCGCCTAACGAATGTTTGACGACAATCTGGGGGCCGAGCGACTCAGCAAGCGGAACCCGGACAAGGGCCGCCGACGCGCCAGCTCTGAATGCTTGAGGGACAAAGTCATGCCCGTTCCGCTCGGCCTCGAGGGCGACAAAGATGTCGCCTGGCTGCAACGTCCGTGTATCGATCGATAGGCCGGACGCTGACCAACCTTCCTTGCCGCGATGAACCCCGCGCGTGGCGGCGACGACTTCAAAATCGTTCCAGAGAGCACCAGCGGTCATGCGGCAACGCCCTCTTGTTGAACAGCCGCCCTGGCGACATCGAGATCATTGAACGGGTAGGTCACATCACCAATCGTCTGACCACGTTCATGGCCCTTGCCCGCGATCACCAGCGTGTCGCCCGGCGCAAGCCCTTTAACCGCCTCAAAAATCGCATCACGGCGGTCGCCGATCACTTTGGCCCCTGGCGCGCCTGAAGCGACTTGTTCGCGAATGCCCGCAGGGTCCTCTGTGCGGGGATTGTCGTCAGTGACAATGACCACATCGGCTCCCTTATGGGCCGCCTCGCCCATCTGGGCCCGTTTCTCTTTGTCCCGATCGCCGCCAGCACCGATCACCACATGGACCCGCGCCTTGGTGTGAGGGCGAATGGCCTCAAGCACCGTGGTCACGGCAGCCGGCGTGTGAGCATAGTCAACATAAAT
>CAWUIJ010000191.1:0-4569 GCA_963922235.1 uncultured Parvularcula sp. | reverse complement strand
CTCCATCTCTTGGGCATCCGCATCAAGAGCTTTCCTGTCGTCGCTGTCGGGCAACATGGCGATTCCGAGCTTGAGGCGGGTGAGGGGCGTGCGAAGGTCATGGCTCACGCCGGCGAGCATTGCCGTCCGCTGGTGAAGATAGCGCCGGATGCGGGCGCGCATGGCGAGGAACGCTTGTCCTGCCTTGCGGACCTCGCGGGCACCTGCAGGTCGGAAATGGGGTATATCCTCGCCGCGGCCAAAGGCTTCTGCAGCTTCCGCCAGCCGCGTGATCGAGCGGACTTGGTTCCGCATAAAGACCACTGCAACATAGCCCAGGAGCATGCTGGTGCCGATGAGCCAAGCGATGAAAATCGGGGCGTTGGTCGCAGCCACTTGATTCCGCGGACTGATGAAGACGAGAAAGCCATCAGGCAGCTGAACCCTGACTTCCACTTCGTCGGCATAGCCGCGTGTATTGATCCAGACAGGCTGATCCACTGCCTCGTCCATGGCATCATTTAGCGATCTCGTCAGCTCAGAGAGGAAATTGAGTTTGTCGCGTTCGGGGATCTGCTGACCCGGCGCCCATCGCATATAGAGATCAAGATCCTCACGGGCCATGCGTTCCACTGTGGCTTGCGTCATTCCGGTCGGGGGATCCTGCCAAAGCGCCAAGATATGAGCGATTTCGCTGGCTGTTTGTCTTGCGAGGGCGCCGTTCACATCGTCCCAGTGACGATTGAAGAACACAAAGGTGACCACGGACTGCATCAGAAAGATCGGCAGCACCACAATAAGGATCGTCCGACCCCAGAGAGATTTGGGGGCAATGCGGCGCAGCATCCCGCTAATCCGTCAACAGCGCGTAGCCTATACCCCTCACGGTTTTGAGGTGCTGTGGGCTACGGGGGTCGTCTTCGATTTTGCGGCGAAGGCGCGTGACCTGAACATCGATGGATCGGTCGAAAACACCGAGTTCTTTCTGGGCAAGGACACTTCGCGGTACGGCGGCACCCGGCTTGGCGGCCAATGTCCGAAGAAGGTGCAACTCGGCGTCAGTGAGTTTGATTCTGTCACTGCCATTTTTGAGCTCACCGCGTGCTGGGTCAAAGCGGAAGGTGCCGAATGCAACGATGTCCGATCGGCTTGGTGCGGAGCTCCGCTGGAGGAGCCCTTTCAGCCGCAACACAAGCTCACGGGGCTCGAACGGTTTGGGGAGGTAGTCGTTCGCGCCCACCTCAAGGCCTCGAATACGGTCCTGCGGTTCACCTCTCGCTGTCAGCAAGATAATCGGCAGATCCGTTGCCGTCCGCATACGTTCTGTGAACGTGAACCCGTCTTCGCCGGGCATCATCACATCAACGATGAGGGCATCAAATTCGATCGTTTTAAGAATCGCGTCGGCCTGTTCGGCGCTGTCCACAGCAGAGGCGAGAAACCCATTCTCCCGCAGGTAGCGCGCCAACAGTGTCCGAATGCGCTCGTCGTCGTCCACCACAAGCACGTGGGGCGTATCGGATCCGGCGAGGACGTCAGACGAGCCGTTCATGCCGTAGGTCTAGTCCTCAATCGGCTTGCGGAACAAGTGTTATGCCCGACCCCATAAGCTGCCAACGCCGAGCGTGTGTGCGATTCGCTCGTGCTCTTCGAGACTGACGCCGTGGCAAGCGGGTGCTTGGCTGGAGCAGGCGATGACGACCGCGCGCTCAGTGCTAGGTAACAGCCGCGAGAGCTCATCGCGCAGGTCCTCGGCGCTTCGGTCGCTTTGGACGAGCCAAGTGGTGGCCGACAGCGGAATGACCTCTGGTAAGCTGGTGTAGAGCCGTGAGGCGCGTTCGGCCCCGCCCATCTCGCTACCAAAGATGATCAAGAAACTCTTGGCCGCGTGGGCATTGGCGTGGGCTCTGGCTTCAGCGCCGCGCTCTTCGGCGCTTTTGGGTTTGAAGAGGTTGCGCAGCTCAGGGAACTGAAGCGCTGGGCGAAAATCGCGGCTGCCTGCTGGGGCCACCAAGGAGTGGTAGGCCAGCCGCTTCTCTGAAATGAACCGGCCCATTTGATCGGTGTCATAGGGCCCAAAGATCCGGCCTGAGACGTTCATGCACCAGGTTGCCGTGGGTTTCATGATTGTCTGACCTCTTGCTCACCGACCATTGCCCGAAGTTCCATCATTCCTGCCGGATATTGAGACAAGGTTGCTTCCAGCGCGCAGGTCACAAAGTTTTAGGAGGGTCCCGTCAACAAAGGGTCAAAACCAGGATAGCGCCTTGCGAGTGTGCTGTCCCGGTGCCACTTTCTCTTCAACGCAAGACGGCGCGAGGTGTATGACAGAGCGGCCATCCGCCATTCGAAGGCGCCGAGGCATTATGGAGGGAGGAGCCCCGTTTCGTGGTGGGCCGATCCTCAACCTTCCCACTCCCATTGGACAGATCGTGGTCTTCACGATCGCTGCCTTTTTCCTATCGCTGATCCTGCCGTCGCCCTTTTCCGGGCAGGCGCTGTTTTTCGATTTCGCCTTCATTCCCGTTCGGTTTCTCGGGCAGATGGAGGAAGGCCGGTATCTCGTCGCTGTGGTGCCGCTGATCACCCACATCTTTCTTCACGGCGGAATTGGGCACCTTGTTCTCAACATGCTTTGGTTGATGGTGTTTGGCTCAGGCACTGCGCGTCGTTTGTGCGTGGAAAGCGCAACGCCAGCCGATGCGAGCTGGAATATCGGCGTCTTCATGGCGTTTTATCTGCTGAGCGGCGTAGCGGGGGCGCTGACCCACTTTGCTGCTCACCCCTTCGATGACATCCCGATGATTGGAGCGTCTGGCGCGATTTCAGGCCTGATGGCCGGCACTTTGCGATTCGCCCTCAGGCTTTTTGCGCCCATGGGTGCTGAGTATGGGCGACTTGCTCCCATTTATGCGCGGCCCGTTTTGGCAGCGTCTTTGATCTATATCGGGCTGAACGTCGCGACCGGTATCGCGGGAGCGATGATGACCAACGGACAGGTCATGATTGCCTGGGAGGCCCATATCGGCGGTTTCGTGTTTGGGTTGTTAGCCTTCCCACTGTTCGACCGACTGGCCAAACGGCCGCCTTTGCCCTTCGGTCTTGGTTGAGGGTTGCGGACAGCTTGCCGCAGGCGCAGGCTCCGGAGCCCCGAAAACCAAGGAGCTGGGAGGCTTTATGCGTGCATCGGATATTCTGGGTCTCAAGGGCGGTGACGTAGAGACCCTTAAACGGGCGGACAGTTTGGGCCATGCGATCGACCGGCTGGCTGAGCTCAATATCGGCGCTTTGCTGGTGATGACAGAGGCGGGAGAGCCGTGCGGTATCCTGTCCGAGCGAGATGTGATTCGGATCCTCAAAGGGGCCCCTGTGGGCCACCGGGAACGTCCTGTGAGCGAGGTCATGACTCAAAGCCTCATCACCACGGGCCCCGACGCGACCGTCGACGAACTTCTCGATATGATGACAGAACGCCGGATCCGGCATCTCCCGGTCGTTGATGACGGAAAACTCATGGGCATTCTCTCGATAGGCGATGTGATCAAACATCGTATTCGAGAGGCCCGCGAAGAGGCGGAAGCGCTCAAAAGCTATATCGCTGGAGCATGAAACTCTGACGGTAATCTGATTGCTCCAGAGCGCTACAGAAAAAGTTCACCCTGGTTGCAAAAAGCACTTGCACGGGCCCCGTCGTTTTTGCATATACGCGGCTCTCCACGGCATTGAGACGCCGACGGGGCGCGGTCTTCTGGGTCACCTGATGATTTCGCCCCCGGCCTTCTTTGCTCCGAGCTCGAGGGTTTACCCTCTGGCAAGGTCAAAGAAGAAAAAGTCAAAATCGTCGTTGACAGGGGCAACTGAGATGAATATCTCGCCGCTCCTGCGCTAAGACAAAGGCTTTCAAGTAAAGCTCAAGTCAAGGCGGCGTCGACACTAAGTTAATAACTTTGGTGTTGACGGTTGGCCATGAGGTCTTTACCTCGCGGCGCTCGGAAAGTTCGATGCTTCGTTAGCGAAGTGGAAAACTCTCCAAACAAAAGGTTGGACTTCGGTCTGGCCGTTCGGTAATCGCGCCGAACGCTCTTTGACAATCTGGTTTGAGAAAGAGAAACGTGGGCGGCGCAGTCCTGGCGGAAGCTTTTAAGCTTCACACTTTGAGACTGACTGCTGACGTTTCTAAAAACCAATGACCTCGTAACAACGGAGGTTTTGGTTTTGCGATGTCAGTAATAAACAGTCAGTTATTCAAACCTCAATTTGAGAGTTTGATCCTGGCTCAGGACGAACGCTGGCGGCAGGCTTAACACATGCAAGTCGAACGAACTCTTCGGAGTGAGTGGCAGACGGGTGCGTAACACGTGGGAACCTACCTTAAGGTACGGAATAACATCGAGAAATCGTTGCTAATACCGTATGTGCCCTTCGGGGGAAAGATTTATCGCCTTAAGATGGGCCCGCGGCAGATTAGGTAGTTGGTGAGGTAACGGCTCACCAAGCCGACGATCTGTAGCTGGTCTGAGAGGATGATCAGCCACACTGGAACTGAGACACGGTCCAGACTCCTACGGGAGGCAGCAGTGGGGAATATTG
>CAWUIJ010000190.1:0-4608 GCA_963922235.1 uncultured Parvularcula sp. | reverse complement strand
GGACTTGTTAACAGGTCGGAAGCTTCTGACAGGTGAACTGGCAGAAACTTGCTCCAGTGCCCGACGCTGGCCAAGCTCTGCCGATTGACCCTGTGAGGAACCGCTCTTGTCTGAGACGCGCAACGATGCACCGGCCGCCCCTCCAACGCCCGATCTTTCGTGGTGGCGCCGGACGCTCGAGCCCTACAAGAAGCCCGAGATGGCGGGCATGCTGCTTTTGGGTTTTGCGTCCGGATTGCCGCTTTACCTGGTCTATCAGAAGACATCCTTTTGGCTTCGGCTCGAGGGGATCGAGCGTTCCACCATCGGCTTTTTCTATTGGGTCGGCCTTGCCTATTCCTTCAAATTCATCTGGGCACCGGTCATTGATAAAATCCGCATTCCCATCTTTGGTGAGAAGATAGGGCACAGACGATCGTGGATGATCGTCTCGATTATCGGGACGGTGCTAGGGCTCATCGTGATTTCGACGGGGACCCCCTCCGTCAGCTTGTTGCCCATCACCATGGGGGCCATTCTCTTGGCGTTCTCAGGCGCAACCCTCGATGTCTCCATTGATGCGTGGCGGATTGAGTCAGCGCCAACCGAAACCCAGGCCAACATGGCAGCCACCTATTCGCTCGGATATCGCGGCGCTTACATTTTCTCCGGATTCGGATTTGTCGTGGCCGACTTCGTCAATTGGAATGTGAGTTTTGTGGTCATGGCGCTCGCCATGGCGGTGACCGCTGCGCTTGTCCTTTTGGTGAAGGAACCACCGAGGCCTAAGGGCTCTTTGCTCGTTGAAACAGACCCGCTCCTTGTCCGCATCAAAAAAATGTTTGTGGAGCCCTTCCTCCAAGTTGCGGACCGTTTTGGCGTCGTCCTGGTACCGATTTTGGCGCTGGTCCTCTTCTACAGAATCACCGATTTCACCATGGGGGTCATGGCCAGCCCCCTTTATGCGGACCTCGGCTACGCGCCTGCGACGGTGGGAGCCCTGCAATCAGGTCCGGGAGTGTTCGCCACAATCGGCGGGCTTTTTCTGGGCGGTATCGCTGCGCAGACTTTCGGCATTATGCGAAGCCTCGTTGTAGGCGCCTTCCTGACACTGATCACCACGGCGGCCTATGCCTGGTTTGCCAGTGTGGCGACGGGCGACGACCCGCACCTCCTTGCCCTCGCGATCTGCGCGGACAATGTGGCTGGCGGCTTCGTCACGACCGTCTTCATCGCCTACCTTTCCAGTCTTGTGGACCCCGCTTTCGCCGCGACGCAATACGCTCTGTTCAGCTCGCTCTATGCCTTCATGAACAAATTCTTGGCCGGTTTCTCTGGGGTCTTGGCGGACGCGTTCGGTTATGAGCAGTTCTTCCTGATCACCGCGAGCTTCGCTATTCCAGCAGGCGCTCTGGTCCTCGTGGTGGGCGCGATGCAACGGAGGTATCCACCCAAACCGATCACGCTTACGGATGTTGAGCCGTAACAGATTGCGCCAAACCCCGCTCTTCGCCTAAGGCCCGCGCGTGTCCAGCGACGATCAAACCACCAAACGTTTTGCCAGCCCGTCCCTCGGCCCGCTTTTTTATGGCGCAGGGATCTTTGTCCTGGCTGGTTTCGTCCTTTGGATCGGCCAGCCCGTGCTGGTTCCATTGGTGATCGCGGCCTTTCTCTCGTTTCTGATTATCTCCGTGAAAAGAGCTATCGCGCGGCTTCCCGGCATTGGACCTTTGTTGCCGGAAAGCGTGCATTTCACACTGGCATTCGGTGTCATTGTCCTGGTGCTGTTCGTTATTGCGACGATTGTTCGGAACAATATCGGGAGCGTGATCGAAGCCGCACCTATCTATATCGAGCGGCTGCGCGAAATTGGTAACGGATTGTCGTCCTACGCGCTCGACCTGCCTTATGTGGGCAATGATCTACAGAGCACGTTCGAAAACCTGCAGGTCAATGCCCTCAACATTGTTCAGAGCACGCTGGGCAATATCGCAGGTTTAGCAAGTGATATCATCGGTAGCCTGGTGACCGTCCTTCTCTACACCGCCTTTATGCTGGTCGAACGCGGCCGGTTTATGAAAAAGGTGGCACGGATCGCTGACCTTCGCGGTGCAGGCCACGTCGTGGATGGTGTGATCGACGATATCGCGCACCTTGTTCGGCAGTATATCTCCGTCAAGACATTCACCAGCCTTCTCGTCGCAGCCGTCTCGTGGGTCTTAATGATCGCTTTGGGGATCGATTTTGCTGGGTTCTGGGCCCTCTTGATCTTTGGCCTGAACTTCATCCCGATCATCGGTTCGATTATTGGGGTCCTTCTCCCCACTGCGCTGTCTTTGGTTCAGCCGGAGGGGGGCCCTGGGCTTTTCTTGGTGACGCTCGGGCTTCTGACCGCTGCGCAGCAGGCCGTCGGCTCAATCATCGAGCCACGCATGATGGGCAGCTCCCTCAATCTCTCGCCGCTCATTATCCTTTTGAGCCTCGCCAGTTGGGGCGCACTATGGGGAATCGCGGGCATGTTGCTCTGTGTGCCAATGACCGTTGCGATCATGATCCTGCTGGCGCAGTTCCGGGCCACACAGCCGGTCGCAATCTTGCTATCTGACAATGGCGAGGTGGGACCCCTCGAGGTCATGCCGCAGAAGTCAATCACAGCTTCCGCTTAGCCGCTCACCCTCTCGCGCAGAGCCGAAACCACGAGGCCAGGCAAGGCGACAAAGTTCTGCGCGTAACGAGAGCGAAGCCTTGGTTCATTGATCGCCCGGAACACCCACTCAAAACCCATCCGTGCCATGAACGACGGGGCTTCTTCTGTATCTCCAGCGACATGACGGATCACAGCGCCCAGATGCGCAATCACAGGAATACCCAGCGCCTCATGGTTCGCATCGATCCACTCTTGGCCTTTGACCGCGCCCAAAGCGAGTACCAGAAAATCAGCATTCATAGCACGCAGGGCATCGAGATGCTCAGGCGCACTCAAAGCCTCCACAGAACCATGGCCCGGGTTATAGCCGCCTACACCGATAAGCGGCGTTGACAGATCATCATTCAACGCCTGGCTCGCTCGCACCGCCTCATCGCCTTCCGCTCCAAAAAACCCGATGCGAAGAGAACCGCCCTCACCAGCCCTCAGGCGGCGGAAAATCTCCACACCCGTCACCCGGGCTTTGAAGGAGTGGCCACGAATGGTGGCCAGCGCCATCACCGGCATGCCGTCGCAGGTCACAAGATGGGACCGGTGGAGCATGTCTTTGAACGCCGTGTCGCGGTGGGCCGTCATCACCCAGTCGAGATTGGCTGTGGAAACCCAAAGAGGTGATTTCGCGCGCGCAGCTTCGCCAATCTTCGCCGCCACCTCTGCTCCATCGAGCTGATCGAAAGGAATACCCAGCAACGTCTCAGTGGTGCGATCAGCTGGTACGGTCATGTGAAAGGGCCTCACTTAGCACAGGCAGAAGGGTCTTTGCCTCATCCGCACGCCGGGACGAGCGCCTCCATGCTAATCCCAAATCCCTTGCAGGAACTGAACCGTCTGGATCTTTTAATGGAACCACCGCGAGTCCCTCGGCGAGGCCCGCAGCAATGGAGAGGCGCGGGAGGAGCGTGACCCCGAGGCCCGAACGCACCATCTGCACCAAGGTGAAAAGGCTTGTCGCCGCAAAGGCTGTTCCATTGTTCCCGCTTGGAAGCCGACAAGCCGACAGCGCATGATCCCGCATACAGTGCCCATCCTCCAGCAACATGAGCGACTCGTTCAAGAGCTCTTCTGTTTCCACCACATCGCGCTCCGCTAGCGGATGATCATGGCGGCACACGAGATCAAAAGGGTCTTCCCCAAAAATCGCGGTATCGAGACCTTCATGCTCAATCGGCAGTGCGAGCACCGCCATGTCAATCTGATCGGCACGCAGAAGATTGACGAGGTTCGCTGTGAGATCCTCGCGCAGGTAAAGACGCAGCGCCGGGAAGCTTTCATCGATCAGCGGCATCGCGGAGGGCAGCAAAAACGGCCCGATCGTTGGAATCAGTCCCAGCTGATAGCTGCCATCGAACAAAGGCAGCGACTCCGACGCAGCGCGGACCAAGTCGCGCGCATCAGCGAGAACATTCTCCGTCCGCCTGGCGACCTCTGCACCGGATGGGGTCAGCGCAAAGCCTTTGGATGAGCGATCCACCAGGCTCGTCTCCAAAATGAGCTCGAGCTCCTTGATGCCCGAGGACAGCGTGGATTGAGACACGTGACACGCCTCTGCCGCGCGGCTGAACGACTGGAGCCGTACGAGGGCATCGAAAAACTGAAGCTGACGGAGGGTGGGGAGGTGCTGCATGGGTCATCGGTAAATCCGATGGCGCACTGCGGCAATATCAATTTGCCTCTTGCGCCCATCCGGACCATCTGTCGGATCGAGGCGGTGAGCCTCACGCGACTTGTCATTTAATGGAGAATTCTATGCTCGGTGTCGGTGATCGTATTCCCGATTTCAAAGTTGTCGGCGTGAAGCCGAAATTCATGCAACACGAAGAAGGCGGCGAAAGCGCTTTCGAAGATCTCACGCAGGACAGCTTCGAAGGGAAGTGGAAGGTCATCTACTTCTATCCGAAGGACTTTACCTTCGTGTGCCCAAC
>CAWUIJ010000189.1:0-4659 GCA_963922235.1 uncultured Parvularcula sp. | reverse complement strand
AAAGCGTCAGGCTGCGCTGACCTGTTCTGTAGACGTAGTTGATGACTTCAGCCACGGCGCGGAAGAATTGAGCTGGGATCGGTTGATCTTCCTCAATACCGGCATGGAGTGCGCGGGCGAGGGGAGGGTTCTCGATCACAGGCACGTTGTGCTTCTCGGCCATCTCCCGCATTTTGAGCGCGATGAGGTTACGGCCCTTGGCGATACAGATCGGTGCTTCGTTCTCTGACGGAACGTAACGCAGCGCAACCGCGTAGTGGGTCGGGTTCATGACCAGAACCGTCGCCTTCGGAATCTCTTCGATTTTTGCTTTGCGCGCCTGGTTCCGGCGGATCTCAGCCATGCGCTGTTTGACCTGCGGATCGCCTTCGGTCTGCTTGAATTCGTCTTTGACCTCTTGCTTGGTCATGCGCTGTTTGCGCTTGTGTTCCATCTGTTTCCAGATGACATCGATCACGGCAATCAGCACCATGACGACCAACACCGCAGAAAGCAGCTTGATCACCATGGCCTGCATCCGGTCAGGGACCGCGTTCAGGTCATAGCTCGCCATCGCCGTGAAGTTATCGATCTCGTTCATGGTGAAGGTGATCACCACGCCGGCGACCACGGCCACTTTGGTGAGGTTCTTGCCAAGCTCCACAAGGCTGTCGCGGGAGAAAATTTTCTGAAGCCCTTTGATGGGGTTCAGCCTACTCGGCTGCGGCTTGATCCGCTCGGTGGCAAAGATCAGTGCGTTCTGTGAGAAGGCCGCGAGGATCGCAGCGCCTGCAAATGCCAAAAAGAGCGGCGACATCGCCGCTGCGATCTTCAGCATCAATTGGCCAAGCGCCAGTGTCACGTCTGCGGAGGAATCCTGAACGCGGATATCGTGCACAGCCGTGGCAAAGGGCTGGATGGTGCCCACGATTTCACGCGTTAAAGGCGGCGCTGCAAACGCCACCAACAACACGGTCGCAATCATGGAGAAGAGAGTCGCCACCTCTCGACTAACAGGGACGTCCCCTTTCTTCCTAGCGTCGGCTAGTTTTTTCGGGGAGGGTTCTTCTGTCTTCTGACTCTCGTCTGGTTCGTCGGCCACGGCCCCTCCTTAATAGAACGGGGCCGTCAGCCAGGCCGCGAAGGCCGAGCGGAAAGCAGAGAGAACAGGACCGATCGCATAGGCAAGGACATAGACCCCGCCCAGAATAGAGATCGGCATGGCGACGAAATAGAGAGGCAAACTCATCAGCATTCGGTTGATAAGGCCAACTCCTAAGTTGAAAATGATGGACAAAAGAATGAACGGCGCGGCCATTTGGATGCCGAGCGCGAAGACACCTGCAAAGATCCGGGTCAGACCTTCCGCCGCGTCCCCCATATTCGGAAAACCGCCCAGCGGAATGATGGCGTAACTCACAGCCATCGCATCGATCATCAGATAGTGAAGGCCTGAGACAAAGATAAAGAGGATCGCTCCGACAACGTACCAAGCACCAAGGATCGAGCTCGCTTCCATGAGCGGCGCGCCCGAGGCAAAAATGTTCGAGAGCGAGGTCAGCTGCGACGTCATCTGACCGGCGATCTGCGGCGCTGCGAGGAACATCCGCATCGCGCCGCCAAAGATCAGGCCGGCGACGACCTCGCCTGCCATGGCAAAGACGATGTCACCAAAGCCTGCGATCTCAGGCATGTTGGCGCGAACCGTGATGGAGAGAATGATGCTCAACGTCAGTGCGATGCTGAGGCGAATTTGGGGCTGGACATAGCTTTCCCCCAATCCAGGCATCAGCATACAAATGGTCCCGATCCTCGCAAAGGTGAGGATCAAGACCGTCATAGGATCCGCCACTGTTTCGAGGGGGATCTCAACCATGGCGATGTTTCGCAAACTCGTTAGGCCAGAGATCCGGGCCAAGCGCGCGCTTCAATCGGTGAAAATCTGCGGGCAGCAACGAAGGCGCTGCCGCCTGGAGTTTCTCAAGCCGCCGCTTCGTGCACTGACGGGGAGACCATCGTGCGCCTGCAGGTTCCATCCGCTGGTCGCTTGCCACGCAGTGACGAATGACCTTGTCCATGACCTTCACGGCCCGGCCGTAGACCTCGTCGCCGAAGCTCAAAGCGTCCGTGTTGGGCGGAAGATCAAAGGTGTCGGTGATGACGATCGTGCCGCTATCGACGGCGGCGGTCATCTCATGGGCTGTGACGCCAAAGCGCTTGGCACCTTCCCAGATCGCGAAATTGATGCCGTGGGCACCAGGATAGTCAGGCGAGCCTGGATGCACGTTGTAAGGGACCGGGCCAAGGCGGCGCAGGATGCGCTTGGGCACGATGACGTCGGTGAGAAAGCTCAAAAGCCGGGTGCGCTCGGCACTTTCCTCGGTGACCACGTCGAGGCTTTCGACATTGTCGACCCACAGCGTTTCGATGCCAGGGGCCAGGCTCTCGGCGTGCTGCCGAAACGCAAGGCCTTCTTTCTGGCCGCTGAGGAAAATGATGCGCCGCTTCATCACCCGATCTGATCCACAGTTTTGATCGCCACAGAGCTATGCAGCTCATTGTGTGAAATAATTGGAACCATCGGGGCTGCTCGTTCCAAAAGTGAGCGAACAAACGGCCGCGCTTCCGCCGAGCAGAGAACAACTGGCGGCGGATCTTGGTCTTTGTACTTCTGAAGCAGGCCGCGGGCCGCACCGATAAACTCTTGGACTTGGTTCGGCGGCATGGCGAAGACGCGCTCGCTGCCAGGATCGCCTTGCAGGCTTTCAAGGAATGTCCGCTCCCACCGGCCCGACAGCGCGATGACCGCGACATAGCCGTCTTCACCCTGAAGAGATGTGGAGATCTGCTTCGAGAGCCGCTGACGCACATGCTCAATGATGGCGCTTGGGCTCCGGGTCCAGCCTGTCGCCTCTGAGACGGCCTCAAGGATGGCAGGCAGGTTACGGATCGACACGCGCTCCGCCAGAAGGCCTTGAAGGACCCGCTGCAGCGCCACCTGGCTCAGCTGAGCAGGGACGATCTCTGAGAGCAGCTTGCGGTATTCCGGCTCCAGCGTATCGATCAGACGTTGCATGGCCGAATAGGTGAGGAGGTTCGGTAGGCTATCTTTGATTGTTTCAGAGAGGTGCGTGATCAGGACACTGTCGGCTGTGGCCACAGTGTAGCCCTTCGCCTCAGCTTCTTCCGAAGCCGAATTGTTGATCCAGCGCGCCACCATGCCAAAGCTAGGCTCAGTGGTTTCTTCACCGGGCAGGTCCACAGGACCGCCAGCCGGGTCGATCGCGAGCACACAGCCACTGCGCACCACGCCCTTAGCGACTTCGACGTCGTGGACAGAAATTCGGTACTCATCCGGCGGGACATAGAGGTTGTCTTTGATCCGCACCGGCGGCAGCAAGAAACCAAATTCGGTAGCGAAGCGACGGCGCAGCGACTTGACTTTGTTGGGCAGGCCGCGCTCCGGGTTTGAGATAAGAGTGAGAAGGCGTGAGCCGACCTCGAGCTGCAGGTCCTCGATCTTGAGGCTTTCCTCCGCAGGGATCTCTTTTTCCGGAACAACGGAGTCTTCTTCTTTTTGGAGAAGAGCAGCGGCGGTCTTTTTCCTATTGGGAAGCCAGACGCCCATGCCTGCAATACCGGCGGCGATCCCAACAAACGGGATCAAAGGCAGGCCAGGGACAAAGCCCATGACACCCATCATGCCCGCAACCATGAGGAGCGCTTTGGGATACTCACCCAGCTGCGCCATCACGGCTTTATCGGCCGAACCCTCGTTGCGGCCCTTGGTGACAAGAAGACCCGCGGCAAGGGAGATAACCAGGGCAGGGATCTGCGAAGCGAGACCGTCACCAACCGTCAGGGTGGTGTAGCTGGCGGCCGCATCGCCCATGGTGATGTTCATCTGCGCCACACCGACAATGATCCCGCCGATGATGTTGATGAACGTGATGATCATGCCCGCAATGGCGTCACCACGGACAAATTTCGACGCACCATCCATGGCACCGAAGAAGGCGCTTTCGTCTTCGAGGTCTTTCCGGCGCTTCCGCGCTTCGACGTCGTCGATCAGGCCTGCTGAAAGGTCGGCGTCGATCGCCATCTGCTTACCGGGGATGGCGTCCAAGGTGAAACGCGCGCCAACTTCGGCGATCCTTGTTGCACCTTTGGTGATTACGACGAAGTTGATGATCACGAGAATGGCAAAGACGATCAGACCAATGACGAAATTGCCATTGATCATCAACTGACTGAATCCGTAAATGACGCCTCCCGCGGCGTCGCTTCCCGTGTGGCCATTGGAAAGAATGAGCCGGGTCGAGGCGATATTGAGCGCCAATCGTAAGATCGTCGCAATCAGGAGCACCGTCGGAAAGGAGCTGAAATCAAGGGGTTTTTCGATCCACAGAGCGACCATCAGGATCAAGATCGAAAAGGCGAGAGAGAATGTCAGGCCAAGGTCAAGCGCCCAGGCCGGGAGAGGCGCGAACAAGACGACGAGAATCGCCATCACGCCCAACGCAAACACGACATCACGATTGCTGTCGTTACCGATCAGCTTCAGCGCTGCGTCCACAATGTGTTCCTTCACTTACGCGAAGGGCTGGCTTCTGCCTGCCCAAGGGGGGTTCTCCCCGCGAGCAATGGACATCGGTGAGGTTAATCTGGCGTAAGACGGGG
>CAWUIJ010000188.1:0-4690 GCA_963922235.1 uncultured Parvularcula sp. | reverse complement strand
GGTGTCCGGACTTTTGGTTGGACCTATGCTGTCAATGGCAAGGACAAACCTGGTACCAAGCCCTTCGTCAGCCTCAAGGCTCCATCAGGTGCGGTTTGGACATGGAACGACCAACGCGATGACGAACGCATCGAAGGTGATGCTACAGCCTTTTGCCAAGTCGTGACGCAAACCCGCAACATCGCGGACACGGATCTTCACGTCACAGGCCCCATCGCGACGGAATGGATGAGCATAGCCCAATGCTTTGCTGGCGGTGCCGAACGACCTCCGGAGCCTGGGCTCCGCCGCCGCGCCGCATAAGAGCGATCTGCAGGGCACCACGATTGCCTCTCGCTTGAAGGAGCTGAAAACCCTATATCTGTCTACGTTATCAAACCGAAGAGGAGGATGCCGGGTATGTCGAAAACTGTGCTGGTCACCGGCGGCAATCAAGGCATTGGTTACGCCATCGCGGAACGTTTTGCCGCGGAGGGTTTTCCGACCATCCTCTCTGGACGGAGGACGGAGGCCGTCGACGAAGCCGCCAAAGTCCTGGCGTCCAAAGGCTTAGACGTCACCCCGCTGACATTGGATACCGGAGATCTCTCAAGCATCGAGGAAGCTGTCGACGAGCTGGCGAAAAAGGACATCGATGTTTCGATCCTGATCAACAATGCCGCAATCCTCGCCAAGGGTACGCTGATGGATATGTCTGACGACGATCTCGTCGCCAGTCTCGACATCAACGTTCTCGGTCCCATCCGGCTCATCCGCGCGCTGGCGCCCCAAATGACCAAGAACGGCTACGGACGAATCGTAAACGTTTCATCGGATTGGGGTTCATTCGCCGGCGGCATTGGTGGGCCTGGCGCCTACGGGTTCACCAAGACGGCACTCAATGCTTCGACAGTGCGGTTCGCAAAAGACCTTCCGGATACGATCAAAATCAACGCCATGCATCCAGGCTGGGTGAAAACCCAGATGGGCGGACAAGAAGCACCTGTCCTGCCAGTGAACGCTGCCGAAACGGCCTATTGGCTGGGAACACTTCCGGATAACGGCCCCACAGGCGGCTTCTTCTTCGAAAAGCGGCAGTTTGAGTGGTAGATCAAAGGCTGCTGGTCGAACAGGTTACTCCCACTCGATCGTGCCTGGCGGTTTGGACGTGATGTCATAGACCACTCGGCCGATGCCTTCGCAATTGTTGATGATCTTGGTCGAGACGCGGCTCAAGAAGTCATGCGTGAACGGATAGGTATCCGCTGTCATGCCGTCGGTCGAGGTCACGGCGCGAAGGGCCAAGACTTGGTCATAGGTCCGAGCATCACCCATCACGCCCACAGTCCGGACTGGCAAAAGGACACTGAAGGCCTGCCAGATCTCGTTATAGAGGCCCTCTTCCCGGATCGCCTCGAGATAGATGTTGTCTGCCTTGCGGAGGAGGTTTGTTGCTTCTTTGGTAATCTCGCCTGGAAGGCGGATCGCTAATCCGGGGCCTGGGAAAGGATGCCGACTGACAAAAGCGTCAGGCAAGCCAAGCTCTCGGCCCAGTGCCCGGACCTCATCTTTGAACAGCTCACGGAGCGGTTCGACGAGGTCTAGGCCCATCCGCTCAGGCAGACCGCCCACATTGTGGTGGGACTTGATCGTGACTGATGGCCCGCCCGTTGCGGATACACTCTCGATCACATCAGGATAGAGCGTACCCTGTGCCAAGAAGCGCGCGCCCTCGACCTTTTTGGCTTCAGCTTCGAAAATCTCGACAAAAACCCGGCCAATGATCTTGCGTTTGGTCTCAGGATCCGAAACACCGCTCAGCTCACCGAGGAATTGCTCCTCAGCTTGAATGTGCACCAAGGGAATATTGTAGCTCCCGCGGAAGAGGTCGACGACCTCACGGCCCTCGTTAAGGCGCATCAGGCCCGTATCAACAAAGACGCAAGTCAGCTGATCGCCGATGGCCTCGTGGATCAGAACGGCCGCAACAGCGCTGTCCACCCCGCCGGAAAGGCCGCAGATGACCTTAGCATCACCGACTTGATCGCGAATCTTTGCAATCATCTCATCACGGAAGGCTGCCATGGTCCAATCGCCCGAGAGACCACAGATGTTCCGTGTAAAGTTGGATAGAAGCCGCGCGCCATCAAGAGTGTGCACCACTTCTGGATGGAATTGCACGCCGTAAAACTGACGCTCCTCATCGGCGATCGCGGCGAAGGGGGCGTTCTCACTGATCCCGATCGTGCGGAACCCATCAGGCAGGCTCACCACCCGGTCGCCGTGGCTCATCCAAACTTGGTAGCGGCCACCCTCGCCCCAACAATTGGCGAACAGCGGACCCTCTGACTTCACCTGAATCTCGGCACGCCCAAACTCACGCTCGCCGGAGACTTCCACCTCGCCGCCGAGTTCAGCCACCATCACTTGCTGACCATAACAGATCCCAAGAACCGGCACACCGTGCTCCAAAAGCGCGGTGACGTTCGGCCTATCTTCGCTGGTCACACTGTTCGGCCCACCCGAGAGGATAATGCCTTTTGGCGCAAAGGAGGATAAAAGCTCCGTATCCGCCTTGGTGTAGGGATGGATCTCGCAATAGATGCCGTCTTCGCGGAGGCGGCGGGCGATGAGCTGGGTCACCTGGCTGCCGAAATCGACGATGAGGATGCGTTCGTGGTGGGGCGTAGCGTGCGTCTGGTCCATGGCAGCGCTTAACGATGTGCGCCGCTGGGATCAATCGGGGGCTAGTCGTTGACGCCCAGGTAAGTCCCGCATGTTACAAAGTCGCCGTTATGAGCCGGCTTGCCCTCCTTCTTCTTCCCTTCGCGCTGTCCGCCTGCATCTTTGGTGGCCGCGCTACGGAGCCGACGGCTGACCCCGTTTTGGCTGTGTTCCACAGCGGCGCGCTCGTCACACATTCAGGACCTCGCTCGAGCACAGACGTTCGGGTGACCTGCGGCTCTGGCCTCCAACGCCAGGGCGAAGTCTTTGCGGTGGATCATGGCTTTCCAGCCCCATTCGCGGCCGCGATTGCCGGCGCGTTCGAACCCCAAGCCATGCAAGTGATCGTCTTTGGCGGCACCATCTCAGATACCGGACCAGGCACGATGGTCCGCAGCGATCAAATCGGTGGCCGCCACGTCGAGGTCGCAACCCTCGTTCTCGACGACGACGCGACCAAACCTCAGCTCGATTTCAGTGTCATCCCCATGAGC
The DNA here is from genome assembly GCA_963922235.1 of uncultured Parvularcula sp. Taxonomy (GTDB): domain Bacteria; phylum Pseudomonadota; class Alphaproteobacteria; order Caulobacterales; family Parvularculaceae; genus Parvularcula. The sequence goes on along the minus strand of CAWUIJ010000188.1, from coordinate 1,493 downwards.
CTCTTGGGCGGCGCCGGGACCGTGACCATAGAGGCCGCGGCCGTCGATGCTGATGGTCGCGAGCTCCGCACTGGTTACCCATTGATCGGTACAGCACGGACACTCTGCGGACCCGCTTAAGGCCTAGCGAAGAACACCCTTCTTGTTCTGCCTGCGGGCATAGAGCCACAGGAATGTGACCTGGCTCGCAACAAACACGTACGTCACCACGCCGACGGATCCGGTCAGTTCAAACCATCCCAGGGATGCGTCATGGAACATCCCGATCAGCAGCATCACCAAGCCAAAGAACATGAGCGGCGCCGAAGCGCTCCGCCTCAGCAGCATCAGCACAGATGCGATCACCGCTGAGCTGACGCCAAGAATCCAAATGCCAGAGCGCCAATCGGGCAAACCATCCACATGGGCAAGCTGCTCGGCCGTAAAGCCTTGGCGAAACGCCTCGTTCGCCGTGAAATACATCACCATCTGAGCAAAGCCGCCGAGATTCAGGAGAAGCCCAAACACACCGACAATCCAAAAAAGCACGCTTGGTTTCATGGCTATTTCCTCCCCAAACACAGAGAACGGGTTGTAGGCCGCGGCAGGCCGCCGCACCAGTCCCCCACTGCAACGGCCCCAGAGGTGTGAAACCGGCTCTTTCCTCTCATCACAGCTCGTGGCAGGGGCTCTTTTTTTTAACCATGTTGGGAGCGTCGCCCGTGAAAACCCTCTTTTCTGAAAAGGCCATTGCCGCGCGGGTCGAAGCGATTGCTCACCAGGTGATCGATGACTTGGGCACAGATTTCGTGCTCGTGCCGATCCTGACCGGCGGCTTTGTCTTTGGTGCAGACCTTGCGCGTGCTCTTCATGATGCCGGCGCGGACCCGGAAATTGATTTCGTCCAGCTCGCCTCCTACGGCAAAGAACGGGTGAGCTCTGGCATCGTCCGTGTGGTGAAGGATTTTACCTCCCCGATTGAAGGCAAGACGGTCCTCCTGGTCGATGACATCCTCGATTCCGGCCGAAGCCTCGCCCACGCGGTGACCATGCTCGAAGAACGCAAGGCCAAGGACTGGCGCATCGCGGTGGCTGTTCGCAAAGAGAAGCCGCGCGCCATCCCGGTGGAGGCTGATTATGCAGCCTTTGAGGCCGAAGCGGATGCCTATCTTGTGGGCTACGGTATGGACGATGCCGGCCGCAAACGAACTTTGCCGATGATTGGATCGCTTTAGGCAGCGATCTTCACGATCTCATTCAAGGGCCATTAAACCTTGGGTTGTATGATAATTTATATCATGCAAACGGAAGGACCCTTGGACCATGGGATCACTGCTTAGCTCTGCCGCTCTCCTCCTCGCAGCCACCGCTGCTGGCGACGATTGCGACGCCCACGCCATTCATATCGACGAAGTGCTCGGCGCGGACACAGCGCTGAAGGCCTACGACATCCTGCACGATCATACCGCTGATCCTGCGCACCTGATCGATGATCTGAAGGCGAAGCATCCTTC
>CAWUIJ010000187.1:0-4748 GCA_963922235.1 uncultured Parvularcula sp. | reverse complement strand
AGATCACCAAACTTGGTCAACTCAGGCTGGAAGCTCAGCTTCACTGTGCCGATGGGACCATGGCGCTGTTTGCCGATGATCACTTCAGCGACACCGTGCACCTCATCCATGGTCTGTTGCCATTCCAGGTGTTCAGGCGTGCCTTCGCGCGGTTCTGCCCGGCCGAGATAGTACTCTTCCCGGAACACAAACATCACAACGTCCGCATCCTGTTCAATCGATCCCGATTCCCGGAGGTCGGAGAGTTGCGGCCGCTTATCATCCCGTGCCTCCACCTGGCGGGAGAGCTGACTGAGCGCCACAATCGGCACTTCGAGCTCCTTCGCCAAGGCTTTGAGGCCGGTCGTGATTTCGGTCAGTTCCTGCACACGGCCTTCGCTCGCCTTTTTCGAGCCCGCGAGAAGCTGAAGGTAGTCGATGATCAAAAGATCAAGGCCGTTCATGCGCTTGAGGCGCCGCGCACGGGCCGCGACCTGGGCAATCGTGAGGCCGCCTGTATCATCAATATAAAGAGGAATGTCGTTGAGCGTGAGCGAAGCATCGTGGATCTGCTCAAAGTCCTGAACGGAGATATCCCCGCGGCGGATCTTCTCCGACGAGATTTGCGAAAATTCCGCGAGGATCCGGGAGGCAAGCTGATCGGCGCTCATCTCAAGGCTGAAGAAGCCAACCCGCGCACCTTCTTTCGCCGTGTACGATCCTTCTGGTGTCTTCTGCGGCACATAGGCTTTGGCCGCGTTCACCGCAATGTTGGTCACGAGGGCCGTCTTACCCATCGAGGGGCGACCGGCGAGGATCAAGAGGTCACTGGGGTGAAGGCCACCGAGCTTTTGATCGAGGTCACGCATGCCGGTGGAGATACCGGAAAGACCACCGCCGCGGTTGAACGCGGCCTGCGCGGTCTGAATGGCGTCGGTGAGCGCATTCTCAAAGGTCTGGAAGCCGCCGCCATAGGTGCCGGTCTCGGCGAGGGCGTAGAGCTCTTTCTCCGCTGCCTCGACCTGTTTTTGCGGATCTTCATCGAGGTCAGCGGCCTTGGCCCGCTCAATCATCTCACCGCCAATGCCAATCAGGCCGCGGGAGACAAACAGGTCAAAAATCAACCGTCCGTAGTCGGCAGCACCCACGGTTGTCGGAACCGCCTGCGCAAGCTGGATGAGATAACGTTCACCGCCTGCCTCCGTGAACGCCTGCTCGTCGGCGAGGTAGGTGTTCAGCATCACAGGCGACGCGAGACGTCCTGAACTGATCAGTTTCTCGCAAGCGCTGTAAATCAGGCCATGCAAAGGGTCGTAGAAATGATCCGCCTTCAGAAAGCCATTGATCTTATAGAAGACTTCGTTGTCGTAGAGGATCGCACCGAGCAGCGCCTGTTCGGCATCAATGGAGTAGGGCAGCTGTTGTTCAGCACCTTGGGGTGCGGGGAGGGGCGATCCATCGGGCATAACTCACCTTCCCACCACCAATGATAAACAGAAAGTGAAAGCTTTCTACAATGCGCAGGACGAAACGCCTGCGCTTGCCGCATTGCTCAATCATTGCTGATGGTTAGTGCCGACCTTTAAAGGCAAAAAAGTGAGCACCGAGATAGTTCACGATGCCGCCCGCTGCGGTCGAAAGGCCAAAGACTATAGCTGTACCGATTCGCCCATCCAGCAAGCCGATCAGAACACTGAACGAGCCGTAATTGACGGTCAGGCCAAAGCTCTGGCTCAACAGGTAACGGGGGAGAGAGTGCCGAATGGTGAGGTTGCGGGCGCCCTCAAACACATAATGGCGGCTGAGCATGAAGGTGATCGCAATCGCGCAAGCGATAGAAATGGCTCGCGTGACGCGCGGCATCGGGATCACATAAGCTGTCAGGAGACTGAAGACTGTCGCGTCAACGATAAAGCCCACGGCACCAGCCGCTAAAAATCGTCCGCCGCGCTGGAAGTGCTCCCTCATTGCGGACCATGCTCCGTGTCACACGTGATCACCGAACCATGTGGGGTGGGCGAAGGATGATGCCAAGTCTCGCTCATCCTTCAGCCCTTCGTCATCGGGTGATACCACCCGGCGTCGTTACTCGGTGGCAGCTTCAGCGTCAGCGGCTTCAGCAGCCTCTGGAGCTTCAGGTGCGTCGATGACTTCGCCTTCTTCGTCAAAGCCAGTGCCGGTGACTTTCTCGACCTCTTCCACTTCTTTGGCGAGGACGTTTTCACCTTTGGCCTGACGCTCTGCTTCTTCTTGGCTGCGCGCGATGTTGATTTCGATGGCAACCGTCACTTCAGGGTGCAGACGAACGCGGACAGGGAAGATGCCGAGGGTCTTCAGAGGACCATCGAGAAGCACGTTCTGACGGGTCAGCTTGAGCTTCTTGGTCGATGCGACCTCAGCGATATCGCGGGCAGAGACCGAACCAAACAGCATGCCGGCGTCGGATGCCGAGCGGATGACCGTGAACTGTTTGTCCGCCACAGAGCGTGAAGAGACTTCAGCCTTTTCGCGTTCTTCAGCGTTGCGGGATTCGATCGCAGCACGTTCCGCTTCGAAACGTTTGCGGTTGGCGTCGGTGGCACGCAGCGCTTTGCCGGAAGGCAGAAGATGGTTGCGCGCAAAGCCTGGCTTCACGGTGACTTCGTCACCGATGGAGCCGAGCTTTTCGATCCGTTCAAGGAGAATAACCTGGGTCATCGGGCTTAGTCCTGAGAAACATAAGGAAGAAGCGCGAGGAAGCGGGCGCGTTTGATAGCGCGGGCGAGCTCACGTTGCTTCTTCTGGCTGACAGCAGAGATCCGGCTCGGGATGATTTTCCCTTTCTCGGAGACATAGCGTCCGAGAAGCTTTGGATCTTTGTAATCGATCGTCGGTGCTTTCTCGCCAGAGAAAGGGCACGTCTTACGGCGGCGGAAGAATGTCTTAGCCATTAGCGGGGTGGCCTCCGTTCGTCGCGATCGCGGCGGCTCATCACCGGCGATGGTTCTGGGTCCAGCTCATCAACGCGGATGGTCATGAAGCGGAGGATGTCCTCTTTCAGCTTCATCTGACGCTCCATCTCAGCGACCGCATCGGACGGCGCATCGATGTGCATCAGCGCGTAATGGCCTTTGCGGTTCTTTTTGATTTTGTACTGAAGGTTGCGAAGACCCCAATATTCTGTCTTCTCGACCTTGCCGCCGCCTTCTTTGAGGATGTCTTGCAGTTCCTCAGTGAGGAGGTCGACCTGCGCGGGGCTCACGTCCTGGCGCGCAATAAAAATGTGCTCGTAAAGAGCCATGTGGTTCTCACCCTTGTCTGGCAGTGGAGACGGGGCGCGGGAACGCGGATCCGCCTTCGGCTCCCTCGGCGGCGGGACAACCCCTGATGCCAAGCGACCACTGCTCGAAACGGCGCGGCTAGCGGAAAAGGGCGGGGGAGGCAACCAATCTCTGCCGAAGGGTAGGGAAAACCTCGCAAGATTCTGCGTGCGCCTGGTCGTGTGAGTAACCAGCATGATGCCCGCATAGGACTTCGACATGGGCAAGATTGCGGATTTCTGGTAGCTCCTCCTGACCAATCAACGCGATGGGAACACTGGGCGATGCAGCGCTCAAGGCTGGGAAAAACAGAGGTCCACGTTTCAAAGCTTGGCCTTGGCACCGTCAAATTTGGCCGAAATCGCGGTCTGCGCTACGCGCCGTTCGAGTTGCCTTCTTTCAAGGAGCTTGAAGGGCTGCTCGCAGCCGCTTCAGATCTGGGCATCAATCTCCTCGACACTGCCCATGCCTATGGCGAGAGTGAGGCCAGACTAGGTCAACTCCTGAAGGGGCAGCGCGAACGGTGGGTCATCTCGACCAAGGCGGGCGAGATCTTCGACGGCGAGTCGTCATCCTACCATTTCGACCCATTGATCATTGAGCAGACGTTCATGGAGTCTTTGAAAAGGCTGCAGACAGATTATATCGACGTCTTTCTGCTTCATTGCGACCATCGTGACCAGGAAACTCTTACGAACGAAGAGTTGCTCAAGCTGCTTGAAAGCTTCAAGAAGAGAGGACTAGTGCGGGCAATTGGAGCATCGACCCAGACGAATGAGGGTGCTCTTGAGGCGGCGGAACGCTTGGATTGCGTGATGGTGACCTACAACAAGTCTTCCCTATCTGCTGAGCTCACCATCCTCGACGCAAAAGCAAGAGGTGCGGGCGTCCTGATCAAAAAACCGTTGAACTGCGGACGGCTTGACGATCCGCTATCCTCCTGGGCCTTGCCAGGATTCAAGCATGCTGACTGCAGCGTTGTCGGCACCATCAACGCGCAGCATTTGCGTGAGCATGCGGAGCATCATGCGGGATCTTGAGCTCTTTTGTCCGGAATCTGCCAGTCAATCGACTCCCTCGATCCCGCCTATCAAGATAATGTGATTGTCTCGATGCGGTGACCCGTGGTTTCTGGCAAGAACGGGCTTCGCTCGGTCAGGCTGCCCCTGAACCCCTGTCCCTTGGCCGGGCGAGGCCCTCCATTTGGAGGAGATGACCATGACTTTCGCGCAATTGAGCAAGGTAAGCGTGTCCGCGCTTGCTCTTATCGTGACCGCTTGCGGCGGTGAGCCTGCCAGTGAGGCCCCGGCGCCTGCTGGCCCACCCCAGATGCCGATGGGCGTAGAAGCCGCCCCGCATAGCCCGCCTGCAGGTCCTCCGCCGATGGCGCGTCCTGGCGTTCGCCAAGGTGAAGCCAAGCGCAACGAATTTTGGTGGCCCGAGTCCCTGAACCTTGCGCCCCTCCGCCAG
>CAWUIJ010000186.1:0-4757 GCA_963922235.1 uncultured Parvularcula sp. | reverse complement strand
CCAAGATCAGCGTCGGCCTCTGTCGAGACGTTGAACGCGTCTTCCAGAAAGGTCTCACCAGCGAACTCAACCGTGTCCGATGTCTGCTGGAAAGCACCGAGATGAAACTGGATGTAGCGGTCACCAGCTTGAGCGGTGGACATGCTTACAAGAAGGCTTGCAGCGCCGAGTAGTAAAGCTCGCATTTCATATTCTCCAATTTATTCAATAAATTAATTTTTCGTACCATGGTTTGATGACAGTAAACAGCGCGTTAACTAGAAACCTCGATCCGTTTGAATTCTTTGCGAGAGTCTGGGTGACCATCGAAGGCCACTCCGATGTGCATACGGGCCTTGCCTTTTCGGAACAAATAAAGAACACATGTGGGGAAGTCGCACTTGGCGGAGCGGCGAATGCTGCCTAGGCCTAGCGGGTTCTGGAGGTGTGGTATGGCTGGAAGCGTCAATAAGGTGATCTTGGTCGGAAACCTGGGGCAAGACCCTGAGGTGCGGCAATTCTCAAACGGCGGACAGGTTTGCAATCTGTCGATCGCAACGTCTGAGAACTGGAAGGACAAACAGTCCGGGGAGCGGCGTGAACGGACCGAATGGCATCGCGTTGCGATCTTTTCAGAGCCTTTGGTCAGGGTGGCGCAGAATTATCTTAAGCGCGGTTCGAAGGTTTATATCGAGGGCCAGCTCGAGACCCGGAAGTGGCAAGATCAGAACGGACAAGACCGATACACCACGGAAGTCGTGCTTCGCCCTTACCGCTCAGAACTCACAATGCTCGACGGACGTTCGGGTGGCGGTGACCAACCAATGGCCGGCGGTGGTTACGGCCAACAGATCTCCGGTCCTCCGAGTGACTTTGGTGGTCAAGGTGCGCCGGCTGGCGGCACAGATTACGATCTTGACGACGACATCCCGTTCTAAGGGTCGTCCGTGCGCCCCGCTCCGCGGCTTTACATTGACGCGCCACTGGGCGAGGGGGCGCACGCTCTTTCGCCTGAACACGCTCGATATCTTGGTCAGGTGCTACGGCTGAAGGAGGGCGCGGAGCTCCATCTCTTTAATGCTCGTGATGGAGAGTGGGTCTACACAATCGCGGCGATGAGCAAGCGCGGCGGAGAAGCTGAGGCGCAGACGCAGCGCCGCTCACCGGACCCCGCTACAGACTCTCCAATTTTGTTTTTCGCTCCGGTCAAACGAACGCAGACGGAGTTTCTGGTCCAAAAGGCGACAGAGCTTGGCGTGGTAAAGCTCCAGCCTGTGCTCACAGCGCGCACCATTCGTGACAATCTGAGGATCGATCGCCTCGAGAGCATCGCTATGGAAGCGGCTGAGCAATCCGAACGCCTCACGATCCCAGCAATCTGTGCACCCATTGACCTCAAAACACTGATCGACAGCCCCGAACCTTTTGTCTTTTGCGACGAAGCGGGGGATCAAACATCAGAGCCTTGGGGAGGGAGCGATGGTCGAGCGCCTTTAGCGCCGGGAACGTTTCAGCAAACGAACCAACATCCAAAAGGCCTCCTCATCGGACCGGAGGGCGGATTCACGCCTGAAGAAAGAGACGCTTTGCGCGGCTGTGTCCATGCACTACCCGTCTCGCTTGGGCCACGCATCTTAAGGGCCGAAACGGCAGCCATTGTCGCCCTCACGCTCTGGCAAGCCTCGTTTGGCGATCTGCGCAGCATCTCTTCATAGCTTTTCAGCCTTCCTGATCGGCTGGCCAAGGGCGGCATTCGCGCCTAACGGGATGGCTTCGAGGTCCGGCTGGGTTCGTAAGAGCGCTGCCGGGCTTTGTGTTCGACCCTGTTGTTTCGTTGAGAATTGCTATGACCCAGCTGGATGCCAGTGCCCGTCAAAACCTCGAACCCATCGAGGATGTCTCTGAGCTCTCCGCTCATCTCGCTTCCGGTTGCAAGCCGCGCGATGCTTGGCGGATCGGTACGGAACACGAGAAATTCGGGTTCCTTCGCGACACGCTGGAGCCGCTTCCGTTCTCTGGAGAACGATCCATTCAAACCGTGCTTGAGGCGCTCGCGCAGCAGTTCGGCTGGGAACGTCTCGAAGAGGATGGGCAGCTCGTCGCGCTGAAAAAAAACGGCGCGTCGATCACGCTTGAGCCCGGCGGTCAGATCGAGCTCTCAGGTGCACCGCTGCAAAACATCCAAGAGACCTGCAACGAAGTCCACACGCATCTCGCTGAGGTGAAAGAGGTCAGCGACCCGCTCGGTATCGGCTTCATTGGCCTTGGCGCTGCGCCTTATTGGACGCGCGATGACATGCCAAAGGTGCCCAAAGGTCGGTACACGATCATGCGGCGCTACATGCCAAAGGTCGGTGACCTCGGCCTCGACATGATGCACCGGACTGCGACCGTCCAAGTCAATCTCGATTTCGAGAGTGAAGCGGACATGGTCAAAAAATTCCGGACCTCACTGGCGCTGCAACCCATCGCCACCGCACTTTTTGCCAATTCTCCGATGACCGAAGGAAAGCCCAACGGGTTCCAGTCTTGGCGCGCACACATTTGGACGGATACGGACGCCGACCGCACCGGCATGCTCGACTTCGTCTTTGAAGACGGATTCGGTTTTGAGCGGTATGCGGATTACATGCTCGACGTCCCTATGTACTTCCTCTGGCGCGATGGTGTTTATACCGATGCGACGGGTCTCTCGTTCCGGGATTTCATGAAGGGCGAGTTGTCCGTCGCCCCGGGCGTCAAACCCAATCTCGAAGATTGGAAGGATCATCTCTCAACTGCTTTCCCGGAAGTGCGCCTGAAAACGTTCCTAGAGATGCGCGGCGCGGATTCAGGGTCATGGGGCCGAATTTGCGCGCTGCCAGCATTCTGGGTCGGACTCCTTTATGACCAAGAAAGTCTCGACGCCGCTTATGATCTGATCAAAGATTGGTCTGCTGAAGAACGAGGAGCTCTTCGGCCTGCAGCGGCTAAGGACGGCCTTCACGGTCAGGTCGGCGCGATTAAGATCCAGGATGTGGCAAAGGAAGTCATCGAACTCTCACGCAATGGCCTCAGACGGCGACAGGCGCTCGATGCTGCTGGTACGGATGAAACAGGGTTTTTGAAGCCGCTCACTGAGATTGCCCGGTCGGGTGAGAATTTTGCGCAACTCTTCCTCAAAGATATCGAAGAAGGCGCTGACGCACGCGCGCTCTTCGATCGCTATGCCTTTCAATGAGCCCCGATGATCCTGATGTCGCTAAGGCTGCACGAAGCCTCGCACGGCGTGATCCGGTTCTTCGGGCGATCCTCAAGGTCACGGGCCCACCAAGATGGCGCGCGCGACAAGGCGGTTACCAAGGCCTGGCCCGGATCATTATTGAGCAACAGCTGTCCGTAGCCAGCGCCAACGCGATTTTGGAGCGCTGCCAAAAAGCAACCGACGACCTTTGTCCGCATGCCATCGATCGTGCTGAACCAGACCACCTTAAAGAGCTTGGTCTGTCGCGGCCAAAGATCCGCTACCTGAAATCGCTTTCTGATGGCGTGCGCAGCGGCGAGGTCGATTTAGAGGCCTTACGCAGCCGGACTGATCAAGACGCGCATCTAGAGCTCTGCAAGATCCTAGGCATTGGTCCGTGGACGGCGTCTGTCTACCTCCTCTTTTGCGAAGGCCGACGCGACTTATGGCCCAAAGGCGATGTGGCTCTCCTCGCGGCCCATGAGGGGGCAGGGGGCCCATTCAGCCGGTCGGAGATCGCGGACTTCGACGCCATGGCCGAGGAAACCTATGCCCCCCACCGCGGTGTCGCCGCTCATCTCCTCTGGGGATACATCGCCCATCTGCGTGGCCGTGCCCCACTCTGAAAAATGGCGGGAGCACGTTTCGAGCGTCAATTGGTGGAAAACTGAGACAAGTTTCTGGCCGTGATCGTTCTGTCACATAGAATCGGCTAAGGAATTTTGGAATAAAGTGACAACGTATCGATTCTGGAGCCTGGCGCTTTCTGCAACGCTGATTTGCATATGATCCCCTTCGTGAGCGGCCGAATAAGGCCGTTCCGATGGCGAAGCCCTGGCCTCCGGAGGTGCAGGAGCTCATCGTCATGAAAGTCGCCCGCCACGCCCCCGATGGATGCCCAGCTCTGGTTTTGAACGCCGACTTTCGGCCGCTGAGCTACTTCCCTCTCTCTCTTTGGTCGTGGCAGGACACCCTCAAGGCGGTGTTCCTTGGGCGGGTTGATGTGGTGGCGGAGTATGAGACGGAGGTGCATTCGGTCTCGACGTCGATGCGGCTTCCCTCGGTCGTCTCTCTCAAATCTTACGTGAACCACGCACGAAAGCCGGCCTTCACCCGGTTCAACGTTTTCTTACGGGATAGCTTCACCTGCCAGTATTGTGGGAAGGCGGACCGAGACGATCTGACGTTCGACCATGTGGTGCCGCGCAGCCGCGGCGGGAAAACAACGTGGTCGAACATTGTGGCTGCCTGTAGCTCTTGCAATCTCAAAAAAGGCGGGAAGATGCCGCGCGACGCGCGCATGTGGCCGGCCCAAGCACCCCGCCAGCCAAACATGTTCGAGCTCAATGAGAAGGGTCGGTCATTCCCGCCCAACTACCTGCACGAAAGCTGGCAGGACTATCTCTACTGGGATACCGAACTCGAGCCTTAATGGCAGGCGACGGGCATGAAGGACAACGCTGATATCTGCTTCCTGACTAGTAGTCGCGTTTATAATTGCCCGATAGCGATTGAGCACCATTGGACTTCAGCGTCGTCTCGAGACTGAAGAAAC
>CAWUIJ010000185.1:0-4782 GCA_963922235.1 uncultured Parvularcula sp. | reverse complement strand
TGACGTCCGGTCAGACCGGCGCGCTTCCAGCTTTCGTCGTGATCCTTGTGATCGTGCTGGCTGTGGCGCTCATTTCGTTTGTTGTCTTTATGGAACGCTCGCAACGGCGCCTGCTTGTTCAGTACCCGCGGCGTCAGCAGGGCAACAAGATGACCCAAGGTGAGAAGAGCCACCTTCCGCTGAAGCTCAACACAGCAGGTGTGATCCCGCCGATTTTTGCTAGCTCGCTGCTCTTCCTTCCGGCCACGGCACAGAGCGCTATTGGTCAGGGCGCTCCGCTTTGGCTCCAGGATCTCGTGGGAAGTCTGACGCCAGGTAACTGGCCCTACATGGCTCTCTATGCCGGCGGCATCATCTTCTTCTGTTTCTTGTATACCTCCATCGTCTTCAATCCGGACGATACGGCCGACACGCTCAAGCAGTATGGCGGCTACATTCAGGGCTACCGCCCAGGCGCGAAGACGGCAGAGTATATTGACTACGTCTTGACCCGCATCACGTGCATTGGCGCTGCGTACATCACCTTTGTCTGCTTGATGCCGGAGTTTTTACGGATGCAGTATTCAGGGATCCCGGTTTACCTCGGGGGGACATCACTGTTGATTGTGGTGACAGTCACACTGGACACTGTGCAACAGATTCAGGGACACCTTCTTGCGCAGCAATATGAGTCGCTGATCAAGAAGTCGAAGCTGAGAGGAACGCGAGGATGATCGTCATCTTTTTGGGACCGCCAGGGGCCGGTAAAGGCACCCAGGCCAAGATGATTGCGTCAAAGCATGGCATCCCTCAGCTCTCCACGGGCGATATGCTGCGCGCAGCGGTCGCTGAAGGCACGGAGCTCGGGCTCAAAGTCAAAGCCATCATGGATGCTGGCGACCTGGTGTCTGACGAGATCATGGCCGGTGTGATCGCTGATCGTATTGATCATGATGACTGCAAAGACGGCTTCTTGCTCGATGGCTTCCCGCGCACGCTTCCCCAGGGTGAAGTTCTGGAGGAGATGCTGAAAGCCAAGGGACGACCTGTCGATGTTGTACTCGAGCTTCGCGTTAACGAAGAGGAGCTGGTCAATCGGCTCAACAGCCGCGTCGCGGAAACCAAGGCGGCCGGCGGCGAAGTCCGTGCTGACGACAATGAAGAGACATTCCGTAAGCGCTTGGGTGTCTATTCCTCACAAACAGCTCCGCTTGTGCCTTTTTATGAAGAACGCGGCTTGCTGAAATCCATCGACGGCATGCTGTCGATCGAAGAGGTGACCGCATCGATTGAAGCTGCGCTTCAATGATCAGCTTAAGAGCATCTCAATGAGCTTGACAGCGCGATGACAGGGGTTAGACCCCTGCTTTCCGCACGACTGGAAGTCGGCACGCTTTGCCTATGGGCGGGGCGTGCTCATGTTTTTTTCGCCGCAGAGTTTCTGCGCACCCGCAAGAGAGGATAACGATGGCCCGCATCGCCGGTGTGAACATCCCTAACAACAAGCGCGTCCACATTGCGCTGACCTATATTCACGGCATTGGTCTGACCAAAGCCAAGGAGATTGTTGAGAAAACCAATCTCGACTTCACCCGTCGTGTGCAGGACCTGACCGACGCTGAGGTGCTTCGCATCCGTGAAGCGATCGACGCTGACTACACGGTGGAAGGTGATCTGCGCCGCGAGAATGCGCAGAACATCAAGCGCCTTATGGATCTGGGCTGCTACCGTGGTCTTCGTCACCGCCGGGGTCTTCCTGTTCGCGGACAGCGCACCCACACCAATGCTCGGACCCGTAAAGGTCCAGCCAAACCGATCGCCGGGAAGAAGAAGTAATGGCACGCCAACCCACCCGTCAGGCTCCACGCCGCCGCGAGCGCAAGAACATCGTTTCAGGCGTCGTCCACGTGAACGCCTCGTTCAACAACACACACGTCACCATCGCGGACGCTCAAGGCAACACGATCAGCTGGTCAACGTCCGGTCACATGGGCTTCAAAGGCTCGCGGAAATCCACGCCTTTCGCAGCGCAGATGGCTGCCGAGGATGCCGCGAAGAAGGCTATGGAGCATGGTCTTCGCTCGGTGGACGTTCTGGTGCGTGGCCCAGGATCGGGTCGTGAGAGCGCTCTTCGTGCGCTTCAGGCTGCTGGCTTGACCGTGACGACCATCAAAGACGTGACGCCGATCCCTCACAACGGTGTGCGTCCACGTAAGCGTCGCCGCGTCTAAGACTCTCTTTATAAGGCTAGGGTGCGCCTTCCGCCGAAGCGCCCGTTGGAGAACCCCTCTATGCTCGAAAAGAACTGGCAAGAGTTGATCAAGCCGCAAAAGCTTGAGGTGCAGCCCGGATTTGACCCGCAGCGCAAGGCGACCATCGTCGCTCAGCCGCTGGAGCGTGGTTTCGGTCTGACCCTTGGCAATTCCCTGCGCCGCATTCTGATGTCGTCGCTGCAGGGTGCGGCCGTCACGTCTGTCCAAATTGATGGCGTCGTGCACGAATTCAGCTCGATCCCAGGCGTTCGCGAAGACGTCACCATCATCATCCTGAACATCAAGCAGCTTGCGCTTCGTATGCATGCCGATGGTCCAAAGCGCCTCACGCTGAAAAAGCAGGGCCCGGGCATCGTGACAGCTGCTGATATCCAAGAGACCGCTGATGTTGAGGTCCTGGATAAAGATCACGTGATCTGCACGCTCGACGAAGGCGCCGATCTTCGCATGGAACTCACTGTCCAGACGGGCAAAGGCTATGTGCCTGCTGACCGCAACCGTCCTGAGGACGCGCCGATCGGTCTGATCCCTGTCGACAGTCTCTATTCGCCGGTCCGCCGCGTATCGTACAAGGTTGAGAACACGCGCGAAGGTCAGGTGCTCGACTATGATCGCCTGATCCTCGACATCGAGACCAATGGTGCGATCAGCCCGGATGATGCGGCGGCCTACGCTGCGCGCATCCTCCAGGACCAGCTTCAGATCTTCGTCAATTTCGACGAGCCCAAGCAGGACACAGGCGCCCAGCCAGAAGAAGAGCTTCTCTTCAACGCTGCGCTGCTCAAGAAAGTCGACGAGCTCGAGCTTTCGGTTCGTTCGGCCAACTGCTTGAAAAACGACAACATTGTCTATATTGGCGATCTGATCCAAAAGACAGAAGGCGAAATGCTCCGTACGCCAAACTTTGGCCGGAAGTCGCTGAACGAAATCAAAGAGGTTTTGGCCTCCCTTGGCCTTCACCTCGGTATGGACGTGCCGGATTGGCCGCCGGACAATATCGAAGAATTGGCCCGTAAATTCGAGGATCAGTCGTAAGCTGATCCTCTCTGACCAAACCTCCGGCGATGTCGGAGCAGTGGAGATTGAACCATGCGCCACGGCGTTGCGCACCGCAAACTGAACCGCACGGCGAGCCACCGGAAGGCGATGTTCGCCAACATGGCGGCGTCGCTGATCAAGCACGAGCAGATCGTCACGACCCTTCCGAAAGCGAAAGAGCTGAAGCCGATCGCAGACAAGCTCATCACGCTGGCGAAAAAAGGTGACCTGCACGCTCGCCGTCAAGCGATCTCCAAGATCCGTGACGTTGAGATGGTTGGTAAGCTCTTCGAGACGCTCGGTCCTCGCTACAAAGATCGCAATGGCGGCTACACACGCGTGATGAAAGCTGGCTTCCGCTTTGGCGATAACGCTCCGCGTGCTGTGATTGAGTTTGTGGATCGTGACGAGACAGCAAAAGGCCAGGACTCAGGTCCGACCATGAAGCTGGTCGAAGCTGACGACGAATAAGTTCAGATCGCAGATCAAAGAAAAAGCCGCTCTCTGAGCGGCTTTTTTGTTGGTTAGTTGCCGGTATTCGGACTTACGCCTCGCGGGTGGCCTCAATGTGGCTTTGGAGGGCGTCCGCCAGCAATTCGATGTCGTGCCGTGCTTCAATCCGGCGGCGGCCTTCACGGCCCAGCCTCGAAAGCTCCTTGGGTGAGGCGGCCATGGCTCCGCGGATCGCTTCGCGCAGATCGTCCACAGACGATGTGGGTACGATCCATCCGCACGCGCCGTCAAGAAGCTCCGGGATGCCTGCAATATAGGTCGAGATCGCTGGACGCCCGAGAGCAAGGGCTTCCATGATGACGATCGGAAGCCCTTCCGCGAAGCTCGGTAGCAACAAGCCGCGTGATCGTTTGAGCCGTTCGATCACATCCCTATTGGCCATCCACCCCGTAAGCACGATGTTGTTCTCTAAGCCCAGCCGGCGAATTTCATCCTCAATCAGGGGGCGCGTATCGCCATCGCCGATCAGAACGATCTTGAGATCGGGGAATTCCTGGACCAGCGGTGCAACCGCTTCGGGGATCAGGGTCTGACCTTTCTGCGGGCAGAGGCGGCCTACACAGATCAATTCACGCGCATCGGCAGGGACATCACTCGGTTCAAACTCACTCAGATCAAGCCCACACCGCGCCACATGGATCTTATGGCGATGCTCGATCCCCGAGCGCCACATCAAATGCATCCGGGCATAATGGGTGATGGCGATCGCAAAGGCAGCATGCTGCATTTTGAGATCAAACCTGTTCGCATCGGGCGCGACGAATTCATCTGGACCATGAGCGGTGAAGCTATAAGATGGCCCGCCCAAGATTCTGGACAGCATAGCCACAGCCGGCGCATTGGTGCTGAAATGGCAATGGATATGTTCCACGCTTTGGGACTGACAGCGCTGTTTCAAGTGTGCAGCTTCAAGAAGATAAGCAAGCGGACGAATAATGCTGCCGGATGCTCTCATCAAATCACGAACAGGTCGGAGGGC
>CAWUIJ010000184.1:0-4914 GCA_963922235.1 uncultured Parvularcula sp. | reverse complement strand
GCCTCGCCATCGCTGCGCTCAAGACGGAGATCCCGATGACCTACCAGGACATGGTCACCTACATCGAAAGCTCCATCGACGTGATTATTCAGGCGGGGCGAGAGAGCGGCAAGCGCGGGATCACCGAGTTCTATCTGCCGGGAACCGAGATCGGCACGGAGGCCGCCGCATGAAACGCTTCGAGTATCAGATCGTGACCTTCCCGATGGATCGCAAATCCAGCCTCATCGATATGCAGGAAGACCTGAACCTGCGCGGCAGCCAAGGGTGTGAAGTGGTGTCGGTCAGCACTTCAGAGTTTGCAAATGTCGGACACACTGCCTTTCTCAAGCGTGAGATCGACCCGGAAGAACTGGAGGGGACCACGGCATGAGCAAGTCTTGTGTCCAGATGGCACTTCTCACCACGTTCTTGACGGCCCCTGCCCTTGCTGAACGCGATCTCGTTCCAAGTCTCGACAACGTGTCTGACGTCTGCGTTGACCGACCGGCCGAGCCGGACTGGATGCAAAACATTTCCCCGCGCGACGCCTACAGGCGTGTTCTGGTTCAGGACATCTATCGTATGCAGAACCTCGAGCGCGTCGTTGAGGAAGGCAACTGCGATTGTGACACGCGTTTCCCGTCCTGGAACGCCGCCGAGGCCCTGTTCTTCGAAGAATTCGCCAACGCCGAACGATGGGAAATGCTTGAAGCCTCGGACGATTACAATCGCCGTGCTAGCGCCGCTCGTCCCGAGGCAATGGCGATCTGCGAAGCCGCCGGAAACTGGTGAGCAAAGCCCATGAGCGTCGTCACCTATTTCGTCGAAACCTCCCAGAGCTATCTCGACAGCGCCGCTGAGACGCAATTTGGCGCGGTGGCGGCAACAGTCGGGACGATACTCGCACTTGGGGCCACGCTTGTGTTCGCGCTCGTCTGCATCAACATGATCTACCAGTATCGCGCGATGGACGGACGAACGGCCTTCTGGCTAGCTGTGAAGGTCGGATTGATCGGAATATTTGCGACCAACTGGGTGCAGTTCAATGCGCTGACGTCGGCCATCCTGAACGGCATCGATAGTATTGCAGGATCTCTCGTGGCATCAGTCGGAGGCGGCACGCCTGGCCCCTCAGGGACATTTGCAGAAGAATTCGACCGGCTCATCGCTGAGCTTGGGGACTATCTCAACGCGGCTGGCTCAGAACTCCAGTGGATGGCCGGTGCGCTCCTCGATGTGCTTGGCGTGTTGCTTCTGTCGATCCTTGGTGGTCTTGCCGCGTTCATCCTCGTCGCTTCCCGGCTCATGATTGCGCTGCTGATCGGCATCGCACCAGTGATGATCTTCCTGACGCTGTTCGAAGTGACCAAGGACTATTTCGCACGGTGGCTTTCTGCGTTGGTGTCTTTCGCGATCTATCCGATCGTTGTGGCTGGCGTCTTCGCCACGATCACAGGCGTCTCGACGGCGCTCATCGGAGAACTTGGGGATCCCGAAGGCGCCTCCAACATTGGCGCGCTCATCCCATTCTTCATGATGGTCTTGATGGCAAAAGGCTTCATCATCGCGACCCCCTTTATCGTGCGGGCGATCTCCGGGAACATCATGATGCCTGCGCTGTCAGGCGGTCTTGGAGGGGCGTACAGCTTTGGGCGGGCTCTCGGAGGAAGTCAGCAGGCATATAACCGATACCTGATCGGTGGGGCGACTGGCGCTGAGTACGCGGCGCTAAGGGCGCGGCAGTTCTTTGGGGTCCAACAGATGCCGCAACGGCGAGGTGTGAATGAGAATACTCCAGTAGGTCCGGGCGGCACTTCGACGGGAACGGGTGCTCAGATGCTCGCGCAGCTGGCACGACTTGGACGGCTGGGAAGGCGATAGGACCCGCGAGGTACGTGCAGCGAGGCTCGGAACTGAGACATCGTGCAGAAACGCTGGTTTGTGCACCATTCTCGTGGTGCCTAGCGAGTATCCAATGCCAAGTGGAGACCCAGAAGAACCAAAAACGCACCGCACAGCCGGTCAACCCACTTAGAAACCGAGATATACCTCGCTCGGATGGCGGCTGCAGAAAAGCCGACTGCCAGCAACACGTGCCATGCCAAAGACATCAGAGCGATTGCGCTGACCAGTAGAATAAGTACCCAAGTCGGCATCTCAGGCGTGAGAAACGCGGCAAACACACTGGCGTAGTAGGCAGCCGACTTTGGATTGGTCATGTTGACCAGGAAACCGCACCAGTAGCCTGCTGCCTCACCGGGAGCATTTTGGTCTCGGCGCTCGTTCGGTTGAAACCCATTTGATCGCAGCAGCTTAGCTCCGAGGTAGAGGAGGTAAGCGGCACCCACTACCTTCAAGAAAAGGCCAAGGAGCGGGAAGACTTCGAAAACAGAAACAATCCCCAGTGCCGCTGCTGCTGCCCACGCAAAAGAGCCATTGGCGATACCGCAAGCTGTCCAGATCGCGTGTTTGCGTGATTGAGAAACTGCGGCTGAGCTGACGAGTACAAAGTTTGGACCGGGACTAACCAACGCCAGAAGATCAACTAGCAGGATCGCTGCAATAAGAGCAAAATATTCCAATAATAAATTCCTTCCCATGCTAACTGCTGGATGTGACCACGCTCACATTCTCCACCATGTTTTGGAAGTCGGCGTTCTCTGCGAGAGCCCACATTCAACCCGCGCACAAACGGTCGTTTTCGCCGGTGACATAAACGTATGAGTTTTGTCTGGTTAGTGTCCGTGACGGCAAAGCTCATGATCAGCCAGAGACGCTAACACGTAACAATCCTGCGACACACCTTCACCGTCACAGCCTTTGGAAATCCGAACCAGCTCCTTCTCAAGTGCTCGTAGGCGTTTGATCTTGGCCCGGACATCCGAAAGCTGCGAGACGGCAATTTCACTTGCGGCCTGACACGACCGATCCGGATGACCCTGAAGCTCGATCAGCTTGGAGATTGCCTCAATCGAAAAACCAAGGTCGCGCGCGTGCTTGATGAAACTCAACCGCTCAAGCCCTGCTGCATCATAGCGGCGTTGATTGCCTTCGGTTCGTTCAGGCTCAGAGAGCAAGCCCATTTCTTCATAATAGCGGATGGTCGGCACCTTGACCTTCGTACGCTTTGAAAGCTCTCCGATTGAATACATGAAAATACCTCTTGAACCTCTAGTTACTAGAGACACTACACTATGCTCAAGGCAGACTCAAAGGGGCTTTCCAATGTCAGGATGTTGCGGGCATGACGCCAAGTTCGACGGTGTCTCAGACGATTACAAACGGCGGCTGTGGATCGTCATCGCGTTGAACGCCACGATGTTCGTCGTTGAGATGACAGCCGGGCACTACGCAAAGTCACAGGCTCTTCAGGCCGACGCCCTCGACTTTCTTGGCGATGCGCTGACCTATGGTATCTCGCTCGCTGTAATTGGGGCCTCAATCCGTGCGCGCACCAACGCGGCTCTGACCAAGGGGATCAGCTTACTCTTGATGGGTCTTTGGGTGTTCGGCTCGACGGTGTACCGCGTCTTTTATGTAGGCGTCCCAGAAGCGGAAATTATGGGTATCGTTGGCTTCTTCGCGCTACTGACCAATCTTGCGAGCGTGCTTTTGCTGGTGCGTTACAAGGACGGTGACGCCAATGTCCGCTCAGTTTGGCTCTGCTCGCGGAACGATGCCATCGGCAACGTAGCGGTGATGTTTGCAGCTCTCGGCGTCTGGGGTACCGCGACGGGGTGGCCTGACCTTATCGTCGCTGCGATCATGGCGAGCTTGTTCCTGTCTTCGGCACTCCAGATCGTGCGACAGGCTTTGGCAGAGCGTCGTGAAAGCGAAAACCATACTCATGCAGAGGCTTAATTCGTGATCACGGACACGCTTCGAATTGACTGTGCTGGGAAATGGGTGATTAAGCTTAAATGCGGTGGCCGCGAATTTGATTCACGGCTGAAAAGGGAACGGGGTGAGAAACCTCGGCTGCCCCTGCAACTGTAAGCGGCGAGCAAGCCCGAAACTGTACCACTGACACATGTGTTGGGAAGGTCCGGGCGCGCGTTGAACCGTGAGCCAGGAGACCTGCCGCGAACGCAATCGCCGAGATTTCGGCACCAACTGTCGTCAGGTTGGACGGCAAGGAGAACTGATATGCATATTGAACCCGGCGTCGTGGACGGCGCAAAAATGGTCCTCGCCTATGGGACGGCCGCAGCGGCGGGGGGTTACTCCCTGAAGCTGGTGGCGGATGACCTTAAGTCACATTCGGTTGTCTCATTCGGCCTGCGAAGCGTACTTGCGGTCGCGGCGGTCTTCATTTTCTTTGAAGTATTCCCGCATTTTGCTGTGGGCATCTCAGAGGTTCACTTCATTCTTGGCACCACCATCTTGCTTTTGCTTGGGTCTGGTCCAGCAGCGATTGGCTTAGCGGGCGGACTACTTATCCAGGGCGCTCTGTTTGCACCGAGCGATATGCCGATGTTCTTCGTGAACGTCACCACCCTGCTCTTCCCACTGTTCGCCATCGACGCACTGGCTAAGCGCATCATTCCAGAGCAAAAGGCCTATGTGGATTGCAGCTACAGCGAAGTTCTGAAGCTGTCTTTTGCCTATCAGGGCGGTGTGATCGCGTGGGTGGCCTTTTGGGCATTCTATGGTCAAGGCTTTGGTGCTGAGAATATGTCAGCGGTGGCCAGCTTCGGTGCGGCCTATCTACTGGTGGTTCTGATCGAGCCCGTCGCAGATTTAGCGGTGCTCGCGGGCGCAAAACTTCTCCGCAGTACCAAGCAGAGCGGACTGTTTACTCAACGGCTGTTCAATCCGGCTTAAGCTTGCTTACAGCGGCGGTCTGAAGAGTCTGGGCCGCCGCATCTACACGAAGAGCTGGATGTTGTTCTTCGTATGAATGTCTGCTGTTTTTACATCGCCACCGCCTCC
>CAWUIJ010000183.1:0-4939 GCA_963922235.1 uncultured Parvularcula sp. | reverse complement strand
GGGTTCTCCCCGCGAGCAATGGACATCGGTGAGGTTAATCTGGCGTAAGACGGGGCGCCCCGAGCAAGTGCGGCGGCCGACTTATCCTCTGTGTGGAGCACTGCATTATCCTTAGGCGGCAGACCGGAGGAGACCGCTTTGTTAGACCGTGCACCACTCGTAGGCGAAGCCAAAGAGCGGCTGACGAAGCTCCGATACGCTGCGGCTGAAATGGCCTTCCGTCTTGCACTCATTCAGACATTGCTGGACTTGAAGGCGGGGTTCGATCCGAACCAGCCCCGCGTACCCGCAGGATTGCCGGAGGGTGGCCAGTGGACCGACGCCGATGGGCCCTTCGGTGAACCTCTCCTTGATCTAAGGGAGTATGGGGGCCTTTGAGGGCATACAATCGAACGCCATGTCGGAAAGAGCGAGCAGTTCCTCAAGAGACGTATCGCCAACTCCCCACGCCGGATGGGAATATTCACAGCCTACATCCCAGCAGCAGGTTCGTTCCGCTCATTGGAGGCTGCGAACAAGCTCGTTCGATCGACCATCGCAGATCCTGCAAACCGTGTTCTTCTTGACCAAGTGATATCGGGTGAACGGGTACGCTATGTGACCCTGAACAAGACCTTCGCAAGCCCCACCGGCATAGAAGCTTATGTTCCGGCCGCTGATCGTCCTCCGCCCATCACATTTCGCCGTAAACTCCCTCCACTCAAACCGAGGGTGAGAACCACCTATGCGGTGCGGGTCGTTATTAGACATGACCCGCTTGATCGGAGAGGATATCGCGTGGTGACTGCTTTCCCTTGGGGGCCGTGAAATGGTTAAGCTCAGACCGAACTTCGCATTTCAGCAAATGCTCTGTTTTATGTTTTATCAGGACGCGATGGATGACCACCCTGATTTTGAAACCCGTTTTCGGGAAGTCTTCGCAGAGTACAGCCGCGCTGACAGGATCGATTTCAAAGCTTTTATGGAAGAGTCCACTCGTCCGATCCACTCGGATCAGGCCCTTCAGCGCTTGTTCGAAGATGCGAAATGTGGGTGGGTGTTTCCGTTGGGTGGGCATCGAGAGGCTCTGCGCCTCATGTTAGCCGAGCTTCGGCGCCAGATCTGATTGTCTTCCTTGTCGCATCCAGGCTTGCGCCGTCCCTTCGAGGAAACGAGTGTTCGCCACGATCATCATGCAGCGAAACTGTCGCAATTGGCGGCTAGACAACGGAGCTTGTTGTTGCGTGGGGCTAAAGACAATGGATGAGCAGGAAAACACATCGAGCAATCCTCGGATTGGGAGCGGTGTGAGGACGATAAGCGACTTGATTGAGGTCCGTCTGTCGCGTCGGACGTTTGTTGCGGGACTTGGGGCATCAGCCGTTCTTCCTGTGGCTGCCTGTTCGCCCACCGAAGAGACACCCGTTGAGGTCGCGAAAAGCGCCGTCTTCGATTTTCCGGAGATCACGCGCGGCCTTGATGGCATGCACCACGTGGCGGAGGGCTACCGCGCGGACATCCTCCTGCGCTGGGGTGATCCTTTGTTCGCGGATTCGCCCGCCTTTGATCCCTTCGCGCAGACGGCTGAGGCGCAAGAGCGCCAGTTTGGCTACAACAACGACTATGTCGGCTATTGGCCACTTGAGGAGACCGAAGGCGGTAGGGGCCGCGGTCTTCTCTGTGTGAACCATGAGTACACGTCGACGCCCCTGATGTTCCCAGGCCTCGCAGGGCGCAAGCCAACAGGCGAGGAATGCGCGGTGGAGCTCGCAGCCCATGGCGGTACTGTCGTGGAGATCAAGCAGGGTGCGGATGGACTGTGGGAGACGGTCGTCGCGTCTCCTTACAACCGCCGGATCACAGCTGGCTCGACCCCGATGGAGCTGACCGGACCGGTGGCAGGCGACCCTCGGGTCCAGACGTCCGAAGATCCTTCCGGTCGCCGTGTGATGGGCACCATGAACAATTGCGCGGGCGGGATCACCCCTTGGGGCACCTATTTGATGGCCGAGGAGAACTTCAACGGCAATTTCCTTGGGTCCCTTGAGGGAGGCCATCCTGAGACGGAGAGCTATGCGCGCTATGGCATCCCGGGTGGTTGGTACAATTGGGGTGTGTTTGTCGATCGCTTTGACGTGAGCAAAGAACCCAATGAACCCAACAGATTCGGCTGGGTGGTTGAAGTTGATATCCTTGATCCTCAGTCGACGCCTAAAAAGCGCACAGCCCTTGGTCGTTTCAAGCACGAGGGCGCGGAAAGCATCATCGCGCCTGATGGTCGGGTTGTGGTCTATATGGGCGACGACCAACGCTTCGACTATGTCTATAAATACGTCAGTACACAGGTGTATACACTCGACGATCGCGAAGCCAATATGGATCTTCTCGAAGACGGGACGCTTTATGTGGCTCGCTTTGACGACGATGGGACAGTGGTCTGGCTGCCTTTGATCTTCGGCGAAGGCCCACTGACGCCCGAGAACGGCTTTCAGTCCCAGGCGGATGTGCTGATCGATACCCGCCTTGCCGCCGACGCTGTCGGCGCTACACCGATGGACCGGCCAGAAGACGTCGAGCCTCACCCAACCAATGGTCGGGTCTATGTCATGCTGACCAACAACATTGATCGAACCGCTGATCAGATCGATGCGGCCAATCCGCGTGCCAACAATGATGTCGGTCACATCATTGAGATCATCGAACCGGAGGGTGACTTCGCGGCCACCGAGTCGCGGTGGGAGATCCTGGTCCGCTGCGGTGATCCCACAGATCCCGAAGCTGGCGCCACATGGAACAGCGCCACGAGTGAGAACGGCTGGTTCGGCTCTCCTGATAACTGCGCCATTGATCCGAGCGGTAGGCTCTGGGTCTCCACCGACGGCAACCAGGTGACGGGTGCCGCCGACGGGCTTTGGGCTTTAGCGACCGATGGCGAGGAGCGCGGCGCGGGCCAGGCGTTCTTCCGTACACCCGTTGGCGCAGAGCTCTGTGGGCCCCGGTTCACGAAAGACGGCAAGTCGCTCTTTCTCGCGGTTCAGCATCCTGGCGACGGTGATGACGCCACGTTTGAGGCGCCCATGACCCGCTGGCCTGACTTTGCTGAAGGCCAACCCCCGCGCCCGAGCGTGATGGTCATCCGCCGGAATGATGGCGGTACCATCGGCTCCTAAAATGGATTGAGTGTGTACCCCTCCTGCTGGAGGAGGGCATGGGCCGTCATGGCTGAAAGGGACATCCTCACGCCAGGAAGAAGGTCTTCTGTTGTGACGCCGTGATAGGTCGCACTCTGTCCGCACACGTAGATTTTGACATTGTGCTCGAGCAATGCCGCCACCAGCGCAGCCGTTGCATTGTCTGCGGCGTGTTTGTCACGGTAGCGTTCGTCCTTCACCACATCAAAGATCGAAGAGCCATGCAGCACAAAGGCGAGTTCCATGTTCTCAGCAGGAACGCCTGCTGCGGCGTGCATATTGAGGAACCGTGCTCCAGTCGTCAGTGAGCGGCTGACCTCGCCGGGTTCCGCCCCGTCCTGTAGATCATAAGCCACCTTGAACACGGTGCCTTCAGGGATGGGTTCCCGTCCATCAATATCCGCAATGAGCCCATATTCGGGAATGAGGGGGCCGGGACCAAAGGCCTCCATCTGTCCAAGGGCTGGTGAAGTGAATAAAATCAATAGTGTAGCGATGGTCAGGTGTGTTCTCATAGCTTGACTCTATCGGCCCCGTTCCGCTCGCGCCACCGCCTATGATATTTCATTATATCAGGATCTATTGACATATTGGAGTGCGGAGCTATCTTGCTCTCATGGACAAGGATCAAGCCCTCCAAATCTTCTCGGCCCTGTCGCAGGAGACCCGCCTCGATGCCCTGACCCTGCTCGTGCAAGCAGGGGATGACGGGATCAAAGCAGGTGATGTCGCCGCACATCTTGGTGTGCGGCACAATTTGATGTCCCAGCACTTGAGTATTCTGGGGTCCGCAGGCCTCGTGAGCTCAGAACGACTGGGGCGGACGATCCTTTATCGTGCGAATTTCGATGCCCTTCGCGGCGTGGCGTCATTCCTTATGGCCCGCTGCTGCCAGGGCCTGCCCGAAATCATCGAGGGGCTGGAAGCTTCCGTCCTTCAAACCCAAGGAGCCCAAGCATGAAACGCCTCCATCTTCACATCAGCGTTGACGACCTTCAGTCATCGAAGGAATTCTACTCTGCGATCTTCGGCCAGGAGCCCACACTCGAAAAAACCGACTATGTCCGTTGGGAAGTCGACGACCCCAAGGTGCATCTCGCGATCAGTCGCCAGGAGGCGCGCGGGTTCGGTATCGACCATGTCGGTATCAAGGCGGAGACGGACGAAGAGCTGAAAGACCTGGCCACCCGTCTCGCGGCGATTGAGGCACCTGTGCGCGATGAGATGCAGGCGCAGTGTTGCTACGCAAACAGTGATAAACACTGGACGCGAGACCCTTCTGGGGTTGTGTGGGAGATGTTCCACACGATGGGCGAGGCAAAGGTTTATGGCACCGACCGTGGACCAGAGTTCCGCGATGAGGCTGTTCAGCCAGGTCCCAACGTCCGCTGCTGCTAATCAGAACGGCGCCTACGTCCTAGCTCTTGACCTGCGTTAGGCGCCTGATGAGCCGTGTACGGCTTGGCTATCGGCGGGCACTTGCTCTCGCATGGTCATGCCATAGTCTCGCACAACACGAGCCACGCGCAAGCGGTAGTCTTTGAACACCTCCTCGCGTCCCTCGCGCTGAGCATCGCGATGCTCGTTGAGCTGACGCCAAGCGGCGACTGCCTCTTCGTCGCGCCAAAAGGAGAGCGAGAGAACCTTTCCCGGCGTGGTTAGGCTCTCAAACCGTTCGATGGAGACAAAGCCATCGATCTCATCAAGACGTGGGCGGAGCGCGGCCGCGATATCGAGATAATCCTCGCGCTTCCCTTCGCGCGGCTCCA
>CAWUIJ010000182.1:0-4942 GCA_963922235.1 uncultured Parvularcula sp. | reverse complement strand
GCAATCGGGTTGCCCTCATTGTCGAGCTTGAGCGACACGTCACCATTCAGCGCACCACTCAAATCCATGGCATCAACGCCCATCAATGTGAGCAGCGGCCCCACCGGTGCTCCTTCAGCGGCGAAGTCCAAATCCGTCACTCCGGTGCGGGCCGAGAAGATGTTGAGGCGCGCCAATCCGGTTTCATCGCTCAAATTGAAGGGCAAATGCGACTCGATGCGATAACCATCCGCCTTCGGACCAGCCTTCAGCCACCCGCGCTCAAGAACCACGGGATCAGCATCGGCTGCTGAGAAAAACGAGACCGTCACGTCGAGGATATCAACAAGGCCCGCTGCGCCGCTCGACAAGGTGGCGATCACACTTTCAGCAGGAAGCACCGGCGCGCTTCCCGAACCTGGACGAGAGACCGCGTTGATCCGATCGATCCGCATACGCTCGACACGCGCAGCAGTTGACAGCATGCCATTGAGACGAACCTCTGCGAGAATATTCTCCGCATCAATCGCCTGTGTTTCAGAACGCGCATGAAGCGCCACGGCTTCGAGCCTGATGCCCTTTGGGGTCAGACGAAGGCGCGCATCATCGGCGGACAGCTCCATGCCCGCTTGATGGTCCGCCGCCGCCCCCACCACGGTGATGAGGGAGCCTGCTGGCATGCCGGTCACCAGCATGCCGAAACCGAAGAGCGTGGCGACCGAGAGACCAAAAGCCGCAGCAGAGCTCAGGGCCTTCCCCAACCCGCTTGCGCAGATCGTGAACAGCCCTCTCTGCCGGTCGCGTGTCCCGCGGTCACGCTTGGTCTTTTGCTTCAAAAGAGCTCGCACACATTCGGTCCTGATGGAGTCTCAACTAAGGGATTGCCGCGCCTGCGAGCAAGGACATCATGATGACGTCGTGGACGGATTGCGAAGCGCATCTATACCTCTTTCTCGTCCTCAATCTTCCACAAGGAGACCACCATGCTTGAAGAAGGCGATAAGGCGCCGGCCTTCACCCTTCCCACCGACAATGACGGCGATGTCAGCCTGTCCGATTTCAAAGGCCGCAAACTGATCCTCTATTTTTATCCGAAGGACGACACACCGGGCTGCACAAAAGAGGCCATCGGGTTCACCGAAGCTTTGGATGATTTTGAGGCGGCCAACGCGTCGATCCTGGGCGTCTCAAAAGATACTGTGGCCAAACACGGAAAGTTCAGAGCCAAGCACGAACTTGGCGTGGGCCTCGCCTCAGACGAAGACGGCAAGGTCATCGAGGCCTATGGCTCCTGGGTCGAGAAACAGATGTACGGCAAGACCTATATGGGCATCGATCGTTCCACCTTTTTGATCGATGAAAAGGGTGTCGTGAAAAAGATCTGGCGAAAAGTCCGTGTGCCGAAGCATGTCGAAACCGTCCTCGCAGCAGCGCAAGAGCTTTGACCCGCTGGGATGAAGCTTTGTTCGGTGTCCTCACCGAGCCCCATGCCGATGCCAAGGCGGCGAAAGCCGAAGCCGTCTTGGCCGCGAGGGATCAATGGGATCTGTCCCTCGCGCCCGGCTTGGAAGCGCCCACGCGGCCAGCGCGGCCTGAAGCCCCCAAATTGGTGCCGCCACAAAACGTTCCGAGGCGAGGTCTGGGCTCTGATCGTGGTCGCGCAGCCTTGCTGCATGCCTTGGCGCATATTGAACTCAACGCCGTCGACCTGGCCGCCGACATGGCGCTTCGTTTCGCAGGGGACATTAAAGAAAGTGACCGCGCGCGCTTTGTCGCTGACTGGATCCAGGTTGCCGGCGAAGAAGGCCTCCACTTTCGGCTCCTATCCGAGCGCTTAGCAAGCCTTGGCGCACGCTATGGCGACCATCCTGCCCATGACGGGCTTTGGGATGCTGCGCGCAAAACCAGCGGCGATGTGAGAGCGCGCCTCGCTATTGCCCCCATGATCTTGGAAGCCCGCGGCCTCGATGTGACGCCGGGCATGATCGAGAAACTGACGACCAACGGCGATCTGGCCTCAGCGGCCGTTCTCAAGCGGATCTACGACGATGAGATTGGCCACGTGCGGACGGGAGTGACCTGGTTCGTGTCACTCTGCGAAGAGACCGGTGAGGACGCCGAAGCTTCATTTCATAAATTTGTGATGCGTTACTTCCCGCAGGGCCCTAAACCTCCATTTAACGTATGGGCACGTGGTCAAGCCGAGCTTCCAGAGGACTGGTATCAAGGCCTAGCGCCACAATGATGCCATGGGTTGGCCCCGTCCCCGCCGCGCCAAATTGGTACGGTCTTTGCGTTTATGCCCGAAAGGGTTGGGGAGGTTTAAGAAATTGTCGACCTCATGCGCGTTACGCCTTGTGTCAGACCAAGGAGTCCGTGCTAGTGTCACAAGTTCGGCAACCAGCGAACATGCTTTCCTGCCGTAAGGCCGCGGGGGCGATCGGGATTGGGTATGGGCAGAGATAACGGATCGATGGGACGTGCTCTGGGACATTTGTTCCGTGAACGTCAAATCTACCACCGTTCCGACGGTGTGGTCCATTTTATCAAGCTGTCGTCACGCACCCAGGTGGTGTTCGCATCGATCTTGATCGGCGCGCTTTTCTGGGTGGCCTACGCCTCGGTCAATGTTGTTTTTAAAGAACAAATTATCATCGCCAAGGACCAGCAGCGCCGCGACGAGCAGACCGCTTACCGTCGCCGGATCCAGGATGCTGACCGGGCGATTGAGGAAGTCAGTTCCCTCAACTTCATCTACAGCCGTGAGTTCGAAGCCAGCATTGGCAACCTGCGTCGTCAACACGACGCACTGCGCACGATTGTCGAGAACAAATCGATGCTCGACACGCAGATGAAGAGCCTCGCGGAGACACTGGCAACCGCGGGTGCTCCGGGCGGACGGCAACTCAAAGGATCCAATCGGATCATGATCGACCCGGTTGGTCGCGAACCGACACCCCGTCAGTCCCGCGTTTCGGCCCTGCGTTTGGAAGCTCTCGAAAATGTAATCGACCAAGAGGTCGCCGAGGGCATCGAGAACGAAATCCTGACGGACATGCGCCTTCAAACGGCCGAACTTTCAGCGAAACAGGTCGTTCTTCTGGCGTCGTTGGAAGAGGACATGATGCGGACGATCCGCGAGTTTGAGCAGGTTTTGATCCACACAGGCGCGAACAGCACGCTTCGCCGTCGCAACAGCGATCTTGGCTTCCAGGTCCTCGCCGCGGCCACAGGTGAGGAAAATCTCACTGGCCAGGGCGGCCCGTTCATTCCCGTGGAAGACGGAAGTATCACCGAGTATTCAGACACTTACTTCCAGACCGCCAACCGCGTTCAGAACAGCCTTGGTGAGCTCGCCTCCCTGGCATCGACGATCAAGTCTGTGCCGATCGGTGTCCCCGTTCTGAACCGCCATCGCCAGACGTCAGGCTACGGCATCCGTTGGGACCCCTTCCAACGCAATGTTCGCACCCGGCACTACGGTCTCGATTTCGCTGCCCCGCGGCGCACACCCATCGTCACAACCGCGCCTGGTCGCGTGACCTTTGCTGGTCGCCGCGGCGGCTATGGCAACACTGTGGAAGTTGACCACGGTAACGGCTTCAAGACTCGCTATGCGCACTTGAACTCGATTAAAACTAGAGCGGGTAAGACGGTTGAGCTCAACGAAGTCATCGGTCTGATGGGGAACACTGGGCGATCAACAGCAACTCACCTCCATTACGAGGTCATTTACAACGGCAGACAGGTCGACCCTGAGCGGTATATTGAGGCAGGACGTTATGTTTTCGAAAGCTAAGCGCGATAAGGCCGAGGAGCGGAAACTTCCCGAATTCGAGGAGCAAAGTCTGGTGACCCAGGATCCACAGCTTTCACGGCGCGCTGACGCACGCACAGCAGGCAAAAATAAGTCTCCTCGAGCATCTGCTCCAGGTGTGCCTTCTTTGATCAGCGCTGATATGGCGATTCGCGGTGAAGTGCACGCAGAAGGTGAAGTGCAGTTCGACGGCCAAATCGACGGCGACATCCATGCTAAAGGCTTGGTGGTCGGCGAAGGCGCCGAAGTTCGCGGCGAGATCGTTGCTGACAAAGTCAAAGTCGCCGGTTCTGTCGACGGTGTGATCCGCGCCACGCGCGTTGAGCTGACTTCGACATCTGTGGTTCGCGGCGAAGTCCTGCACACCGCTCTCATGATCGAGGCAGGTGCCCGCTTTGAAGGGAATGTCCATCACTCGGACGACCCTATCAACGACAAGAGCTCAACGGCCGGTGGACCTGTGTCACGCGACCTCGGTCAAGCGCCTGTCGCTGCTCCGCGCCAGCCGCAGCCTGCTCCGATGCAGCAGGAAGCCAAAGCTCCTGAAGCTCAGCCAATCCGCCGCGACCATGCCGCTGCACCTGATGCTGCCGCACCAAAGGCCGATGCTGATCCTAAGCTCCCGCCCCTTCGCCAAAACGGCAAAGGCCTGACGGGCAAAGTGAATCTGCGCTAAGCAGAACTTCGGCGATCCTGACGGGTCGCCGGTTACTCTTCAAACGGGTCGATTACCTCGAACGTGGCGTCGCTTGGCTCCACGAGACCGAAGCCCCGTGCAGCGAGCGTCCCGCCCGTGGCAATCACTGTCCATTCGACAAGATGCTCGCCAGCACCATCCCCATCGAAATCAGCCATCCCCACATCGACAAAACGTCCACGAACAGTCTCAGTCGAGGCATTCCATACCCGAGGGTCTTCGCCTTTTTCGATCGGCGTCTCGGCAGGAAAACCGACCTCGCCTAAGTCCGGCAATGTCTGGCGCTCAATGCGCGCCCAGAGATCTGCTGTCATGGGAACCGGATCAGGCGTCAGCTCACTGGTCTCTGCCAATGCCAAGAGACCGCACACCCGGACAAGCTGCGCCTCGCGGCGCATATCGGCTGACGACAATCCACCCCACCCGGCACGCTTGAGCGGAACAAAGGT
>CAWUIJ010000181.1:0-4946 GCA_963922235.1 uncultured Parvularcula sp. | reverse complement strand
GGCGAGGTGATTTGCGGGCGCTGGGCGGTGACAAAGGTCAAGGGTGGCCCACAAGTCCCGGTCGCCGTCTGGGATGATGCCGAGCACGGAAGGATGATGATGCGCGGCAATGCGATCATCCCTCCCGAGCAGCAACCTGGTGTCATGGCCTTTGCCAAGAAGATCACGGAAGAGGCGTACCAGGATCTTTTCAAGGCGGTCACTGATTCCACGTATCGTGCCGACGATCCGGTTTATCGGCCCATCACAAACGATCTTCAGGCCCTGCTGAAACAGGCTGAGCAGCTGGCGGAAACCGCCGAGACAGATCAACACCGCGCCGCTGATCAGCTTCACACGGCGCGCGCTGTTGAGGCTGCGATCAAAGGTTTTATCGAGAATGCAGAGAAGCCTCACAAAGACGCTCTGGCCACGATCAAATCCGAGAACAAACCGCTGGTGGAGGCCGCAACCAAAGCGAAGGCCAAGGCTGTGCGTACAGTAGAAGCGGTCTTGGACCGTGACGAGGTCACCAGCATTAAGGGGACGAACGGCCAAAAGGCCGTAGCCGCCGCATTCACCAAAGACATCAAAGTGACCGATGCCGTGACCTTGATCCGCCACTTGATGGAACACGCACCCGTCGAGCTGGAAGCGGCTGCAGCCAAGGCCGCGCGCGCAGCATTCAAAGGTGGGCAACTCCTTCCGGGCTGTCAGGAAATCGAGAAGCGGAGCATCCGATGAGCAACGTTGAGACACTGCCAGTCACGACACGTGAGCGTGGTCAGGCACTACCCGTCATTGTACCGAATGATCTTGAGCAGGCCTATCGCATGGCCACGGCAATCGGCCAGTCGGGCTTGGCGCCCAAGTCGTTCCAATCTCCGCAAGCGATCATGGTGGCTATCATGTCCGGCTTAGAGGTTGGCTTTAAACCACTTCAGGCGCTTCAGAGCATTGCCGTGGTGAATGGCAAAACCACGATTTACGGCGACGGGGCTATAGCCCTGGTTCGCGGATCCGGCCTTTGCGCCTACGTCAAAGAATGGATTGATGGAGAGGGTGACGGCCGTGTTGCCCACTGCGAAACCTTGCGAGTTGGCGAGCAAGATCCTGTTGTTCGTCAGTTCTCGGTCGAGAACGCAAAGCAAGCCGGTCTCTGGGGAAAACAGGGACCATGGTCGCAGTATCCCGATCGAATGCTACAAATGCGTGCCCGGAGCTTCTGCCTCCGAGATGCTTATGCAGACGTGTTGTCTGGGCTTGGCATCTTCGAGGAGGTTCGTGACTACGGTTCAGATGGACAGGGGTCTGCAACTCAAGCCGCCAGGGCGCCAACACCCATTGACACCGGGCCTTCACCATCTCCGACCCCCGCCATTCAGGCTGCGGAAAAACCTGCAACACCCCCGCCTCCACCGGGTCCCAATGATGTGCAAATGGCTCCGGCTGGCGCAGAATGGGAGGGCGACGAGCGCACTGCAGAAGAGGTCATTGAAGAGTTTCGCGCCACTGCGCCCAAAGCCTTTGATAAAGGTGGCGCCTCAGCCCTGCAACAGGGCTTAGAAAGCTTCCTCGCCCATCCCGCAATGGAGTTTCCAGGGGACCAATCGACCCTGCGCGACATCGCAAAGGCGGTGGCCGGGTGAGTCAAAAGCGGACGCTTGACCAGAACAAGAAGATGCACGCCATGCTGGCGGACATTTCTCATCAGCTTGAACATCCTCACGGCGGCGAGATCGGTCCGGAGGCTTGGAAAGCCCTGTTCCTTGAACAGCTCGGTTTTGAAACCAAGTGGCTCCGGTCGATTGATGGGCAGCGCATGGTTCCTCTGCGATGGAGCTCAAAAGCCCTCGAAAAAGAGAAGTTTTCCGACCTCATCGAGCTGATGACTGCTTATGGCTCTGAACATGGTGTTCAGTGGTCTGATCCCGAGTGGGTTTCTCAAATGGCTGCTCTCCGACTGGAGGCCGCATGACCGATCAAACGATCCTCAATGCCGTTGGCAGGGTGAACGCCGCTCTCGCTGGCCTCACCGATGAACAGCAACACAAAGCGATGGGCGTGGCCTTGGGTCAGTGCGCTGGCCGATGTCCAGTGAACGGTAATGCGCACCTCGCCATACGGCGCATGTCTATATCTGCCCAAGGACATATCGCATCCGTCGAGGCTGCGGATCACATCAAGGGCCGCTACG
Organism: uncultured Parvularcula sp.; assembly: GCA_963922235.1. Lineage (GTDB taxonomy): Bacteria > Pseudomonadota > Alphaproteobacteria > Caulobacterales > Parvularculaceae > Parvularcula. Next base: position 2,770 of record CAWUIJ010000181.1, on the reverse strand, counting down.
CCGAAATAGGGGTGTTGTGATGTATGCAGGGCTTCACCCTCCTCGCAGCGGCTCTGCTCTCCCACCCCTGGCGGGAAGAACGGCGCCCACTGAACCGGATACAGATCGTCTTTCTCTCTCTGTATCAGGAGGGCCTGTGCCCGCACTGCGGCAAGCCCCTGCTCTCCGAAGAACCGATCATCGACGAACATCTGATCCCGAGGAAGCTGCATGTTGATGATGGGAGAAACCTCGACGCTCTTGATAACCGGCGGCTCTATCATGCCGCCTGCGCGAGAGAGAAAACCACGGGCGACGCGTCCGACATTGCCAGGGCGAAGCGGCGCAAGCTGTTTCATGAGACGGGACGGCACGACAGAAAGAAGCGGGTGCAGAAGATTCCGCAACGCAAGAACCCCTGGCCCAAAGGCCGAAAACTGCAGTCACGCCCCTTCGCCAAGCCGAAGAAGCTCGTGGACTAAAGATATCTGCAGCTTCGCTGTTTTTATCCTTGTTCTGATCACACCGATTGTACTAACTTAGGAGAAAGAAATGGATACCGAGAGAGCCCAAGATCCGTCGAGCAACGACTCGTCGGCTACGGCCACTGGTAAAAAGCGGGGTCCGGATCAGACCGGTCCCCGCGATACCATCCTTATCGATGTTGATGCGCGCAAGTTTGCGAAGTGCTGGAAGGCGCGATCACACGATGAGGCCCGCTACTATCTCGCTGGCGTCGGTATATTCTACGATGATCAGGGCGCTGTGCTTGTTGGAACCGATGGACACAAGATGATCATCGCACGCGACACCACTGCTATCATCCCTGACACTGAGGATACGCGAAACGGAGTGATCGTAACCTGCTCAGGCGACATGGTGAAGCGAGCGTTTGCAAGACGTCCGGTGGCGCCACGGCTTCATGTTGAGCTGATGCCCAGAACGAAAAGCGGCTCCGCAACGCTCTTTAGCAATGTACCTTGTTACACTGAGCACGATGTGGTCGTTAACGCGACCTACCCCAACTGGCGCAACGCTATCAAAAGCTGCACAGAAACACTGACCAAATGGGCGGTCGATCCGTCGCTGTTTGCTGCGCTTGTCTCGCATGAGAGTGAGCCGGAACGCGGCGTGATCGTAGGCGTCTCCGATGAGGCCAATCCATCAGTCATTCGCTTCCCCGATTCTGACGTGATCGGTGTTGTCATGCCAATGCGCGTAAATGGTGACGCGGCTTTGCCAGACTGGCTTGAAGCTAGCATTCAGGCGGAAAAGCCTCGACAAGACCAGCAATCATCCGCCTAACCCCCTTCTGTGGCCCATCACCACAGAGCGCGCCGCGGCACTGCTTCGTTCTCTCGCGATGGCCGCGGCGCGCATACTGAAGGAGAAGAGAGATGGATCTAGAACAGCACCTCATTAGACAGATCGTTTTTAGCCGAGCGACGTTCGGTCCCGGCCCTCGCACCGAAGGCATCATCGACCATATTAAGAAAGAGCTGGTGGAGGTCGAGGAAGGTAACGGCGATCCAAGTGAGTGGGTAGATGTCGTAATTCTCGCCTTAGACGGATTAACCAGGGCTCTTTCTGAAGAGCTGGACAGTAACAGCGCAGACGTCATCGCTTATACCGCCTGCTCTGAGATTCTAGGAAAGCAGCGAATTAATGAAGCGCGCGACTGGCCCGATTGGCGTTCGGTGCCTGAGGGGCAAGCCATCGAACATGTTCGAACAGAGGCCGCTTCTGCGGACGAGTAAGGAGAAGAGAGATGACCAAGTTTAGAAAAAAGCCTGGCGTCATTGAGGCCATCACCGTCCGCTCTCTAATCGGCGGTGCGGAAAGTGGCTCCTTCCCTGACATTTCAGACCAACTGTTTGAGGCTGTCGCAAATGCCCATGAGGTCGGGGATCTCACCATCGCCGATGACCTCAACAGCATTACAATTCGAACGCTGGAGGGTGATCATCGGGGCGAAATTGATGACTGGTTGATCATGGGCATTAAGGGTGAACTTTACCCGTGCAAGCCGGATATTTTCGAGAAGACCTACGAGGCCGTCACAGCCTAACCCCCGCTGATCCTATGGAGAGATAGATGACTGACCCCACCAAAACAAACGAGCAAGGAGAAGAGAGATGAATGAAGTAGCACAGAAGACCCTACACAATAGCGAAGCCAGCGGAACCCGGAATAATGTTACCGACGTCGAATTCTTCGGCGAAAGCGATATGTGGGAACTGATTTGCAAAGCCAGCAGCCAATCTGAAGGCTGGATGAAGAGCACAAAGGCAATGGAGGTTCCTGGCGGATGCCTGGTCCAGGTCACGACACAGCAACGTAATGCCGATGGTAGCTACGCGCTCGCGGAGGCCGTCACGTTCGTACCCGGAGTGAGGATCCACGACAAATGGGAAGCCAACGAGCACGCCTCTCGCGTCATCGCTCGCACGCTTATCAGCAATCTACCCAGCTGATCCTATGGAGAGAAAGATGACTGACCCCGTCGCAGTTGAATATCCACGATGGCGGCAAGCCCTTAATTCGATCTGGTGGCCAATCCGTAATGCGTGGCGCCGATATGTGCCGGTGCTGATCTGGCGAGGCCAGGAAGTTGATGTACGGATCATCTTTAGAGAGGCGGCGCTGCCAGGCGATGCCACAATAGAGGGCGCGCTCGAATACCTTGAATACGGCGTCCTTGCCGACCTTGAACGGAAGCTGGGTGAAATCGGTATTGAGTTTGACCATGGCGGTGGTTGCGGTGGGAGGGACTGGGAATTTGACTGGTCGC
>CAWUIJ010000180.1:0-5024 GCA_963922235.1 uncultured Parvularcula sp. | reverse complement strand
AGAGCTCAAAACCAAGCTCGAAGCTGCTGGCGCTGGCGTCGAAGTCAAGTAAGCCGCTTTCCTGCGACTACGGATTGCCAAACCCCGCGGGCAGAGATGCCCGCGGGGTTTTTGTTTGGTCTGCATTCCGCCTCACTCGTCACTTGCACCAAGCACGGGGGGTTGAGACTCCCCGCTTCTGGGGTGGGTGACATTCTTCGAAACCATGAAGCGCTCTGCTTTGAAGCGGGCCCCCAAGTATGCCGTGTACTGCGGAGCATGGTTCGCGAGTTCAATCCTGACAATGTCACCGGGGAGCTCGAGTTTTCAGCCACGCGCGCTTTCATGGATCCATTTAGGGAAAGCCTGGCGCTTGAAGCTGAAGCTGCTGAGGGCCGGCTGGTGAGCATGAGCGCAGAGGTGGAGGATCTCAGCCGTCAAGTCGTCGATACATCCACGCGGCTCGAGCCACAGATAACGCTCCGTGAACGGTTCATTGCATTGCTCGAAAAAGACACCGACGATATTGGCGATCTCCTCGAAGTCGAGGAACAGCTCGCCAATGTCCAATCGGAGATCGAGAGCATCCAGAGTTATCTGCGTGTTTTGGAGGGGCGGGTGAAGATGGACCGAATCTCCATCTGCTATCAGTCAATCAGAAGGCCCGTGACGCCGTCCACTGGCCAACCGCTTCAGGAAGCCTTCGGCGTCTTTCTGCGGTCCCAGCGGAAGGGGTGAGGGGCACACCCGCTGCGGCTGTCATAGGAAGTTGAATAAGTGACGCAAAGAAGCGTTGGCATCTCTAGGCACTCTTGGTGTCATTGAATTTATATCTATAATATCAATATGATGACGGTTCCCTTATTGGTTGTGCGGTCGCGGGCGTAACTGAGTTCAATACGATGCCATGACGGCTTAAGTTGCGATTGCAACAACGGCCAGGGCCGCCCGTCGATGAGTTATCTCAACCAAGCCCTTGCGCTTCTCGGACCGATATTTTTGATCGCCATTGCGACGGAAGTGATCATTGGTCGACGCCGCGGATTAAAACTTTACACGAAAGATCAGACGATCCTTTCAGCGGTGATTGGTTTTGTTCAGCGTCCCATTCGACTGCTACCGATAGGCTTGGCAGGGACCGCATTTTCTGCAGCGATCGACTTCCGCATCTTCGAAATGTCACTCGAGCAATGGTGGTATATTCCGGCGCTGTTCCTTGGCGTGGAATTCTTCTATTATTGGTTCCACCGTGCTAGTCATGAAATCAGGTGGCTATGGGCCAACCATTCTGTGCACCACTCTATCGAAGAGATGAACATTCTGGGGGCCAATCGTCTGGGTTGGACGGAATGGCTTTCCAATGGATCTCTGACCTTTCTTCCGCTTGTTATCATCGGGTTCCACCCTGCCCACATTGTCATGATGCTGGCCATCAACTTGATTTATCAGTCGTGGCTGCACACCACGCTTATTGGAAAGCTTGGGCCAATTGAGGGGATCCTCAACACGCCGTCATCGCATCGCGTTCACCACGCGAGCAATGCTGATTATCTTGACCGGAACCACGGCGGTGTTTTGATGATCTTTGATCGGATGTTTGGTACCTACGTGGCCGAAAGAGACGATGAGCCGGTGAAGTTTGGGCTCGTTAGGCCTCCTGAAACAAAAAATCCTGTGAAGGTCGCGTTCCATGAGTGGGGGAACATTCTCCACGACCTTAAGAGCTACTCCGTACGTCATTGGCCTATGCTCCTGTTCGGCCCTCCCGGATGGGCGCCTTATGGCCAAGGACAAACAAGTGCGGTTCTCCGTGCGGCATATCTGGCCAATCCCCCTCGGCCCGATCGCCTCCCTGCGGAGTAGATGAGGTGGGGTTTCGCGCCCACGGGCCCCACCTCAGCATCTTATGCGCTGGCTGCGATAAGCTCTTCGTCGCGAGCCTTTGCCTTCAGATAAGCCGGGCGGTTGTTCAATCGCCCGGCATAGTCTTCGAAGGATGCGCGCTTCGGGATGCTACCGAAGCTCATTCCGAACATAATCTGTGAACCAAGATAGAGGTCGGCGGCAGTGAAACCTTCTCCGCACACGAAGCTCTTGCTCTGCAAGAGACGATCGAGGTTGTCGATCACGGCATCATAGCTTCCAAAGCCCGCCATGCCGGATTGTTCAGGTGTGGGCTTCCAGCCGAGGGCGTTGGCCGTGATCGCCTGATCAACCGGACCTGCCGTATAGAACATCCACCGGTAGTAGTCTGCGCGCGCCTCGAGCGCGGGAAGCAGGCCGGCGCTGGGAAAGGCATCGGCGAGATAAGCGATGATCGCGCCGCACTCGGTGACCACGTGCCCATTGTGCCGGATGGCTGGCACTTTCCCCATGGGATTGATGGAGATGTAGGGCTCGCTCTTCATCTCTTCGCCATAGGCGATGATGTGCTCTTCATAGGGTTCGCCGACCTCTTCGAGGGCCCAGCGAACGAGCTGCCCGCGCGAGCGCGGGTTGGTGTAGAATTCCAGCACGTCTTTGCTCCGTTGTCAGTGGTGGGAGGCTGAATGGCACATCCCAGGTCGAAGCGCTCCCGGCGAAAACACTGCTGCATGATTCGGGCAGAGGCGAGGGGAGGTCTCGCTTGGGTGGGCTACGCTGGGTTTTGCACATTGCTCGGCGCTGAGCGCGTCAGCGTGCATAAAAGCGGCAAAATCTGGAAAGTCTTACGGTTTATCCCGCCCCTCCAATTGGTTAATCACGCCGCCCAGCTTTCCATGATGGGAAGCGGCTGCACGGCGCGTGGGTGAGGGTAAAAAACGCTTGTCAAGCGATTACCTATGGCTTAACGCGCGCGTTCCCGGGGCGGCGGCCAACCCGGGGATGGCTGTGCACGTGCGAACTGACTTCGTCATTCAGAATTGATTTTTGGGAGCGCTTACGCCCCTGCTCGCCGGTGAGGCGCGGGGTGGTGGCGCATTCTTCTGTTCTCTGCCCCGCCGGGCAGGGGTGTTAGCGCCGGCAGTGAAGCGGCGTTGAAAGGGCGTTTTTAATGGCTCAAAGCTTTGTCGAAAAGAAACGTATTCGCAAGGGCTTCGGCCGCATCGGTGATGCTGTCACAATGCCTAACCTCATCCAGGTGCAGCGGGAAAGTTACGAAGCCTTCCTGCAGCGTTACATCCCGGCAGAGGAGCGGAAGCGCGACGGGCTCGAAGCGGTCTTCAAATCAGTCTTCCCAATCTCGGATTTCACTGAGACCGCGTATCTTCAATACGTCTCGTACGAGTTTGAAGATCCCAAGTTTGACACCGAAGAGTGCATGCAGCGTGACATGACCTATTCGGCGCCGCTGAAGGTCAAGCTTCAGCTCGCCGTTTTTGAAGTCGACGAGGACACGGGCGCAAAGTCAGTCAAAGACATCAAAGAACAAGAAGTCTACATGGGCGAGCTGCCGCTCATGACAGACAATGGTACCTTCATCATCAACGGTACCGAGCGAGTGATCGTCAGCCAGATGCACCGCTCGCCGGGCGTCTTCTTCGACCACGACAAGGGGAAGACCCACTCGTCAGGTAAGCTGCTGTTTGCTGCGCGGATCATTCCTTACCGCGGCTCTTGGCTTGATTTTGAGTTTGATCCCAAAGACATCGTCAATGTGCGGATCGACCGTCGCCGGAAGCTGCCAGCGACGACGCTTCTTTATGCCCTCGGCATGGATCAAGAGGACATTCTCGAGATCTTCTACGGGCGCGTGCCGCACCAAGCCCAAGGCCACGGTTTTACCTATCCGGTCGATCCAGAGCGTCTGCAAGGCTCTAAGCCCGAGCGTGACCTTGTCGATGCTGAGACCGGCGAAGTCGCTATTCCTGCCGGTAAGAAAGTCACAGCGCGCACCATCAAGAAGCTTGAGGAAGCCGGCACGAAGGCCTTCTTCCTGACCCGTGAGCAGATGCTCGGCCGCTACTTCGCGCGTGACCTCGTCAACGTGGAGACCGGTGAGATCTACGCCGAAGCGGGTGATGAGGTGTCGGAAGAGGTTCTCGAGAACCTGGCCGAGCTCAACATCACTGAGTTCGAAACACTCGACATCGATCACGTGAATATTGGCGCTTACATGCGCAACACGCTCGCGGCTGACAAAAACTCAGGCCGTGAGACAGCGCTGATCGACGTTTATCGCGTCATGCGTCCTGGTGAGCCGCCAACGCTCGACACGGCAGAAGCTCTCTTCTCGGGCCTGTTCTTCGATGAAGAGCGTTATGACCTCTCGGCTGTTGGCCGGGTGAAGATGAACATGCGTCTTGGCTTCAACACAGACGAAGTCACCGACGAGATGCGGACCCTTCGCAAAGAGGACATCATCTCGGTTCTCAAGACGCTCAACGATCTGCGCGATGGCCGCGGTGAGATCGATGACATCGATAATCTCGGCAACCGCCGGGTCCGGAGTGTCGGTGAGCTGATGGAAAACCAATACCGCATTGGTCTTCTTCGCATGGAGCGCGCGATCAAAGAGCGGATGTCGTCGGTTGAGATCGACAACATCATGCCGAACGATCTCATCAACGCAAAACCTGCTGCTGCTGCTGTGCGTGAGTTCTTTGGTTCCTCGCAACTCAGCCAGTTCATGGACCAGACGAACCCGCTGTCGGAGATCACCCACAAGCGCCGCATGTCAGCGCTTGGCCCAGGTGGTTTGACCCGAGAGCGTGCTGGCTTTGAGGTGCGCGACGTTCACCCCACCCACTACGGCCGGATCTGCCCGATTGAGACGCCGGAAGGCCCGAACATTGGTCTGATCAACTCGCTTGCGACCCACGCTCAGGTGAACAAATACGGCTTTATCGAGAGCCCCTATCGCCGTGTTGTCGACGGCAAGGTGACGGGCGAAGTCGTCTACCTGTCGGCGATGGAAGAGCAGCGCCATGCGATCGCGCAGGCCAATGCTGACCTTCAAGAGGATGGTTCGTTCTCCAACGAATTCGTCAACGCCCGGTGGCGCGGTGAGGCGATGCTCGTCCCTCGGGAAGAGATTGCCTTCATCGATGTGTCGCCGAAGCAGC
>CAWUIJ010000179.1:0-5033 GCA_963922235.1 uncultured Parvularcula sp. | reverse complement strand
ACAAAGAGCTGCGCGCCATCTAGGTGTCTTTAGTCAGTGTCTTGATTGAAGACCGGTTTGCGCTTTTGCAGGAACGCCATCATGCCTTCATTGGCATCCGGTGTTCCGGTGGTCATCCGTACCGCGCGACGTTCATCCGCAAGCGATTCATAAAGGCTCTTGGTTTCATGACCGACAATGCAGTCCAACACGCCTTTCACTGCGAGACGGGGTTGCGCTGCCAACTCCTCAGCGAGAGCGATGGCGCGATCTTTCAGCTCTGCCAATGGCCACACCTCATTCACAAGACCAATGCGTAGGGCCTCCGGTCCACTGATCTTCTTTCCTCGGAGGATCATATCGAGGGCATGGTCACGACCCACGCAGCGCGCCAAACGGGCAGAACCGCCCCACGCAGGAACTGTACCGAGGTCCATCTCCGGCAATCCAATCTGGGCACCTTCTTCCGCTGCCAACCGGAAGTGACAGGCCAGCGGCAACTCGAGGCCCCCGCCCAGGCAGTAGCCAAAGAGCGTGACTATGGACGGCTTGCCCATATTCTCGATCTGGTGAAGGACGCGAAGCCGCTGATCGAAGACACCCTCCGTACTGCCCTTCGCCTTTGCCGCATCGGGCAACTGCTTGAGGTTCATCCCGACAGAGAAGTTCTCGAGACCTTCTGAAGTGAAGACAAGCGCCCGGATGCTGTTATCGGTCGCAAGCTCGCCAAGCATGACTTCGAGCTCGTCAATATACTCCATTGTCATGCGGTTATACGGAGCATCATTGATGGAAATTATTGCCACCGCCCCGCGACGTTCCATAATTACGTGTTCGGACATTGTTTGATTCCTCGGTTTCTGAGGTGGATGTTAGCCGATGAGGACCAGGTTGATAACACGCCAAACCACGCAAAGGGCCCTTCTTGGCAGTTTGCATGCCAAACACTCATTATCCTTAGCGCGTGCTAACTATAGAAAATAGTGAAAGAATTTCGTTAGTCTTTCGGGGATTAGACCAGATATCGCGCCGCAACGCTCAGGAGTCTGGTCACGTGAAGTCCTTTATTGCCTCATCACTGGTCATTGGATTGTTCTCTGCCAATATCGCTACTGCCGCCGTCATTCTCGATGTGGAGGTGAACACGAAGCTGGACAACGCCTCTGTGGTGGAGACGCTTCAGGCGGGAACCTACAATGTGTCCTTCATTGATGGGGTTTTTGACGCTTGGAACCCTGACAGTGGTCAAGTGGCAGGCTGCGATGAGAACGGTGCGAATTGCAGCAAGGGTTGGCTGACAAATCTCGATGTCAGCGTGAATGGCAAAAACAAACGCTATGGGAACAACGGCCGATTTGCGACGCCTGAATTGGCGTTGGCAAATGCCGGATCTTTTGAGCTCGTTCTGACAGAAAAGACCGAAATTTTCATGGTCATCGCCAACAAAAACTACAAAAGTACGGGGCAAGGGGTGTCCGTTCAATTGAGTGCGGTCGACGCTGAGGCCGTGCCTCTCCCTGCGGCTGGCCTTGTCTTCCTCGGCGGAGGAGCCGCTGGCTGGGCAGCCATCCGCCGTCGGCGCAAGGCTTTCCAAACCGCTGCACAATGACAATGCACGCTTTGTGATCTCCTGGTAGTGTCCTTGAGATCATGAAGTCTTTGAGGTTGCCATGAACGAGTGGTGGCGCGGCGCCGTTCTTTATCAAATCTGGCCACGGAGTTTTGCTGATTCCAACGGGGACGGTGTCGGTGACTTGCGCGGGGTCATCGGAAAGCTCGATGATCTGGCGGATTTAGGGGTTGAGGGTGTTTGGCTCTCCCCCTTCTTCACCTCACCCATGGCCGATTACGGGTACGATGTGGCTGACTATTGCGATGTTGATCCGACCTTTGGAACCCTTGCGGACTTCGATGCGTTGCTAGCCGAGGCTCATAAACGCAGCATCAAGATCATTATCGACCAGGTCTACTCCCACAGCTCCGACCAGCACGTATGGTTCCAAGAAAGCCGGCAGAGCCGCACCAATCCGAAGGCTGATTGGTATGTCTGGGCTGATCCAAAGGAGGATGGCTCCCCTCCCAACAATTGGCTCTCGGTCTTTGGCGGCTCGGCCTGGGCCTGGGATGCGCGGCGGCGACAGTACTATCTCCATAACTTTCTCGCTGAGCAGCCTGACCTCAATTTCCATAACCCCGATGTTCAAGATGCCATGCTGGATGTCGCGCGTTTTTGGCTTGATCGAGGCGTTGACGGCTTTCGTCTCGACGTTGCAAACTACTTTGTTCATGATGCGGAGCTTCGGGATAATCCGCCGGTCGGGACCATTGGCCATGGGCGACCGTCACAGTTTCAGCGGCATCTCTATGAGCGCTCTCGGCCTGAGACGCTCGACTTCATCAAGCGCTTCCGCGCACTTCTCGATAGCTATCCGGACAAGATGGCCGTTGCCGAGATCGACAGCACCTCGCCGACCCCGCGAAGCATCGAGTATACCGAGAGCGATGAGCTTCTGCATACGGCGTATAATTTCCAATTCCTGCGCGCCGACAAACTGACACCGCAGCTCATCCGCCACACGGTGGAAGAATGGGAAGCCACCGACGCGTGGCCATCTTGGTCCTTTTCCAACCACGATGTCCGCCGCGCTGTGACCCGATGGGGCGGCAAAGACGGCGGTGAAGCCTTGGCAAAGCAGCTCATGACCCTCCTTTGCTGCTTGCGGGGGACGGTCTTTCTTTATCAAGGCGACGAGCTCGGTCTTCCGCAGGCCGATCTTTCTTTTGAAGACCTTCGCGACCCGGAAGCCATCCGGTTCTGGCCCGAGGATTTAGGCCGAGACGGCGCCCGTACGCCGATCCCTTGGGATGCCAATGCAGCCCATGCCGGGTTCACCATCGGTGAGCCGTGGATGAAGGTCGATGACGTGCACATCGTACTTGCAGCCAATCGACAGGCCGCCAGCGAAACTTCCACACGCAGCCATACACGAGCGGTGCTGAAAGTCCGGCGAGAGAGCGAGGCTCTCCGTTGCGGTGCGATCCACTTTGAAAAGGCTAAAGACGGATTGTTGATCTTCCGCCGGTCGGCAGGGAGCGAAACGATCTGGTGCGCTTTCAATCTGTCAGGCCAGCCGATAGCAACCAAGGCTCCGGATAGCTTCGCGCCCCATCCCATCAGCACCGAGACAAAGAAAACGGCTGATGGGTTTGAGCTTCAGCCCCATGCGGCTCTGATCGGCAGGGTCAGCACCTAAGGCGTCAGAAGATCGCCTTTGCGGCTTTCAAGGACCTCACGCCCTGCGATCTTGCCGATCACTTTGCCTTCCCACGCCCAGGTTTGGTCATGGCGGGCAAAGAGGAGACCGTCGGTCTCGGCTTTCACCTCGGCAATATCGCCGCCTCGGGGCGGGACGATCTCAGCGATGACGTCGCCCACACGGACGGTATCACCAAGGGCCAGGTGATAGACGATCAGCCCCTCAATCGGTGCACGGAGCTGCTGCATCGCGCGGATGGGCTGGGCCTCGCAAAGAAGCCGCGGGGTCGCGCCTGCATTGCCGTCAATGACGCCGCGCCGCATCAAGAAACGCATCAGCGCCCGAACATCGCGGTCGCTATCCCGGTGGTTGACATGGTTGTTCGAGCGCAGCTCGACTGTCGCCGACAAAGTGCCCATGGGGATCGGGTGCTCAAGGAAGGCCTCTTGCAGTTGAGGCCAGGCAAAGCCGAAGGCTTCATCAAAAGGAGCGCCGCCTGACTGATCCGTCAGGAGCACAGCGCGCGCGTCGATCTCTGCGGCGAGATCCTGCGCGTCAGGCCAGTTCGCTTCGCCGACATAGAGGTGGATCATCGCCTCATTGTCCGCATGCACATCAAGAACAATATCGGCGTCGCAGGCCTCAAAGGTCAGAGCCTTTTGCATGATACCAAAGGCATCCTCGGGCTCGAGCTTTGAGACGGCTTTACGCATCGCCTTTCGGATGATCCGAAGGTTCTCCGCCTCATCATCGCCCAGCTTGGGCGCCACTTTCTCTTTCACGAGCCCGCAGAGATCAGGAAAGCCGCGGTTGAAATTGCGGTCCGTTGCCCGCTCGACCCGGCCGATGAGGTAGCCGCCTTCGATCTGGCTAAGGCCGATGGGGTTCGAGACGGGCACGAGGACGACCTCGCCTTTGATCTCGCCGCGCTGGGCCAAACCCTCGAGCTCTTCGGCCATTTTCCGCAAGACAAGCATGCCGGGAAGCTCGTCGGCATGAAGCCCGGTCTGGATGTAGACCTTCGGCCGCGCGCCCTCCTCGCCAAACCGCCAGATATCAATGGGCGGATAGGACTTGCCGTGGCTCTCCGGGAGTGCCACTTGCTCCTTGCGCACGGCAGGCTCTTTGGTCTCGATCGTCGCGGTCTTACTCATACGTGCATCCCTTATGGGCCTGGTCCTTGCCTGGTCTTGTTGCAGTGCGATAGGCCCCTAAAAACTGAAAGAAAGTTGATTGACGAACGGAATGCGATCGCAAAGCATTTTCGCGCGTCTGAAGGCCGGTCTTGAGCGGCCTGTTCGAACAATTGTTGCGCCCCGCAAAGGCCCTTGGTGAAGAGAGGCTCGCCATGAAGATTATCCGCTCGCGTGTGTATGTCGGACCGAATGTCTATGAGCGCGAACCCGTCATCCGGCTCCTTATGGAGTTCCATGGGCTGAAGAGCCTGCGATTTGGTGACTATGGCACCAAGCCGGTGGAGACGCTGCTGGAGGTGCTCCCGGGACTCGAGGCGCGCAAGACGGCCGAAGGCGAGAACCTGGCTGAGTACCTGCGCCGCGGCGACTGTCATGTTGGCGAAGTGATGGCCTGGACCGCGCTTGGTCTTCAGCGCCAGGCTGGCGCGGATCTTGAGATTGCTCGGTTCATCGATGGCGAGGAAAAGGGCGAAGGCGACGTGCTCTTCAGCTATATGTCGCGCGCGACGGGTCTTGAGGCTGGTGACCTTGCCCGCCTGATCGTCCTTGAGCTGATCGACCCTATTCCGGAAAAGCCGCTTCTCATCTCCGAAGAGATTGC
>CAWUIJ010000178.1:0-5120 GCA_963922235.1 uncultured Parvularcula sp. | reverse complement strand
TGGAGCGGGCGATGCGATTCGAACGCACGACCCTAACCTTGGCAAGGTTATGCTCTACCCCTGAGCTACGCCCGCTCACCAACGAGCCGCGTATCAAGCAAATTGATCGAGGCAGTGCAACCGGCTTTCGCTGAAAAAAGATGATTGCTTGAGATCCCTTTCCTCTGCGGCTTAAGGAACGCGCCCATGGACGCTGAACGCCGCTTTTTTGCACGCCTCGAGGAGATGGGTATCCCGTCGGAAACGGTGGAGCATGACGCGACACCGACCGTTGAGACGAGCAAACATCTCGCTGAGAGCCTGCCTGGCGGGCGATCCAAAAGCCTGCTCGTCACCGACAAAGACAAGAAGCTCTTCCTTGTGACAGCGCGGGGTTCAACGCGTGTGGATCTGAAGACTGTGGGCGCAGCTGTCGGAGCACGCGGTCGGCTGAGTTTCGCCTCAGCCGAGACCATGGGTGATGTGCTCGGTGTCGAGCCCGGCCACCTGACCCCTTATGCTCTCATCAACGACCAGGCGATGCGCATCGACACGGTGGTTCTCGATCAAGAGCTCCTGGGCGAGTCAACAATCTGGGCCCACCCGCTGCGAAACACCGCGTCCACGGCCCTGTCATCAGAGGCCCTGAAAGCCTTCGTCACGCTCCACGCCCAGCGCATGATCGAACTCTCCCTTGCCGCGGCGTGAGAGAAGCGCCATCTCCCGGCAGACTTAAGAACACTTGTGATGTCTGGAGCCCGCTATGTCCTCGACCCTCGATCTTGGTGGTAACACCCCGACAGGCCCAGCGCCGGGTGCTGATGACCTGGTGAAAGACGCGACTATTGAGACATTCCAAGCTGATGTGATGGATGCGTCGATGAGCGTGCCTGTCATCGTCGATTTTTGGGCGAGCTGGTGCGGCCCCTGCAAAACCCTCGGCCCGATCCTTGAAAAAGCGGTGCACGCCCGCGGCGGCCAAGTCAAAATGGTCAAGGTCGACACCGATAAGAACCAGATGCTGGCGCAACAACTCCGGATTCAATCCCTGCCCACAGTCATGGCCTTTGTCGGTGGACAGCCCGTGGATGGCTTCATGGGCGCGGTGCCCGAGAGCGAAGTGCAGGTCTTTCTCGACCGGATTATTGCCGCTGCGAGCCAGATGGGCCTCAAAGGCGCAGCGCCCGGCGGCGTGAACCCGGCAGACCTCATTGCCGCGGGCAAGGAAGCGCTCGCGCAAGGCGCTTTCCCGCAAGCCATCCAAGCCTTTGCTGAGGCGGCAGGCGCCGCGGAAGATGGCAGCGACGATCAGCTCGAAGCGATCGCAGGCATCGCGCATGTGCAAGTGGCGGCTGGGGATCTCGACGCTGCCCGCGCCACGATCGATCAGGTGCCTGAGGATAAGCGCGGCCACACCGCCCTCGCCCAGATTACAGCGCAACTCCAACTGATGGCTGAGCCTGCAGCAGAGGGCGACCTCGGCGCAGCAGAAGCCGCATTCCGCGCTGATCCCTCGAACCAGGAGCAAGGCTTTGCCTTCGCTGAGGCGCAGATTGCCGCGGGTCAGGTTGAGCACGCTATGGACACGCTTCTCACGCTGATCGGCCAAGACCGCGAATGGAACGAGGGCGCAGCAAAGCAGAAGCTCCTGACCCTCTTTGACGCACTCGGCGCCGCGCATCCTGAGGTGAAACGGGCGCGTCGCCGCTTGTCTTCTCTGCTTTTCAGCTAACTCTTCAACAGGCGCCCGATTTTGGCGTCCGCAGTGTGAAGGGGCTGGTGTCTGTGACGACCCAGGTTAGTGCCCAATCTTTGCCAGAAGAGCTGGCGGTCTTTCCTTTGCGAAGTGCCGTCTTGCTCCCCCGTGGCCAGCTGCCGCTCAATATCTTTGAGCCGCGCTACCTCGCCATGACCGACTTTGCGCTGGAGCACGGCCGGCTGATTGGCATGACCCGGCCTCGCTGCGACGAAGACGTCAATCCGCCGCTTTACGATGTGGGCTGCGCCGGGCGTATCACCTCGTTCATGGAAACCGGTGATGGCCGATATCTCATCACCCTCACCGGAGTCTCGCGCTTCCGCGTGATCAGCGATCAGCTCACCGAGGGCGGGTTCCGCATCGCCCGTGTCGACTGGGGTGCTTATGCGACGGACCTTCATGCCGATCAGGAAGAGAGCCCGCATCTCCGCGAACAAGTGATCGAGCTTTTGATGCGCTATCTTGAAGAGGTTGGCCTGCAAGCCGACTGGGATTCGATTGAGGGTGCCTCCGCTGAGACCATCATCAACTCCGTCGCCATGAGCTGCCCTTTCGCAGCAGATGAGAAGCAAGCCATCTTGGAAGCGCGCACGATCAATGATCGCGGTCAGACGCTCATCGCTCTGATGGAAATGGCGATCGCCCAGCGCGGCGGCGGCGGCGAATTTGACGACGAGGCGCGCGAGCGGCTTCAATAGGCGCATGAGTGAACCTACCTTCGATCTCGACCGCAAACTCCTTGATTTGCTCGTCTGCCCTGTGACCCGGGCGCCTCTTCGCTATGACGAAGCGGAGCAGGAGTTGATCTCTGACGCCGCCGGCCTTGCCTATCCCATCCGCGAAGGCATCCCGATCATGCTGGAAGGCGAAGCGAGAAAGTTAACCGAGTCCTAAGGTTAACCGAACGTTTACCACCTCGCGTCGAGAGTCCGCCCCGTTACCCACAACTCGGTGGTCAGGGGTCAGACTTATGCGCTTCGTGCCGCGTCGCTTTGGATTTTCTATCATCATCCTCTCTCTGATCGCTGTGGCGACGTCTGCAGCCGATGCCGCACGCGCGCAGGAGCAGACAGAAGCAGCAGCCGAGGAGCCCGCCACAGAGCGCAGAACGGGCTATTCAGGCCAGCCGGTGCCCCGCTTCGTCGCCCTCAAAAAAGACAAGGCGTTTGGCCGTGCCGGTCCCGATCTCGATGACCCAGTGTTGGTGATCTACAAACGCCGCGGACTTCCTCTCAAAGTGATCGGCGAAACCCAAGACAATGTCTGGCGCCGAGTCGAGGATGTCGAAGGGCGCCGGGTTTGGATCCACCGGTCGATGCTCGCGGAAAACCAACACGCAGTTATTCAGGCCTCGACGGTCATATTCTCTCAGCCCACGGTCGATGCCCTGCCGCGAGCCCGCCTGGAGCCGGGTGTGATCGCGCGGCTTGAGATGTGCGACGGCACCTGGTGCCGGGTCCGGACGGATGACTTCCGCGGATGGACAGACAGGGCCGCCCTCTGGGGCTCTCCCCTCTAAGCGCTCAGTCTGCACCCTCTTCGAACAATGCGAGCGCACTGACGACCGTCGCTTCGGTTCCTTGGATCACGGACGCCTCCGGATCGATCCGGAAACCCGGTGCGTGGTGGATGGTCGGCGAATCGAGGTCCTCTTCAAAGGCCCCGCCCACCCGGAAATTGACACCCTTCACACCGCTCTCTGGCGTCACGAAATAGGCAAAATCTTCCGCCCCCATACCGTTGATCCGGCCATCCGGAACCAAGGCCTCTTCGCCCATGGCTTCCACAATGGCTGCCTCGACAAGACGCGCTGTGGCAGGGTCATTGTTCGTGGGCGGTGTGGTTTCCGTGGGTGAACGCACCACTTTCGGCATCTTGTCCTCTGGCACGCCAAAGGTGGCTGCTGTGCCCGCCGCGATCCGGTCGATACCGTCAAGAAGCGCCGTGCGGGTCTCAGGATCATTGGCCCGAACCGTCAGCTGAAGATGCACCTCTTCACCAATAATGTTGTGCTTGGTGCCCCCATGGATGGAGCCGACCGTGATCACACCTGGCTTTTTCGGCGCAATGCTGCGGCTGACCACTGTCTGCAGGGAAACGACGATCTGCGAAGCAATCAGAACAGGGTCGACCGTGACATGCG
Source organism: uncultured Parvularcula sp. (assembly GCA_963922235.1). Lineage (GTDB taxonomy): Bacteria > Pseudomonadota > Alphaproteobacteria > Caulobacterales > Parvularculaceae > Parvularcula. Next base: position 1,239 of record CAWUIJ010000178.1, on the reverse strand, counting down.
GCATCGCGCCATGTCCGCCCACGCCGTAAACCGTGATGTCGACACTGTCGGCGCTGGAAAATGCATTTTCCTCAGGCACGTGGATCAAACCGCCCGGGAAGGCCGACCAGACGTGAAAGCCCAGTGCATAGTCGGGCTTGGGGAACTTCGTATAAAGACCATCCTCAAGCATCGCCCGCGCACCGCCAACGCGTTCCTCAGCTGGCTGACCAATGAGAATGAGCGTTCCTGACCAATCGTCTTTGCGGTCCATCAGCTGCTTGCCGGCCCCGACCAGCGTGGTCATGTGCATATCGTGACCGCAAGCGTGCATGACGGGCTTCATCACACCGTCGATGTCTTTTTGGGTGGCCGTTGAGGCATAGTCGAGGCCCGACTGCTCTGGCACCGGCAGGCCATCCATATCCGCACGGATCAAGACCGTGGGGCCCTCGCCGTTCCTGAGGACGGCCACAACGCCAGTACCGCCAAAATTCTCGGTCACATCATAGCCAAGATCGCTCAGCTCGCTCGCCAGCCGTGCCGCCGTTTCTCGCTCCATAAAAGAGAGCTCAGGGTTCTGATGGAAATGCTGAAAGAGGGCTTCGAGCTCGCTGTCATAATGCGCAGCGATCGAGGCATGGAGATCTGTCGCATGGTCATCCGCACAGGCTGAGGCGCCGAGCGCCAAAAGACTGACAGTCGAGAGAGAGACTTTCCAACGCATGCACATAACCTCCAATGGAACCGAGGTTTTTAGGGACATACCGTCATCCTTGGCAACGCTCGTCAGCACGCCGCCGCTTGAAATCGTTGGGGAGCGCCCTCTTCCGAAATCCCTTGATAACACCTCGGCCGCAAGACGGGGCTTCGTTGAGCCTGAAAAGGTCGTTTCAAAATCACAGGTTCTTGCAGGCGCAGGCAGGGACGCTTAACCAATCCTACGTGTGACGGGGCATCAGTTTTGGGATCTTTGCTGAAATCACTGGCGACTGTGTCAGGGCTCACCATGTTGAGCCGGGTTTTCGGCTTTGTCCGGCAGCTGATCCTGGCTGGCGTGATCGGAGCTTCAGGCACCCCCGTGGCCGACGCTTTCTGGGCCGCCTTCAGGCTTCCCAATATGTTCCGGCGTCTTTTGGCGGAAGGCGCCTTCCAAGCCGCTTTTGTTCCGCTTTTTCAAAACCATGAGACCCATGGCGGTGTCGCCCATGCGAAGGACTTTGCCGAAGACATTCTCGCTTGGATGATTGTCATCCTGAC
>CAWUIJ010000177.1:0-5159 GCA_963922235.1 uncultured Parvularcula sp. | reverse complement strand
GATCACTTAAGGAGTGACCTGCGGCCAGGTCGAGTTGAAGTCCAATCAGATCCAGACCAGTGATCTCCTCGGTGACTGTATGCTCGACCTGAATACGGGGATTGGTTTCTATAAAGACGTGCTCGCCGGATTGGGTGTCGAGCAAGAACTCCACCGTCCCCAGACCTTGGTAGCCGCACTCTCGGCCCAGACGAACAGCGTCGGCCAAAAGCCGGTCACGGATCTCGCTGGAGAGGTTGGGAGCTGGCGCGATCTCGATGATTTTTTGGTTACGACGCTGGACGGAACAGTCGCGTTCGAAAAGATGGATCACATCCTTTCCGTCCCCCGCAATCTGCACTTCGATATGCCGGGCATGGGGAAGAAACCGCTCCGCATAAAGCGCTCGCGAACCGAAGGCCGCTTCCGCTTCGGACGCACAAGCCTCAAAGACTGAAGGGATGTCCCCGCGGTCGGACACCACGCGCATGCCGCGGCCGCCACCTCCATTCACCGCTTTGACCATGAGAGGCTTACCGCCCTGCTCATCAAAGAAAGCGAGAATATCATCAGGGGACGTGATATCGGATTGGCCCGGAATCACAGGTACGCCCGCACGCTCAGCTAAAGCGCGCGCCGCCACCTTGTCTCCATTCGCGCGCAAGACGTCGGCGCTTGGGCCCACAAAAGTGATCCCAGCTTGCGCGCAAGCGTCAGCGAAATCGGCGAGCTCGCTCAAAAATCCGTAGCCCGGATGGACAGCGTCGCACCCACGGTCCTCAGCGACCGCGAGCAGCGCTTCGATGTCGAGATAGCCCGCGACCCCCATGCCAGGAAGCTCAGCCGCCTCGTCGGCATACCGAACATGAAGTGAGTCTCGGTCATCAGGCGTGAAAACCGCCACGGTCCGCAGGCCTCGGTCCACTGCTGTTCGGGCGATCCGGATGGCGATCTCGCCGCGATTGGCGATGAGCAATGTCTTGAACATGGAAGCGTCAGGTCCGTTCTCTGCGAGGCCCTTTAGACCACGACTGGCGCGAGATACCAATTCACCTCTCGCCCCGCTCGGCATTCAGCACGAAGACAGGGATCAGCCCTATAAGGACGATCACGAGTGCCGCCGATGAGGCCTCAACAATGCGCTCATCACTGGCAAGCCGATAGACGCGTGTGGCCAGGGTTTCAAAATTGAAAGGGCGCAAAATGAGCGTCGCTGGCAGCTCACGCATCACATCGACAAAAACGAGAGACGCACTCACCGCGATCTGCGGCGCGAGGAGAGGAAAATGGACGCGGCGCACCAGCGCGCTTGGCGAAGCGCCTAAGGACCGCGCCGCTGCGTCTATCGAAGGCGCGATCTTGGCCATTCCGGCACTGACGCTGTTGTAAGAGACCGTCAGGAAGCGAACAATCAAGGCGTAGATCAAAAGGGCAATGGTCCCGCTGAGGATCAGTCCCCCGCTCCACCCCAAACCATCCCGGGCAAAGCGGGTCAGCGACTGATCCACCACGCCCAGCGGCGCGAGCAAGCCGACGGCCAAGAGCGCTCCGGGTAGGGCATAACCAAGCGTTGAGACTTGAACGCCAAAGATCACAGCCTGACCACTCGCACGGTCCGGACGGGCTTGCCGCGCGGCATAGGCGAGGACGATTGCGATGATGGACGCCAGTCCAGCGGTCAACCCAGCCGTCCCGACACTGTTCGTGATGAAACCCGAGAAAGTGCTGAGCGACTGGCTATCGCGCTCCTCGAGCACATTACTGATCAACATGGCCATCGGGATGACAAAGCCCAGGAGCACCGGCACCGAGCAGGCCAGGTTAGCAAAAATCGCGTGCGATCCCTTGAGCTGAAAGGGCGGGTCACCGGCGGACAAGCGGTCGCCGCTGGTCACTTGCCCTCGCCTGGTGGCAGCTTCCAGGGTCACGAGCACGATCACAAAGATCAGCATCACTCCGGCCAATTGCATCGCTGCGCCCCGATCACCGAGAGCAAACCAGGTTCTAAAGAGACCTGTGCTGAAGGTTGGGATCGCGAAATAGTCCGCGACGCCAAAATCAGCGAGGGTCTCCATCAAAACCAAAGCCAGGCCGCCCACAATCGCAGGCCGTGCACCAGGCAGCGCCACGCGCCAGAAGGCCTTAAGCGGCGAAAGCCCCAGCGTGCGTGCCGCCAAAAGCTGGCTCCGACTTTGCGCAGCAAAGGACGCACGGGCCAAGAGATAGATATACGGATAAAGAACAAGGCTCAGCATCAAAGCCGCACCCGGAAGGCTGCGGATCTTCGGGAACCAATAGTCCGTTGCTGACCAATCGAAAGCATCGCGAAGGGCGGTTTGAACTGGGCCAGAAAAGGTCAAGAGATCTGTATAGAGATAAGCCACGATATAGGCCGGCGCTGCAATGGGCAGAACCAACACCCATGACCAGATCTGACGACCCGCAAACGCGCTCGATGACACGAGCCAAGCCGTCCCCACACCCATGATCGTGGAGATCACACCAACCAAAGCCATCAAAAGCGCCGTGTTCAGCGCATAAGAAGGGAGGATCGTGGAGACCAAATGCCCAAACGCACCCTCGCCGCCAAAGACAAGGGATTGCGCCACCGTGACCAGGGGCACGAGCGCGAGCCCCGCCACAAGGAGGGCCATCAGCATCCATCCACGACCACTGCCGGCGGTTGTCACGATGTCTCCTTGGATCTTGACCAGCAGTCGCGCTAACAGATTACGAACAATTCTCAAATGCAGGACGTCGCGCTCTGGCCCTCGAATTCACTGATATTCATCATCGCTTTGGCAACCGCGAGGTCCTGAAAGGGGTCGATTTTCGTGCTGAGCCTGGCGAGATCACTTGCCTTTTGGGGCCTTCAGGTTGCGGGAAAACGACCCTCCTGCGCCTCGCTGCTGGCCTTCTTGAGGTCCAAGATGGCGAGGTCCGCCTGAACGGTGATCGCCTGGCTGCGCCGGGGCACAACCCGCCGCCCGAGAAACGTCCCGTGGGCCTCGTCTTCCAAGAAGGCGCCCTCTTTCCGCATATGACCGTTGCCGACAATGTCGGGTTCGGTGTCCAGTCGGAAATGGACAGAACGGGCCTGGTCCGTGAACTCCTCGAGCAAGTCGGGCTCGAGAGCTTCAGCGGCGCTTATCCCCACACGCTGTCAGGTGGGCAGCAGCAGCGGGTGGCGCTTGTCCGGGCCCTTGCGCCCCGGCCCCCGGTTCTCTTGCTCGACGAGCCCTTCGCCAATGTCGATGTCGTCCTGCGGCGACAATTGCGGGAAGAGACCCGCCGCATACTTCGTGCACGCGAAGCCGTCGCAGTGCTTGTGACCCACGATCCTGACGAAGCGCTGGATATCAGCGACCGGATCGCCGTCATGGGCCCAGGAACGATTGTCCAGTCAGGCACCCCGGATCAACTCTATGACGAACCGAACACGTCAGGCGTCGCGAGACTGTTCGGCCAAGGACACGTGTTTCGCGGCACACGGTCAGAAGCAGGCCTCACGACGCCTTTTGGCGATTGGGGCGCAGAGGCCTTTGCATCAGGCCTTCCCGACGCGGCCACTATCGAGATTGTGATCCGTCCCGAAGCGCTGCGTCTCAAAGACGGCACCGGCGCCAAGGTCGAAGACGTCCGCCCCCAGGGGCCCAATCAAAAGGTGCTGCTTGAGGCCGCTTCGGGGGAACGGATCAGCGCTTTGGTGCCCAAGGATGAAGGCGTGGTCAGTGGCCAAACGGTTGAGATTGTGCCGCTCGCGCGTTCGATCTTTGCTTTCCCGGCCTGACGCGCATGGTGCTTGCGCACGCCCATCGTTAATGATAATCGATCGCAACAACAGCCCTTTTTAAGCTGCCCCTATCCTCACGAGGTCCCCTATGGCGTTGCTCCGCTCCGCTCTTTCTTGTTTCGCATCAGCGCTTTTGGTCGCGTCAGCCGCAGCCCAAAGCGGAGGTGCCGTGAACATCTATTCGTCACGGCATTACGATACCGACCTCGCACTTTATGAGGAGTTCACGGAGAAAACCGGGATCAAAGTGAACCGCCTCGAAGCCGGTGCCGATGCCCTCATTGAGCGGATCAAAAGCGAAGGGGAATTCAGCCCTGCCGATATTCTGATCACGGTCGATGCCGGACGGCTTTGGCGCGCTGAAGAAGCGGGCATCCTCAGCCCAGTTCAGTCAGATATCCTTGATGCGCGTCTGCCTGCTTCCATGCGGCACCCTGATGGTCTGTGGTTTGGCCTTTCGCAGCGCGCACGGGTGGTGATCTACAACAAAGAGGCTGGCCTTCCCGAGGGTCTCGACACTTACGCTGATCTCGCTGATCCCGCTTATCGCGGTCAGGTCTGCATTCGTTCGTCATCGAACATTTACAATATCTCTCTCCTCGCCTCCATCGTCGCGAATGAGGGCAGTGAAGCTGCAGAGGCCTGGGCAGAAGGCGTGGTCGCGAACTTCGCACGCCGTCCGCAGGGCAATGACACGAGCCAAATCACCTCGGTGGCCTCAGGCGAATGCCGGATCGCCGTCGTCAACTCCTATTATCTTGCACGGTTCGCAGGTTCCGAGGACCAAGGCATGCAAGACACCTTCGATTCGATTGGTGTGGTCTTTCCGGACCAGGACGATCGCGGCGCGCATATTAATATCAGCGGCGCTGGTGTCCTCGAGCACGCACCCAATCGCGAGAACGCGATCCGCTTCATCGAATATCTGACCGAGGAAGCGGCGCAGGGCTATTTCGCTAATGGCAACAATGAGTACCCCGCTGTGCCGGGGGTCGTTCCCTCATCGGCCGTGCAATCGCTGGGGGAATTCAAAGCCGACGAGCTGAACGTCTCTGCTCTCGGCGCCAACCAAGCCGAAGCGGTGATGATCTTTGACCGCGTCGGTTGGCCGTAAACGGACTAGAGCCGTTTCCGGCTGACGTGATTCACTTTTTCTGTCACAAACGGCTCTAAGTCTTTGTATTGGCGGATTGCGAACGCAAAACCGGTGACCCACTTTTGCTGCAATCCGCTCTAAGGCTTCGCCCACATCCGCAAAAGATTGGCGATGCTTTTATCGAGCGTGAGGAGCTCGACCGAGTTCATCGGCAGAACCTCACGCAGAGACACCCGCAGGTTCTCCAGGTCAAAGAGAAGCGCCCTCTCCTGACCATTAGAAATCATGCTT
>CAWUIJ010000176.1:0-5178 GCA_963922235.1 uncultured Parvularcula sp. | reverse complement strand
GAGGCAGCAGGGGGTGATGTTGCCGCCGCGCTTGAAGGGCTGATCGGCGATTTTCACGGCCGTCTCTTCGTCACCGAAGTGATCATGGATACCGGTCTGCCGCCAAGCCTTTTGTCTGATGAAGAGATTGGTGGATATCTTCACTCGCTCTTTTCACTGATCGCGCGCAAAGGGCGCGCTGCCCAATCGATCGGTGTTCGCCTCAAATCGTCCGGGCAATCGAGCGATATGCTGATCGTTCTCGAGTTGCTGCTCCCACGCGGGGCGGACCAGCCAACCCACGATGAGCTCAAGCAGATCCATCTCGGCGAAGGCACCAGCCTCATCGCTATAGAGACCTTCCGGCCGCCTGATGGCCGGATGATGCTGCGGCTCAATATACCGACACTGCAAGAGGATAGCTGATCATGAGCGCCTTCGCCCGTATTGCATCCGAGATCTTTCCAGAGGAAAGCCCCGAGCGGCCGGAACCCATCGGCACAGTGATCGCTATCCTGAGGGAATCCGTGACCGCTGCCATCCCGCGGGAACAGGCTGAGCACCAAAACCTCTTGCCAGGAACGCCTGTGTCTTTGGGCGAAAGCGCGGTTGTCTACGGTACCGTGGCGGCGCTCGATGCTTTAGTGCCGGCGACAGCGCCGCATCCGGACGATATCGTCATTGTCGAGATTGACCCGTCACCGCAATCGGACCTTCGCACGCTTCCGGTCGGTGCTCCGCTCCGGCCTTTATCGCCCGCCGAGCGTCATGCAATCCATACGGATGGTGTGGTGGCGCCACTGCCAATCGGCGAGGTTGACTGGGGTGCGGGAGCGTTGCCGTTCGTTCTCGATTCCCAATCTCTCTTAGGATCCAATCTCATCCTGACTGGCGAGGCTGGTTCAGGAAAAAGTTGCACGCTTGCCATCGTTTTCCGCAGTTTGCTCCGCACTCGGTTTTCGGGTCGGCTTTTGGTGATCGATTCGACCAGCGGCTTTGCGCAGAGCTTTGGCGGCGGAGCGTCGATTGTCGATGGGGAAGGGGCGATCGTTCCTTTCGGCATGATGGCGCCGGAACAAATCGCGGCGGCGATCGGCGTGGCGGCCGAGCCCCTGTCGGTTGCTGAGTTCTCCATGCTGCGTGGTTTGATGCGGCGGCAAGAGAACTCCCTGCAATCACTCCGCTCTGTAGGCGGTGTCAGTCCAAGTATCTCGTCCGTGATCGATGCTTGTTATCATCGTGCAGAGAGCAGTGAGTTCGGTGATGCCGCGCGGAGTCTCGGTGCAAAGCTGAGCGCTGCTGCACACGACCCACGTCTTCGCTCGTTCTTCGGTGAAGCAGCATCAGCTCTTTCAGCAGCCGATGTTCTGCAGACGGTGTTTCGTCTACCAGACGGTAGGCCGCCGATGACTGTTCTCCAGCTGGGCGGTTTGGACGATGAGGTTCGCCCCATCATGGCAGCGGTGGTCTTGGATCTCGCGCGTCAACTGAGCGCGATGGCTGGACAACAAATTCCGCTCATGGTTGGCCTTGATTCAGCCGATGCCCTTTTGGCGCAGGACACTGGTCCCCTTGCGGACGTTCTGTCGCGCTCCTCTCTTCCAGGACTCGGCCTTTGCCTTGACGCAAGCCGTGACGAAGGCCTGCCAGAGCGGGCATTGGCACAGGCCGGCGTGCTGATTGACCATACGCTTGCTCCTAGTCCGGATGTGGCTGTACCTGTCAGTATTCTTGACGGGAAAAAGCCGTTTATTGAACGGGTGACGCTGAGCCGGCTTAAGCCAGGCGCTTGTCCGCATTCGGCGCATGCTGCGGCAGCATCCGTGCCGCCATCACGCGAGGATCTGCTCGCGTCGATCCTGGATGCTTGGCAAGGCGGTGGTCTTCGTTAGCTCGCGTCGGGTTTGGCCATCATCAGTGCTGCACGCTCACAAGACGCCACCAGCGTGCCGTCTTGCTTGAAGAGCTCGTGGAGGAAGGTCACCACGCCTTGACCCGGCCGCGACTTTGATGGCCGTCGTCCGATCACGGTGGATTTTGCTTTCACAGAATCCCCATGAAAAAGCGGAGCAGGAAAGCGGACTTTCTCAAACCCCAAATTCGCGACAGTGGTGTTGAGCGTGGTATCATTCACGGTCATGCCCACAAGCAAACCGAGAGCGAACAAGCTGTTCACCAACGGCTGACCGAATTCTGTCTCGGCTGCTTTGTGATGGTCGATATGAAGCGGTTGCGGGTTCATCGTCATCAGCGAGAACCAGGTGTTGTCCGTTTCGGTGATCGTCCGTGTCCACTCATGGTCAAAGACTTGCCCGTCTTCAAACTCTTGGAACCAAAGGCCTGGCATGGTCGTCTATCCTCGCGGTGTCAGTTTGACTTCAAAAAGCGTTGGCCAGTTCTTTCCAGTGACGAATAGGCGCTCGGATGTCTCCTCGTAAGCGATGCCGTTCAGAACATCGCGGAGAGGTTCACTGCGCTCTGCACGCGGAAAGAGTTGACTGAGATCAGCAACGGCGGTCACAACACCCGTATTGGGATCAATACGGACGAGCCAATCCTGGACAAACACATTCGCCCAAACTTGGCCATCGATGAACTCAAGTTCGTTAATCCGCCGCAGCGGCTGACCGCTGAGGGTCACTTGCAAGCGACCGGTTTCTTCAAACGTCTCAGGATCCAAAAAACGCAAGAACGACGAGCCATCGCTCATGATCAGCCGCTCACCGTCATAGGTGAGGCCCCAACCCTCGCCATCATAGGAAAATGCCGCCGTTTGCTCGAGCGTCTCGAGGTCAAAGACATAGCCTTCGCCCGCCTTGTAGGTGAGGGTGACAAGTTGGTCGCCCACGAGAGCGGTACCCTCGCCAAAGACATCGTCAGGCAGCTTGATCTCTTGTGTCGGGCGACCCGTACGAATACTGAGTTTTCTCAGGCGCGACTGGCCCTCAAGGCCCGTGCTTTCAATCAAGACCCCATCAGCAAAAAGCAAGCCTTGCGTGAAAGCGTCAGTCTCGTGCGGGTAGGTGCTCACCACCTCCACGTCATAGACAACAGGCGTCGTGACGGTTTGAGCCAGGGTAGCCAAACCAACAAAAAAACTAGTTAGCATGCTGAGAAGCCTCGTCGTGCAGGGGAACGTCAATACTCATGGTCGTGCCGGCCCGTCCGCGTGCCACATTCATTGTGCCTTCCACCCCTTCGAGCAGGGAGCGGACAATGGTTGCACCCATCGTGTTGCCTTGCGGCCAATTGATCTCATCAGGCAAACCGATGCCGTCATCCATCACTTCAAGCCGCATGATCCCACCTGAGAGCTGCTTAAGGCTCACTTGGACGAGGCCAGCGCTGCGTCCAACAAAGGCATGCTGGAACGCATTGGTGATGATCTCTGAGCTGAGCAAACCGATGCGTGCTGCCGTTTCCACAGAGACGAAGAAACTCTCCGTATTGATATTAAGGCGGATGTTCTCCCGACCTTCAAGGTGGCCAATGGTGGTTGCGATGCGCGAGACATAAGCGCCCATAGGGACGGCTGCTTCATCCTCCGTTTTGCTCATTTCCTGATAGAGCAATTGAAGAGTCTCAACGCGATAGGCGAGGGCAGCATAGTCGACGGTGGGGACGCCTTCGTCAGCCTTTTGCGACTGCAGGCGGATCATCGAGACGACCATTTGGAGGTGGTTTTTGACCCGGTGCTGAATTTCTTTGAGCTGTCTTTCCACCCGTTCGCGGTCGTGGCTTTGGGCGTCCACATCCCGTTGTAGGCCCAAAAAGGCTGAAAGATTGCCCGCATCGTCAAAAATCGGCTCGATAAAGAGCTCGTTTTTGAACGTGGTGCCATCGGCGCGGTAATTGAGGAGCTCTCCGCGATGCGACTCGCGGTTCGCAATGGCGTCGCGAACGGCGGCGACTTCTGTGGGGTCGGTGTCAGGGCCCTGGAGAAAACGGCAATTCCGGCCAATGGCTGCATCGGCCGCATAGCCCGTGAGACGCTCAAACGCCCGGTTCACATAGACAATCGGGTTGTCGTCGATGTTCGGGTTGGTCAGCACAAAAGCGATTGGAAAGCGTTCAAACGCCTTCGCTTTCAGCTCTTGCAGCGTGCTCTGATCCATCACGTCGTCCTTCGGCGCACCCGATAGGTGCCCACGGGGTGTCCCACAACCGGCTTAACCTTCCAAGCTCAAGAGGTATCACGATTGCATGGCAATCCCGTTAGGTCAGAGCGGCGCACCGTTCTTTCAGCCACGCGGCGTCGTCATCCGCCAGCAACGGAGCAATCTTGGCAGCCACCTCGGCATGATAGGCATCGACCCAGCGGCGTTCCTCATCGGTCAGAAGGTCGGTGACAATCAACTCTCGCTCAAGCGGAGCCATGGTCAGGTTCTCAAAACCCATCATCGGCCGCTCACCGCCGTCGATCGGCTCGGCTTCTGTCACGAGGACCAAATTTTCGATCCGAATGCCGTACGCGCCTTCCTTGTAATAGCCAGGTTCGTTTGAGCAGATCATTCCCGGCTCAAGAGATTGAGCGATCGGATGTTTGGAGATCTTTTGCGGTCCTTCGTGGACGGAGAGATAACTGCCTACGCCGTGTCCGGTTCCGTGGTCAAAATCGAACCCGCGTTGCCAAAGCGGAAGGCGCGCAAAAGCATCAAGCTGATGACCCGATGTGCCTTTCGGAAATCTCGCCATGCCGAGGCCAATATGGCCCTTGAGGACCAGCGTATAGCGTTCGCGCATCTCATCCGACGGTGTTCCGATCGCGATCACGCGGGTGATATCCGTCGTTCCGTCCTTATACTGTCCACCGGAGTCGATCAGGAAGAGCTCACCAGGCTGCATCGCGCGATCGGTTTCGGTCGTGACGCGATAATGCGCCATCGCGCCATGGGCGCCCGAGCCGGTGATCGAGTCAAAACTGATATCTTGCAGCGCGCCGGTGTCTTCGCGACAGGCTTCCAGTTTTTTCGCAGCAGCAATTTCGGTCACGGTGCCAGACGGGCCTTCAATGCTCAGCCAACGAAGAAAACGCGAGACCGCGGCACCGTCGCGCAAATGGGCCTGACGAGCGCCTTCGCGTTCCGTGTCGTTTTTGATCGCACGCGGAAGGGCGCAAGGGTCGTCACCGCGACGGACGCTCGCGCCTTGCTCTTCGAGCGTTCGAACATAGCGGAGCGGGGTCAGTCCAGGATCGAC
>CAWUIJ010000175.1:0-5238 GCA_963922235.1 uncultured Parvularcula sp. | reverse complement strand
GCAGGCCGATCTGATGGTACATGGTCTCGCGCTGACTTTGAGTGGGATGCCGAGAACGACCAGTACATCTGCCCAGAAGGTCACGCCCTTAAGCAGTTCCGCCGCAACTACTCAGACCCGAACCGGGGTCCAACCGGCAAGGGCACGGCGCGCTATCGGGCGTTGAAGGAGGTCTGCCAAGCTTGTCCGTCGAAGGCCAAATGCTGCCCGAACGCTGATGCGCGCAAGATCACCCGCGAAGAGCATGAAGACGCCCGCCAGGTCGCCCGCGACATAGCCAAGACTCACCAATACGATATCTCAATGAAGCTCCGGAAAAAGGTCGAGATGCTCTTCGTGCACCTCAAACGCATCCTTGGCTTGGGAAGGCTCCGATTACGCGGCCCATGTGGTGCAAATGACGAATTCCTCCTCGCCGCCACCGCTCAAAATCTCCGGAAACTAGCGAAGATCTTTCCTGCACCGCAGCAAACACACAGAGCCTGATCAGAAAGGCGCTTGCGATCTGTTCATGCCACTACTTTCTGCACTAGCAACACATTGTTTTTCCACAGAATGGGCGGAAAGCGGGCTTTCCCTGCGGTTTTGTCCATTGTCAGCTTAGCGGGACAGAGCGGTCCTTGGCGATTTCTCACGGAGCGGCCGCTTTTCTCTTCTTTGGCCTATGCCGTGGACCAGCGTTGCACCTCGGAAATGGCGATGTTCACGAAGTCCTTAGCCGCGTCGATGCGGCCCGCGCGGCGATTGATTGTCTGGAGACCACCAACAACGCCCACCACGTATTTTCCGCATTTTTCGGGTTCCAAGTTTGGACGCGCATTTCCGGCACGTTGCGCGCGCTCGACGAGCCCCGCTGTCGAAGCGCCAATCCGGTCGAAATGGGCATTGACCGCGTCGCTGACGGCTTGTGATCCGATGCTGGGCAGTTCTGAGACGAGGGCCGTCATCAGGCATCCAAAACGGCGCATACTGCCTGGGTAAGGCGTCACCATCTGCTCAAGGGCAGCCACAATGGTTTCAATGCGGTCGCTGTCGTCCATGATACGCGCCACATAGGTTTCCATTTCCTCGCGATACGCCGCGAGGGCTTCGAGCAAGAGCTGCTCTTTGCCGCCAAAATCGGTGCGGAGGGCGAAGCTTCCTAAGCCTGTTTGCGCTTCGATGGCGCGGACGCCGAGCGCTTGGTAGCCATGCTCCCAAAAGGCATCTTTTGCCTTCAGGATCACTTCGTCACGGTCGTAACTTTTGGGTCGTGCCATCAGAGCGCCTCCAAAGATTTTGATAGATGCGCGGAAAGACCTTTTCCAGTCACGCGCGCGCCGTGGCATGGCAAAAGGTGGGTAAGTTCAATTCGCGCAAAAAGTGGCTTGGCCCAGTTACGGTAAACCTCCGCATCTTTGAGGCACATCGTTTTGAAACTCCCGCGCGGGCTGGCCTCAGACGGTGGCAGCCCGTCGTCTTTTGCCGGGGCGCCAAACGCGTCGCAGACGATCAGACCGACCGCCCCCGCGCTGGTAATTTCAACCCATACCTCTTGCGCCTTCAGCCCCTGAGGTTGGTGAAGACGGACACCGTCGGGCAGGGCGGGCATAAGATCCTGCACATCTTCGAAGCTGAAACTCGTTTGTTTTTCCAGCCTTCTGTGTGCCCCAATCGGCGCGTAAAGCGGCAGGCCGGGGAAAGCCTCCAGATACTCGGTCAGCGCGAGGTGATGAAAGTGGTTTGGGGCGATTATGGCCGAAACCCCTCCAAGCGCCGTCATTCGTTCAATGGCGCCTGGGGTGAGCCCTGTCACGGGGCTGTACAGCGCCAGTCCGCCGTCCCTTAGCTTGATTGCTGCCATTGCCGCCGCACCGCGTCTGGCGCGATAGACACCTTCCATATCAGGAATGGGCTCTAAAGGGAGCAAGGGTTTTCTGGGCGGCATAGCAAGTCCTTCAAACGGTGTTGACAGCATTTCACTGCGTGTGTAGTGATTCATTCACTACAACTGCTTTGAAACATAGCTCGCCCTTCTCAGTTTGTCGAGTGGCCAGCAAAACCAGGAGTTAACTCTATGAAACCAATGGAAATGTCTCGCCGAACTGCGCTTGGCCTGACGGGCGCGCTCTTTATGGGCGCCAGCCTCCCGCTCACCGCTCTGGCTGACGGTCATGCGGATCATCTGGCATCGCTTGATCGTGTTGAATTGGACGGCAATACGCTGGCCTACCTGGATGTCGGCGCCTCTGGCGCACCGGCTGTGATGTTGATCCACGGTATCCCAACATCATCCTACCTGTTCCGCGATGTCGCCCCTCGGATCGCCGCCGCTGGGTACCGCGTTATCGCACCTGACCTGATGGGGTTCGGTGCCTCTGACAAGCCTGCCGACCCAGCCGCCTACGCAACGGAGGCCCGAAGCGCGCGGCTCTTTGCGCTAGCCGATCATCTGGGCGTCGAGGATTTTGCGATTGTCTTGCACGACGTCGGGGGCATCACCGGCTGGCAGATGGTCCTAGACGCGCCCGACCGTTTGACCGCAGTGGTTGCAACCAACACAATCGTGGGACTTGCAGGCGTCACACCTGCACCAGCGGTCATGCAGATCATGGGGCAACAGGCCACGCCGCAAGAGGTCTTCGCGCCGATGGCCGCACCGGAGGGCGCAGAAGACTTGGCGTTGATGTGGTTAGAGCAAGGCTGGTTTGGCCCGGGCTCTGTCCCTGCCAGCGAAACCGCCGTTTATGCCGCTGATATCGAGGGCGCGAATGTAGTCTACGAGACGTTTTTCGCGCAGGCCGTGCCCGCCTTCATGATGGGCGAAGAGGCCCGCAATGCAGCGCTGGCCGCCTACGCAGGCCCCACCGCAATCATCTTTGGTGAACAAGACGCCTACTTTGATGCAGACGTTGTGATTGGCGACTTGCAAGCGCGTTTGGGCACGCCGGACGCCAACATCACCCGCATCCCCGACGCTGGTCACTACCTGCAGGCCCATGCGCCTGAGGCGTATGTGAACGCCTTGACCAGCTTCCTCGATGCAGAACTCGCCGAATAGGCATCCCCAAAACCCATCCGCAAACAGGAGAACGACAATGGCAAAAGTGACCACAAAACGCACGATCGATGCGTCCGCAGAAGACGTCTGGGCCAGCTTGGACGATTATGGCGGGATCGCGAAGTGGAACGAAAACCTTGCAGCATCCCGCATCCTGCCCGGAAGCGTGGAAACCGGGCTTGGTGCAAAGCGGCAGTGTGACTTGAAGGCCGATGGCAGCGAATATCTGCGCGAGACCATCAATGTGTATGTGCCCGGTCGCAAACTGGGTCTGGTGATTGATGACACGACGATGCCCATGAAAGGCGCGACCTGCCTCTTTGAAGTCCGCGCCCTTGGGAACAACAAAAGCGAGATCTCCTTCACCATGGATTTCAAGCCGCCGATGGGCATCATTGGCCAGCTTATGCTACCGATGATGAAGCCCATGCTGCGGGGCAAAATGGCTAAGGCCCTAGAGGGCAACGCCAAATACGTCACGCGCAACGCCTTCTCCCACGCGTAACGCTTGGTTGGCGCGGCTCCGACCGCGCCACTCCCCTTCTCTTCGAAAAGGATAGATCATGAACCGCGTGGTCCGATTTGCCACGCCGGACGGTCCTGCTGCGCTCGACATCCGGCAAGAAACTATCCCAACCCCGTCTTCCGGCGAGGTGTGTGTCACCATAGAAGCCGCCGGTTTGAACCGGTCCGAGTGGCTGTATTCGCGCGGTGAATACCTCTTTGAGCCGCCAAAAGACGCGTTGATCGGCGCAGAGGCAACCGGTCGGGTGCAGGCCGTTGGCCCGGACGTCACGGGGTTTGCTGTCGGCGATGCCGTTTGCATTCTGCCAAGCTTCCGCGTCGACCACTACGGCGTTCTGGCAGAGCACGCGCTTGTGCCCGCCACATCGGTTATCCCCCGCCCCAAAGGGTTGGACCCTATCCAGGCGGCGGCCGTGTGGATGGGGTTTGCAACGGCCTATGGTGGGCTGGTCACGTATGGCGGCCTGCGCCTGGGCAAAGACCAGCGCGTGCTGATCTCGGCCGCGGCATCCTCGATTGGCATTCCTGCGATTCAGATTGCCAAAGACCACGGGGCCTATGTGATCGCCACCACACGATCGGCGGACAAACGCGATCAGCTTTTGGCGGCGGGTGCCGACCAAGTTGTCGTGACAGATACGGACGGCACGCTAGAGGGCGCAGAGTTCGATATCGCTTTTGATCCGGTCTCGGGCCCCTTTTGGCATGACCTGGTCAACGCAGCCGCCCCCGGCGCACGGATCATCTCCTATGGCAGTCTGGCTTATTACGGCACTGAACCGAGCGTGCCGCTCTTTGCTCTGATCACCAAGAACGTCCAACTCATCGGCTATTACGTGGTTTGGCATCTTTTTGAGAAACCCGAGCTTTGGGCTGCGGCCTATGACTATCTCTTGCCCCGTATCGAGGAGGGACGCTTCCAACCGCTCATCCACCATACCTATCCGTTGAGCGATGTGCGCGACGCCTACCTCGCGCTCGAAGGCAATGCGCCCATTGGCAAGATCGTCGTCACCCCATGACCGACCTACTCTGGCGGCATGGTTCGGGCGTCAGAGTCTCGCAAACTTCGAACCCACAACAGGAGACTTCAACATGACCGACGTAACCGTAACCGTCGCCCAGAAAATATCCGCGCCCGTTGACAAAGCGCGCGCCGCCATCACCGACCCGCAATGGGAGAAGTGGTTGCCCTTCATCAAGTCAGCGGAGTGCGCTGGTACATCCGCAGGATCCTCCCGCGTTTGCGTGATGGACATGCCGGGGACCGAAATGGACGGCTATGAGCTGAAGGAGACGATCCTTGGCGTCGACGCCGACGCGGGCAGCTTGGCCTACTCCATCGAAAACCCGCCCATGCCGCTCAGCAATTTCTCTGGCTCGGTTGTGGCACAATCCGGCGAAGACGGCAGCACAACGGTTGTATGGACCGCAAATTTCCAGGCGGACCCCGAAAACGTTGAAATGCTTCGTGGCGCTATCATCGGGCAATACCAAGCCGGGATTGGAGCGTTGGAAGCTTACGCATCTGCATAGCGCAAACGGCCCGCGCTGCTCTGGCCTTACCGAGCGGCGCGGGGCCTCCATGTCTCCGAGAACGATACCATGTATGCCGCACCAAGATTACGAAACCGGCCATTGCTAGATTAGGCGGCATCGATCAATTTGGGCTC
>CAWUIJ010000174.1:0-5242 GCA_963922235.1 uncultured Parvularcula sp. | reverse complement strand
GGTAGCTCGTCAGGCTCATAACCTGAAGGTCGTAGGTTCAAATCCTACTCCCGCACCCAACCTTTCTATGAGAACAGATCTTCGTACTGCGTATTACCGGTGTGCGTAGGTGGCGGACATTCAATCTGTGTACCCTACGTCTTTTTGTGGGCCTGTGGTCTGAAAACGGCGATGGGACAAACCGGGCTGCTACGTTTGTTCCAGTCTCGATTGATCTCGTCCAACGCAATTTATGGAACCATGTCTGATGTTCCCGATGGTCGAGAATTGGGTGTGACTGCTGCAGCAAACAAGATATGCGCTTGTGGCCCCGTCGTTCTGAGCCGACGATCGAAGATATGATCGGTGTGAGCAACGCGGAACAACACTGCGCCATCGTTAAGCCTGGGCTTCGGAGCTCTGGGCGTTCTGGTCATGTCGTCATGAAACCGTCAGGACCTTCGCATCAGACGCAATAGCGAGACGCTGATATCGATTTGCATCAGGGCCGCACAACGGAAGAAGTTTCCGACGTAATCATACCCCGTCCTAGCCAGGAACATTGAGCGAGACCACGGTTGGAATTACCGGGCGCTTACGCTGGTCTGTGGCCTTCTTGGGCCACAGACGTCGATTACATCGCTTCGCTGCTTTCGATTGCGAACGTGTCAGACGCAGACTGACCGTCAAGCGCTTTGAGAACAGTTGCTCGCAGCAGGTTCACTTGGACTGGCTTCGTCAGTAGGCCATCCATGCCAGCGGCTTGTGCCGCTTTGGTCTCTTCTTCACTCGTACCAGCGGTCAAAGCAAAGATTGGCGTTGCCGTGTTGGGGCCTTCGCCGCTCCGAATGCGATTGGTGGCGTCGATGCCGCCAAGCACTGGCATATAGACGTCCATCAAGATAGCGCCAAACTCTTGAACCTCGGCGAATTCAACCGCTTCCTGACCGTTGTTGGCCGAAACGGTCTCGATACCAATTTTTTGCAGCAAACACTCGAGAAGCTTCCGGTTCGCGGAGACATCATCGACGATGAGCACCCGCTTGTCGGACTTAGCCGTGGCGAGCGACACAACATTGTTGCCCTGGGCTGCTGTTGCCTGTGCTTTATTGCCTGCCGTGTCTGCGGATTCTTCGTTCAGGATAGCGGTCAAGGCACGTTCAAGTGCGTGGATCGTCATTGGCTGTTCAACGATGTGAGTCACGTCTGTGTGTTCAGCCGTATGCATACCACCGAAGACAGCTGATTTCCCTTCCGCAACAAGACGGTTGCGCTCAAGCGAGAGAACGAATTCGTCAGCATTAACCGACGGGCTTGTGCCGTTGACGAGTAGAGCGTCCACGACTTCACCGCGTTCAGCCATAAGTTTCAGGCCTTCGAATGCAAGGGCCTTGCTTTCAAAGGTGACAATGTTCGCACCAAGACTGTTCAGCATTGCAGTCACCGTGCGACGCTGGACAGCCTCATCGTCAACCAGAACAACACGTGGCTTGTGGTCGAAGGTCGTGGCCTTTGGCGTCAGCGAGACAGCTGAATCTTCGCCTTTGTTAAGCGGGATGGCGAAACGGAATGCGCTTCCTGCACCAATCTCAGACGTACAACCGATTTCACCTTCCATTGCTGTCACAAGCTCTTTGCAGATCGCAAGGCCAAGGCCTGAACCCTGGTACTGGCGGGTCGCACCTTCGTCGACCTGCGAGAAGCGCTCGAACAGAAGACCGATCTTGTCATCAGCGATGCCGATGCCTGAGTCTTCGATAACAAATTCAATCTCGCCGGTCTCGGTTGTAGGCCGAACACTGACGGCCACACCGCCGCGTTCCGTGAATTTCACCGCGTTGCCGATGAGGTTGATGAGGATTTGGCGAATCCGATCTTCGTCCCCGTGGATGTGAGTCGGAAGTGTGGGATCGACGTGAACGATCAGGTTGAGATTCTTCTCTTGTGCTTTTGCGCGGAGAAGTTTCACGGCATGTTCAGTCGCTACACGGAGGTTGAACATCGAATTGCGCAGCTTGAACTTGCCGGCCTCGAGCTGTGACAGATCAAGAATATCATTGATCAGTGTCAGCAGAGCTCCTGCAGATTGATCAATAATTTCAATCTGCTCTCGCTGATCTTCGCGGAGCTCACCGGCGAGAAGCACATCCGTAAAGCCGAGGATGCCATTCATTGGTGTCCGAAGCTCATGGCTCATCGTCGCCAAGAAGTTGGACTTCATCCGGTCTGCATCTTCAGCGCGTTCTTTAGCGAGCGTGAGATCAGCTTCGACCAGTTCCCGGCGTTTAATTTCTTCACCGAGACGTTTCACATTGACGGCGAGGTCTTTGTTGATCTTCGCCACGCGGCGGTTGTGACTAAAAATACCGAATGCTGAGAGGAATGCGAAAAGAACAACCACACCGCCTGCAGCGATGACCATCTTTTGAACTTGATCACGGCGCTCCGCATCCATCAACGCGCGTTCGCTCTCGAGTTGTTCGTTCCGTAGGCGCTCAATATTGAGTTGCTGCTCAGCATACTGGAAACGAGCGCCTAAGAGCGCAAGATTTGAAGAAGCGGCAACAGACTTGGCCTCGTCAGACAGGCGCTTGTGGTTGCGCTTGTGAAGATAGGCGTTTTCCCAGTCACCAAGCGCATTGTAGATGTCAGCGGCGGTCGCGTGCAGCTCTTCATACGACATCGATGTCTCGTCGATATCGACGCCGTCGAATGCTTTTTGAATAGCGATTTTTGCACGGTCAAAGTCTTCGAGCTCATATGCGACACTAGCGTCAACGCCGCTGACAAAGCGCAGCCATGCTGCACTGCTGTCTGAAGCAAGCTGCTCGCGCGCATCATCAGCAAACACAGCGGCGGCGCTTAGGTCGCCTGCAACGACCTCGAGCTCTGCGCGGTTCGTCAGAATGCGGCCCATAAGTGTTGCGCTGCCTATCGACTCTGCGATTTCCAGCGCTTTGTTGAAACGAAGGCGCGCGCCTGCGTAGTCACCAACCTCTTTGAGGATGTTGCCGACATTGTTGTTGATGGAGAGAACAACAATGTCGTCCCCTTCGTAGATATCAGCAGCGCGCTGATAATATTCAAGGGCTTTGTCGAACGATTCTGCGTCACGGTAGATGGAGCCGAGAGCTTGGAGTGTGATCGATTCTTTGCGTGCATTGCCCACTTGAACAAAAAGAGCGTGTGCAGAGAAATAAGACTTTACGGCGAGATCGACGTCAGCAAGGCGGCTAGCGATTCGTCCGCGAATAAGAAGAATATTGGCACGGAGCGTGTTCTCACCCTCAACCGCCTCCATGATGGCCGCCGCCGCTGCAGCGGCGCTAGCGCCATCCTCGGGCTTACCACTGCGCAGGGCTGCTTCAGCCTTGAGCCATAGAGCGGTGGCTTGAGCAATCGTTCGTTGCTCAGCAGGGAGGGCGCTCGCAATCTCCTCTGCACCAACAGCGGCCGCATAGGCGTCACTTGGTGCCTTCATCATTTGAGCTTGAGCTGTCGCGACGAGCTTGTCGAAGGCGCTAGAGACAGAGTTCTCCGACGCGGTGACAGGTTCACGAAGATCCTGTGCGTTTGCGTCTGTAGTAAAGCCCATAAGGACTGCAGACGAAGCCGCAGCAAGAAGCAGCGACGACAAGCGCGCTGGTTTCCGGCGAGAGATTGGTGTGCGAATCATCAACATGATCGTATCTTCCCGCTCGCCCAGTTAGTATTTCACAGAAAAACGTGTACCGATCGAATAGGCGTCATGCGCACCACCCAAATCCACATCGTTTTGGTCGTAGCGTGTGAACGCGCCAACGCTCATCAGCCCCTCATTGAAGGAGATCGCGTACTCTGCCTCATAGGCCAAGTGACGTCCGCCGCTGACAAGATCCCACTGTTCGGTGACTTCCCCGATCTCGCCCGTCTGGCGGTCGACGACCTGAACTGAGCTATAGGCCAGCGAGCCCTGCTCAATGTGAAGAGGCTGAGCGAAGGTGAGTGTCAGGCGGTCTGCATCCCGGAACAGCGCGCGATATGACGCATTCATTTGGAAGGCCGAGGCCTGAAGGCCATTATCGCCAACCGTCAGTGGGCTGTTGTTGTGAGCCGTACCGCGGGTGGTTGAACCGGTCATCGAAGCTGCAAGTTCAAGCTTCTTCGTCAGGCGATAGTTCGCACTCATCGTCACCGAGTCCGTGCGGCTGCCGCCATCCATTGTCAGAACACCAGCGCCCTGGGCGCCGAGGATACCATCCTCTTCCCGGAGGTGCGTGAAGCCCACGCCAAGCGTCAAACGCTCGGTCGTTTCGAAGGCCATCTCAGCAAAGGTCGCTGTGGCTTCGCGGCTGCCAAAGACCGTGTCTTCCATCAGGAGCTGACCGGTGAAGACGTCTTGGACCCGCTGATCATTGGACGTATTCGTCCGACCGAAGCTCAGGCGCATGGACTTCGGCATCGCAACAGAAACGCGGCTAAAAGCGCCGCCAGTTGCCAGGCCAAGCATTGGGTTCACACCGCCGAACTTCGGATTGAAGTCGTTGATTTGATCAAAGCCGCTCAGTGAACTGAAATATTGTACACCAGCGCCCTGGCCGCTGACCATAGAGAGTGAGCCGTTGGCCGCTTCAAAATGCATCGCGCCCCAGCTGTTGACGTTGTCGCCCGGTGTGAACGAGAGCTTCCAGGTGTTGTTACCCGAAACGACAGCTGAAGGCGCGTTCTGTGTACTTGTGAAGGAAGACGTTGTTGGCTGTTGCGTGGCTGCCCAGTCCAGAAGGCGTTGTTCTGTGTGCCGCTGGAAGCGCTCCGTGTTGCCATTGGCCGTTGCTGTTTGGCCATCGAGCAGTGACGATAGCGGAACATGGAAGTCGCGGTGGGTGTCACCGACAGTCTCAAAGGCGTAGATGCTTGCGCCTTGCGCTTCCCAAAGGTTGAGCGTACCCTGATCAACTGCAGCTGTTGCAAGCTGAGCCGTGGTCATCGACGTGGATGTGCCGCCGACATTGAACCAGACTTCAAGATCGTTCCAATCGAGCGGCGACTGCGAGGCTTCGACATCGATGAGCCCGTGGCCGTAGACTTCGTCCACACCTGGCGCGCCGAGGTCTTCAGCCGTTTGCAGAATGATGTCCGCTGTGACGTCAGCATGCTGCTGCAGCCAAGGCCAACGGTCATGGAGAAGCGAGATCGTACCCGTGACGATCGGGGCTGCGAACGACGTGCCCGAAGCGCGCGTGGTGCCGCCATTGTTATCCGAAACAAGGATCAGCTCACCTGG
>CAWUIJ010000173.1:0-5263 GCA_963922235.1 uncultured Parvularcula sp. | reverse complement strand
GGAAAGGCGAGGACGTGGTGCTCAAGCCATGCAGTGCGGACCTCTTTGATCTCTTGATCGGACAAAGGCTTCGACAAATCGAGTCCCGTGACTCGTGCTCCGCATGATTGTCCTGACGGTTTGACGTCGATCGCCATGATGTCCTCCACGCTGTATTTTTTGACGATCCTAGCCAAAGCCGAGGATCGCGGACAGAACGAGCTGCATCAGGCCTTTGACAATGATAGACAGCGTTCTACTTTCACGCTTCCAGCAACACATGGGTGATACGGATGAATGCTGTCGTTGATGTGTATTGGTCTTTTCGGAGCCCTTATTCGTATCTTGCCACGCCTGACCTTTTGAAAGTCCGTGAGGACTTCGACGTGAATGTTCGCTTGCGCCCTGTCATTCCGATTGCTCTGCGCACCAAAGCGACCCTTTTTACCGAGGATAAAAAACCCGTCCGCTACATTCTGCTTGACTGCATTCGGCGTGCTGAGTTTTTGGGCATGACTCTCGGCTATCCGTCACCAGATCCGGTTGTCCAAGACTTTGAAACCTTTCAGGTGTCCGACGACCAACCCTATATCTATCGTCTCACGGCGCTTGGTGTGGAGGCAGAGCGGCGCGGTAAAGGGATCGACCTGGCCTATCACGTCTCACATCTGATTTGGAGCGGCGAGCCAGGCTGGAACGAAGGCGACCGATTGGAGAAGGCCGTGGCCGAAGCCGGTCTTGATCTGGCGGAGATGGAAGCGGCTATCGCTGATTATGACCCGATGGTGGAGGTGGAAGCCAACCATGAGGGGCTTGAAGAGGCTGGGCACTGGGGCGTGCCGACAGCCGTCTTTGCTGGTGAGCCATTCTTTGGCCAAGACCGGATGGATACACTTCGTTGGCGTCTTGAGAAAGAAGGCCTGAAAAAGGCTTAGAATCTAATGGCGAAGGTCAGGGTTTATGACCTGACCTTCTTCACGATGAGTGTGCCGCCCTTCCAAAGGCCAAATCCCAAAGCGATCATCAGTGCACCCATCACAAAAGGGATGTAAGGATAGTGCTCGTTCATACGGGCCATCGAATTTGCGGTGAGGGTTTTGTAGCTGTCATAGCCTTCGGGCATAGGCAGAACACCAGCCTCAGCAGAGTAGACCTCAAAGGCCGCTAGCAATTCGGCAAGAATGGCCGGGTGCGTCTCACTTAAATCAGTGACCTCGCCTGGGTCCTCGGCGAGATTGAACAAGCGCCATTGTGCATCACCGACCGGCGGCATGCTGCGGGTGATTTTGTAGTCACCTTTGTAAAGCGCTGTGTTTCCCGAAACTTCGATGGCGCGAACGTCATTGGCTGCATAAACACCCTCAACCTCGCCGCGCAGCACCGGTAGAAGGCTACGGCCCGTGATCGGTTTGGCGGAAGCAGGTGCAGGGGCCGCATCGACCCACTCGAGGAGCGTCGGTGCGACATCGGTGGCCATCGCGGGAGAGCCAATACGCGAAGGTTCAATACCTGGTCCTGAGATAATCAGGGGGACACGGACTCCGCCCTCAGTCGAGTAGAATTTGAACAGGGCACCCGGCGATGCTGCGGCATTTGCCCATTCAGGTCCGATAAAGCCCCAGCTGCCTGGTCCGCCGAGGCCGTCCAGGCCGATCTCATACCCATTGAGAAAGCGCCACGTCGTCAGAAGCAAGTTGCCATCGCCGCGACCGTATTCAGGCCCATTGTCCGATGTCACCACAAAGATGGTATTCTCGAGAAGGCCTTGTTCATCGAGATGATCCATGAACCGGCCGATGTGAAAGTCCATAGCTTCTAGCATGGCGGCGTTGACCGCCATACGCGCTGAATAGACTTCGCGTTCGTCGTCAGTCAGGGACGACCATTCACGTGAGCCCTCAGGCATCGGGGCGAGGGGAGCGCCTTCGCGGATGAGACCCAAATCCTGCGCACGCTGATGACGTTCTTCACGCAAGACGTGCCACCCCTCATCATACCGACCAATGTAACGGTCGAT
The DNA here is from genome assembly GCA_963922235.1 of uncultured Parvularcula sp. Lineage (GTDB taxonomy): Bacteria > Pseudomonadota > Alphaproteobacteria > Caulobacterales > Parvularculaceae > Parvularcula. The sequence continues at coordinate 3,267 of CAWUIJ010000173.1, read as the reverse complement.
GAATTCTTGTGGGGCTTGGACGGGGATATGGATCGCTTGGAATGGGAGGTAGGCGAAAAAAGGTTTGCTGGCGTCAGTCTCAGCCAGATAATCGATCATCTTATCGACGATAAACTCGGACGAATAGAAATCGTCGGGCAGGGACGTTTCAACACCGTCTTCGAACCAAGGCGCGTCCTTGTAGTAAGGCATGTAGGACTTGTCGTCCCAATTGTCCGCCCCCGATGCGGCCAAGGCAAAGGAACGATCAAAGCCGTGGGCCTGCGGCATCTCTTCTGACTTTTCGCCAAGGTGCCACTTGCCACTCATCAATGTTCGGTAGCCTGACGAACGTAGCCGGTCAGCCAGAGTGAGGACATCGGGCTCAAGAGCCATGATGTATCCCGGCTGTCCTTTGTGTTCGTCAGGCAGCACCTCTGGGATGGTCGCAACACCGGTTTGGTGATTGTCCAACCCGGTCAGCAGCATTGCGCGTGAAGGCGAGCAGAGTGGAGACGCGCGGTATTGAGTAAAAAGCGCCCCCTTCGTTGCAAGCGCGTCGATATGGGGGGTCTGGGCCTCACCACCATAGGCACCGAAATCCATCAGCGCGACGTCGTCAGCGAGAATGACCACCACATTTGGGCGATCATCGGCCAGAGCAGACGAGGAAAAAGTGAACGTAGGGAACGCGAGGCTCACCATCGCGATCACAAAACTGTTCAGTTTCATTGGCTTCATCATCAGGCTCCGGAGTTGAAGCAAGTGCATACCCATCCGTTTCGTTCCCGTTTGTATCGTCCGTATCAAATTGAAAAGACGATATTTCTTATGCGCTGATAAAACATCAGGATTCGAGTCGATCGTGCTGGTGTCAACGTTGATCCCTGGTCTAGACGTTTTGACATTAGTCATGCCATTACGAACGCGGAAGGTCACGTCATGTCATTACCGAGCAAGATTTTTCTTTATGTGACGGGCGTCTCGTTCGCGCTCATTGGCATCTCTTGCATGTTACGGCTGGACAACGCCGCAGAGCAGCTTGGTCTTGCCATGGCCGCGGTTGAGGGGGCCAGCAACGTGCGCTCTCTCATCGGTGGCCATTACCTCGCCATGTCTGCTGTGACTATTTTTGCTGCTTATCGGCAGATCCCCCTGCTTCTCCTTCCGATTGGTGCGCTGGAAGGCTTCTCCTTCATCGGTCGGTGCGTGGCGGGTCTCAATGGTGAGATGACGGGTCAGCTGGCTGTGATGACTGTCTTAGAGCTTGGTCTCGCAGTTGGTTTCATTATGATTTCGCGCCGAGCAATACCAAGCAAGATCTGACGCTTCAGACCGCCTTCCAGATACAGCTTCGCGGCTTGAGCGAAAAAGAAGACTATGGTCTACTTCTCTGGGTCGAGAGGCCTTGGTGGTCGTATTGGCGACGGTTCACGGGCGAAGGCGTCAGACAGATGAAGATCATACTGCTTTCAACTGTTGTCCTTTTTCCCTGATGAGCGCGGTGTACATCAACGCCACGGACCGATGATCAGCGCTGCGCTAAACAGATAAATAAGCAGCGCATGGCCGGATGGAGGAGGACATGACCGTGAATAACTCGGGTGCAGTTGAGACTGAACGATTCAGAACACTGGGTGAAGTGACGCGTGCGCATGCTGTGGATCGACCGGACGCTGTCGCGACCAAGTTTGAAGGACGCGCGACGACTTACAGCATGTTCGATGCGCATGCGAACAAAGTATCCCGTGCTCTCCAATCCTCTGGGGTCAAGAAGGATGAGCGGATTGGCTATCTTGCCAAAAACTCCGACTATTTCTTCGAGATTCTTTTCGGTGGTGCGAAAGTCGGCGCGGTCACTTTGCCTATCGGTTGGCGATTGGCTCCGGCAGAGGTCGCGCACATTCTGAACGACGGTGACGTTTCGCTTCTCTTCGTGGGCCCCGAATTTGGGCAGTTGGCTGCGGATGCCATCAAGGAGTCGGGCCGTCCCGTCCGGATTGTCGAGCTCGAAGGAGAGGGCAGCGAGGGTTTCATTGCTTGGCGTGATGCAGAGTCTGCGGACGATTTGAACGAAGAGATCGGTGGGTCAGACACCGTGCTTCAGCTTTACACGTCAGGTACGACTGGCCGCCCGAAAGGTGTTGTGCTGACGAACACCAATCTCCTTGAGCTTTGGGGCAAGGCTGGGGATGCGGGCCTAGAGTGGAACCAATGGTCGGACGATGATGTCTGTTTGGTCGCTATGCCGCTTGCCCATATTGGAGGCACCGGCTGGGGGCTCATTGGGCTTGTGAATGGCACCAGCCTGATCATTCTCCGGGAATTCGATCCGCAGACTGTGTTGTCGCTGATGGAGCCTGAGAGGATTTCCAAGCTCTTTCTGGTACCGGCCGCACTGAATTTCCTCATTCAGATGCCAGGCGCCCGCGACATCGATTACAGCCATCTCAAGATTATTTTTTATGGCGCTTCACCCATTCCCGTGGACTTGTTGCGTGCATGCATGGACGTCTTTGGGTGCGGCTTTTGTCAGCAATACGGCATGACAGAAGCGTGCGGCACAATCGTCTACTTGCCTCCAGAGGATCACGACCCTGAAGGCAACCGTCGCATGCGTTCCGCGGGCCTCCCAATGCCAGGCGTTGAACTCAAGATCGTTGACCACGACGGCAACAGTCTGCCTGCTGAGGAGGTGGGTGAAGTCGCTCTTCGGTCTCCGTCGGTCATGCGTGGTTATTGGAACAATGAGGCTGCCACGAAAGACACCATCAACAGCGACGGTTGGTTGCTGACGGGAGATGCCGGCTATCTCGATGCGGATGGCTACCTTTACATCCACGACCGTGTGAAAGACATGATCATCTCGGGAGCGGAGAACATCTATCCCGCGGAGGTTGAGAGCGCGATGTACGGCCATCCCGATATTGCCGACGTCGCAATCATCGGTGTGCCGGATGACAAATGGGGCGAGGCGGTCAAAGCTGTCGTGGTTTTGAAACCGGATGCCGTGAGCAGTGCCGAAAGTCTTCTCGAATTTACGAGAACGCGGATTGCGGCATTCAAAGTGCCGAAATCAGTGGACTTCGTCGCGGAATTGCCCCGTAATGCTTCGGGTAAAGTCTTAAAACGCGCGCTTCGGGAACCCTATTGGGAAGGTATGGAACGCGCCGTCAACTGAGTATATTATGGCAGAACCTTCATCACAATTCAGGCTCATGGGCCTGGAAGCGTCTCCGTACACTGTCAAAGTGGATGCGTTTCTCAAGTTCAAGAAGATCCCGTTCG
>CAWUIJ010000172.1:0-5282 GCA_963922235.1 uncultured Parvularcula sp. | reverse complement strand
GCCCTTCTATGGGTGGCGGGCATCCTGACCTTTGGAACCGGCGTTCACTACACCCTCGTGACGTTTAAAGAGCTTAGCTTTGGGACGCAGGCTCCGTCCAACGAGACGTAAGCTCTCTTGCCGGAACACGGGCTCTTTCTTTCGGGGCGTCGGCCGCTGATCCGATATAGATGAAGCCAGCCACACGCTCGGTGGGCGAAAGCCCCATGGCGCTCAGCACCTTCTGATCAAACGCGTACCATTCGGTCAGCCATTGAGCGGCATAACCTGCGGCGCCAGCGGCGATCACCAGGTTCTGACACACAGCGCCTGACGTCAGAATCTGTTCCCACTCAGGCGTCTTATGCTCAAAATCGACCTTGCTGATCACCGCAATGACCAGGGGTGAACGAAGGAACCGCTCCCGCTCGAGCTTCAGGCAGTCATCGGTGCTTGCGGGATCGTTGGTGAGGGTTGCGCTTGCCAGCACCTCGCCGAAAGCGGCGCGGGCCTCACCTTCAAAGACCATGAAGCGGAAAGGATGCACACGCCGGTGATCCGGCACGCGCGCGGCCATGGCCAAAAGCGCGTCGAGCTCATCACTCGATGGCCCCGGCTCGACCATTTGCGCGGCCGTCAACGAGCGACGCGCCGCAAGATATTGCAGCGTCTCAAGACGCAAACGCGGCTTCTCGAGCTGATCACCAAAAAGCGGACTGGGCGGGAGGTCGTGGGTCCAAGATGCCATAGCGGCCACCTAGAGCGTTTTCAGCCAAAGTGGAGCCTGTTTGGCGGGTTGATAAGCAACCCAGCAGGAATCAATTGCTGTTCACCCAGAGAGGCCTCAATCGACCAGCTGCCGTACGCCCCAATCCCGCATCGCTACGAGGATGGGCTCGAGTGAGCGTCCTTTTTCAGTCATGGAATACTCAACTTTGGGAGGGACGACCGGGTAAACCTTCCGAGCCACCACGCCGTCATTTTCCAACTCGCGCAGCTGCTTTGTCAGCATGCGTTGTGTGACTGTCCCTGCCGCACGTTGTAATTCGCTAAAGCGCTTTGTCCCATCGAGCAGATGGAACAGGATTATTCCCTTCCACTTGCCACCAATGATTTCGAGCGTTGCCTCAACCGGGCAACCTTGGGAGCAATCATAAGTCTCGAACCTACTCATACCCAACAGTATCATTTCGGTATGTATGGTTCAATAGAGTGCGTACTTGTGACCAAGCTCCACAAGGCTATCTAGGCCAGTGTCGAAAAGCTGGAGCACCAGGCATGAAGAAACTTACGATCACCGGGAACATCGTGGCGAAAGCGGACAAAATTGAACTCGTGAAATCAGAGCTCCTCAAGCTTATTGAGACGACCCGAGGTGAGGCGGGCTGCCTTCAATATGATCTGCATCAGGACAATGAAAACCCGGCCTATTTCATGTTCTATGAGAATTGGGAAACGCGAGATCTTTGGCAAACGCATATGAGCGCTCCGCATCTTGCAGCGTATATGGCTGCTACCGAGGGAGCCGTTGAGAAATTTTGGCTGCACGAGCTTACGCAGATCGCATAAGACCCTTCAGCATGCACCCTAAAAGTTCTTACGCAGCCATTTGAGCGCGGTGGCCTGATCCTTGGGTCCATCAAGCTGAAGCGCCATGGCTTGGGCCCTCGGGATAGCACCGTCGGCGAGCTTCGTTGCGCCTCGCACAAGCGTCAAAAGCGGTGGGCTCGTCTTGGGCATGGCGAGCCCCGGGGAGCTGACCTGAAGCCCAATACTGCTCCACGCCTCGACCACTTTCGGCGATGCGGGCAGACCCAGAATATGCGCATCGGTCATCTCAAGACCTGCAGCGATCGCGGCGTCCCGGCAAGCGGTGGTCAATTCTTCGAGACGAGCGGCCACCACCTCAATTTTGTCCGCATCCGCAGCACTGCACCGGTCAAGCAAATAGCGCTCCGCCAGTTTCTCCGCAGCGGCATCGGTCAGCTCAAAACTGAGCTTGAGATCCAGCGCCAAATGACCCGAACCGATCGGTACGGTCACCGATGCCTTCACGCCTTCATCGGTGAAGACAACATATTTGGTCGTCCACGTATCAACGAGAAGGATCGGCAACCTGTCTGTACCCAGACTGGCCGCCGCGGCCTCTTCGGCTGCCATGACACCCGCAATGCGCAAACCGCCGTCCAAGGCCACTTTTTCAAGATCCGCCAAGAGGCTGAGTGGACTGACGAAAGCTGTCACGACCATTTCCAGCGTACCGGCCGCTTTTCCGACCGCGGAGCCTTCAATCACTTGGCCATCAATCCTTACCTCGGTGGGCTCAGCGCAGATCACCGCGTGGCCAGGGGCGCCAGCTTTGGTGAGAGCAACCTCAAGCGCATCACTGATATCACCGTGAAGCACCTGGCGACCAATCTGGGCAGAAACCTTCAGTGTCTGACAACTGCTCGCGCCCAAGGGCAGGCAAGCGACAACGTCGCCATCGCGGTGGAGCCCTTCAAGATGCGCCCCTGCTCCGCGCTTCACCTGGGTTTTGCGCGAGAACAGGCTGGGCGCTCGCACGGCCTCATGGATAGGGTCGTGGGCGTCAGGCGCCACCAGCGCGGTGATGGCATCGGAGAGAAACAGCGTGCTGGTCACACGATCCAGACTACTCGTCCTTTGGCTTGTAATAAGCCCATTTGGGGTCTCGTAGATCGATATAGTCGAGAGTCGCAGAAAGTCGCCCTGCGCCGGTCTCAAGCCTTTCAAGACGCGCCAGCGCCACCCGCACGTCTTCTTCGGGCATCATGGCGACAAAGCCGTTGCCAAAGCGAAGGTCAAAGCGGCGGTCACTGACCACAACAATGCCTTTGACACGGGTCAGGATCGCGGGGTGCTCTCGCAAAATACGAAGGAAAGCTGCGGCCTTGGCAGGATCATCTGTCCCGCTAATCACGGGAAGATCTGTATACTCCGTCGGCGAGGACTCCCGAACGATGACGCCCTGGCTGTCGACGACAAAGTAGGTTCCGTCCTTGTTAAGATAAAGCGCCCGCTCATCACGCTCCAGAATGGAGACATGGAGCGTGTTCGGAAGAAGCTTTTGGACGACCGCGGCTTTCACCGGATCGAGGTTCTCCAGCGTTTCACGCATCGCATCGGCATCAAGGGTCATCAGCGGACGCCCGACGACACTGCCGAAGCGTTCATCGCGCAAAGCCTGCATGACCTCCCGTTTGGTGAGGCTCTCACCGCCTTTGATCGTGACATGATAGACGTTGAGACCAACGCTGCGCGCGGCGGCTTCTGACATCCAGGCGATGCGGTCAGGGAGTTTGCTGAGCCGTCCGGAGGCTGCGCTCACGACCAAGGCCAAAAGCCCCAGCGTGATCACCGTCATGAAAGCGAGCTGCAGAACGCCTTTGCCAAAAGTCGTGACAGTGCTGTCGAGCTGGGCACCAATCGTCTCGAGCCGACCTGCGTTGCGTCTAGTGACGACCCGTTTGGCAGGACGTTTTTTCTTTTTGGCGCTGCTGGCTACCTTAGGCACGAGGCGTCTTCGACCATCCACTGGCAAAGTTCAGCGAAACTGATCCCGCAATGCTGGGCCTGCTCCGCCGAAAGTGATGTTTGGGTCATCCCTGGTTGGGTATTCACTTCGAGGATAAACAGTCCCTTAACGCCGCGCTCCGGGTCCCAGCGGAAGTCTACACGGCTGAGGCCCCGGCAGCCGAGCGTTTCGCCCGCTACCTTCGCCATCGCCATGGCTTCGTCATAGACGTCCTGCGGAATCTCAGCAGGAATCACGTGCGGCGCCGCATTGGCGGAGTATTTCGCTTCGTAATCGTAGAACGCCGCTTGGATCTCCGTGACCGCCAATGGCCGATCACCAAGAAGAGCGACAGTCAATTCTCGGCCCGGAATGTAGCTCTCAACGATCGCGCGACCTTTATAGATCGAATCATCGAGGCTCTCATAGGTCGGCGCAGGATCGCTTTCCTCACGGATGATCACCACACCAAAGGTCGAGCCCTCGGCAATGGGTTTCAGGACATAGGGTGTGGCCATCGGGTGCTGGCCCTCAAGGCTCGCGGTATCAATCACCGTGCCTTCAGGAACGCGGAGATCGGCATCGCTCATGATCTTCTTCGCGCGGGCCTTGTCCATGCAGAGTGCGGAGGACTGGACACCGGAATGGGTGTAGGGAATGCCCATCATCTCCAGCATGCCCTGGACGGTCCCATCTTCACCGTAAGGACCGTGGAGGGCATTGAAGACCACATCGGGCCCCTGCCCGCCAAAACTTGCGCGGATCTGCCGGTCGATCTCGCGGGAAACATCAATGGGTTCGACTTCATAGGAGTTGAAGCTGGTCAGGGCCTCAACGGCGTTCGTTCCGCTCTTGAGACTGACATCCCGTTCGCTGGAAAAGCCGCCCATCAGAACAGCGATCTTTTTGGTGGCTGTCATGGCCGTCCGATCCTTTTGATTTCCCATTCAAGATCGACACCCAGTTGCTCTTTCGCGTCCGCCCGGATCCCCTCGCCTAAGCTTTCAAGATCTGACGCCGACGCATTCCCCCGATTGATCATGAAATTGGCATGCAGCTCTGACATCTGCGCATCACCCACGATCCGGCCGCGGCCGCCGACGGCATCGACGCATTGCCAAGCGGATCGCCCGCCCGACTGCTCTTGGTCCGGATTTTTGAAGGTCGAGCCGCCAGTCTTCTCGCGAATGGGCTGGGTCTCCTCCCGCCGCGCCATGATGCCGTCGATCTCCGCTTCGAGGTGTGAGGCCTCGCCGGCCTCGCCCTCAAACGTGGCTTCGATCAGCACAAGATCCGGAGGAACGTCCGCATAGCGATAAGAGAAGCTGAAATCCGCATTCGAGAGCTCCATCATCCGGCCCTTGCGATCAATCGCACGGGCCGAAACGAGATGGTCTTTGGTCTCACCGCCATAAGCGCCAGCGTTCATGCGCATAGCGCCGCCAATGGTGCCAGGAATGCCGGCCATGAACCCGAGGCCGCCAATACCGACGGATGCGGCTTTTCGGGCCACTTTCGCGTCCAGCGACGCGGCGCCAGCTGTGACCTTCAGCCCGTCAGTCGTGATCGTTCCGAAGCCCGGCCCCAGGCGGATCACAGTGCCCTCAAGCCCGCCATCGCGGACCAGAAGATTGGATCCCACACCGATGATCGTGAGCGGCTCATTCTCTGGCAAATCCGCAAGCACTTGGCTGAGTTCGGCCTCGTTGCGCGGCAGGATCAATCGATCCGCTGGCCCACCGACCCGCAGCCATGTGTAAGGAGCAAG
>CAWUIJ010000171.1:0-5379 GCA_963922235.1 uncultured Parvularcula sp. | reverse complement strand
AGCCGCGCGACTTCTCGCCCACGGCCATCATAGAGGATCGTCAGCGGCAACTGCAGATCACGCCCATAGGCCCCCATGAGCGCAAGCGTGGGATCTTGGATAAAGGTGAGCTCCTCAGCACCGACTTTGGTCAGCATCGCGCGCTGGGCAGAGCCATCACCGCCTTCCATCGCTACGGTCACCACTTTCACGCGGCCGCCGAGCTTTTGCTCCATCGCCTGGAGGGCGGGCAGCTCTTCAAGGCACGGCGCACACCACGTGGCCCAGAGATTGACGACCAAGGGCACGCCTTGGGCATAATCGCCAAGACGCACGGTCTCCTCGCCCTTTTGAAGGCGAAGCGCCGGCATTTTTGGCGCAGGATAGACCCGCTCGAGCTCCGCCATGGCGCCAACGGCATAGACGGGCGCCTTGCTTTCCCAGGGTTTGGGCGGGGCATAGGTGGCAGATAAAACAGCGTAGGCAGCCCAAAGCCCGCCGATCACCAGCATGAACCGCATCATCCCCATGGGGTGCCGCAAACTCGCGATCTGCGATTTGATCCAAGCCATGGTGATCACTCTCCTTATTCTGCGGGGCATTATGGTGCCTTGGGGTCCAGCTGGCCACGTGCTAGTGCGCCGCAATGATCACACGCTTGTCAGCTCTCCTTTTCGCCCTGCTGTTGGTCGCTTCTTGTGGGAAGCGCGCGCCGCTCGATGTGCCGCCGCCCCCGCCAGAGAAGGAAAGCACGAGCGCCGCTCTGAGCTAGAGACAGCCATGCATCATTTTGCTCTTCGGGACGGCACTCTTCATGCGGAGGATGTGCCGGTCAGCCGCATCGCCGACGAGGTGGGTACGCCCTGTTATATCTACTCCGCAGCGACCCTGCGGCGCCATGCGCGTGTCTTTAAGGACCCCTTTCCCGAGGGAACGGTGGTTGCATTCTCCGTCAAAGCGCTGAGCAACCTCTCCGTCCTCACCCTTTTGCGCGAAGAAGGTCTGGGCGCCGATGTCGTCTCGGGCGGCGAGTTGGTCCGCGCCTTGCGCGCGGGAATCGATCCAAAGAATATCGTCTTCTCGGGCGTCGGCAAAAAGAAAGACGAGCTGGCTGCCGCGCTGGACGCTGGGATCCTGCAGTTCAATGTCGAGAGCGAAGCTGAACTCCGCATGCTGTCGGATGTCGCCCAAGAGCTTGGCAAGACGGCACCCGTCGCACTGCGGATCAACCCGGATGTCGATGCCGAGACCCATCCCGGGATCTCAACCGGCAAGGCCGACGATAAGTTCGGGATCCCCTGGGACCGGGCGCTTGAGAGCTATGAGCTTGCGCGCAGCCTTCCTGGTATCGATCCCTCGGGCCTCGATCTGCATATCGGTTCACAGATCACGTCACTTGAGCCCTTTGAGCGAGCCGCTGAGCGCGCTGTGGGCCTTGTTGAGCGTCTTCGTGAGGAAGGGTTTGCCATCACGAGGCTCGATCTCGGCGGGGGCCTTGGCGTTCCGTACAAAGATGGTGAAATCCCCCCTCTTCCGTCAGCCTATGCCGAGCGCTTGACCAAAGTGACAGCGCCCCTTGGTGTGCAGCTGATTTTGGAGCCCGGACGTGTGATCGCTGGGAATGCGGGCATTCTTTTGACCCGTGTAACCCTCACCAAAACGCAGACGACCAAAAGCTTTGCCGTGGTGGATGCCGCGATGAATGACCTCATCCGGCCTGCGCTCTATGGCGCCCAGCATCGCATTCTTCCTGGTACCGATAAGAATGGTGAAGATGTCACCACGACCATTGTCGGGCCTGTGTGCGAAAGCACCGATCAATTCACAGCTGACGCGACACTAGTGGCACCAGAAGCAGGCGACCTTCTCGCCTTTGGTACCGCTGGTGCTTACGGCGCCGTGCAGGCATCTCAATACAATTCTCGGCCGCTGGTGCCCGAAGTCTTGGTCGATGGCGACCAGTACAAGGTCATCCGTAGGCGGCCGAGTTATGACGAGATGCTCGCTCTCGAAACCGAGAGCGCTTAGCGGAGCTCGTCGTCGCGATCGTCCCGGAATGATGGACGTGGCTCGGTGTCTGTCAGGTCGCGACCTTCGTCGATATCAAAGGCGAACCGCTCGAGCCGTGCTTCAAAGTCGTCTTCAGAGCGACGAACCGAAGGCTCCTGACGATACCGGCGCGTTTGGGTTTGGCCCGCGCCCCGTGCACGCTCGAGTTCGTCCGAGATGGCTTGCTCTTGCTCACGCAGCTGGCGGAGACGGCGCTCAAGCGCAGCTTCCTCGCTGGAGAGACCACGCGAGCGCGCGCGCTCCTGTGGGCCGGCATAGAAAGGCCCATCTGACCCATCATCAAAATCGTCGCCGTAGGATGAGCTATAATCGTCACCGCCCGGAAGAACATTATGGAGCAGATTGAGCGTTCCCATCAATGTCGATGGAGAGGTCAACCATACGCGCGCACGGTGGCTGTCCCGAACCAGGTCTGGGAAACGATCATGAAGGATCGTGTACGCAGCTTCCGACGGCATGAAGAGGATCGCGCTATCGGTCGTCTCACCGGCCACAATGCAGCGATCAGCACAACTGAAGATCGCGCGCAGCACCGTACGACGGAACTCGTCCTCGCCCGCCTTAGCTTGCGGCAGGTTCTTACGAACCGCGTCGCGCGACGGAAGACGGTTGAAGGTCTCCACCGGGAAACGGCCATCGATCGCGACCTTGCTGCGACCACCTTTAAGGTAGATCACGCAGTCGGCCGCATGCCCGTTTGAAAGCTTCGCATTCAGATCATACGCATCGTCGTCGAGCGTTCCGCGCACCACGTCACTCAGCCGCATGCTGACAGCACTGGTGTCAGCCTCTGCGCGCTCAAGGAAATTGCGCTCAAGACGACCGAAGTCTTCCTGCAAGGTCTCGAGTTGACTGCGCAGCTCACTCATCGATGCATTGCTGATATCAGCGTCTTCTTTGAAACCGCGCACGTCTTCGTGGAGCAACCGCACATCGGTCCGAAGCGGCGCCACGTCAGCCATACGGCTATCAAAGGACTGGCTCAGTTCCGCCAGACGCTCGCCCTGGCGCTCAAGGCTTTGCGTGATCCGCTCAATCGAATTCGAGAGGCCCTCAAAGCGGCGGCGGGTCGTCGAACCATCGTCGAACTCACTGCCGAAACTGGCGGCTGGACGAGCGTCGAGTTTGCGATCCATCGATGAGAGGAAGAGATCGAGACGGCTCGATTGTTCATCCTTCATCATGCTCAGCTGGCGGCGCACATCATTCCGGAGCTCATCGATCCGCAAAGACTGACGTCCTTCAGCGGCATTGATGTAATCACGGATGAATGGAGCCACATACGGCACGTCATCATCTGAACCGCCTGAATAGTTGGCTTCGTGCTGGGTGAAGCCTTCAGCAGGCGTCCATCCGGTATCAGCTGGCGGCATCGTGCGCTCAAGCGGGGTGCTCGCCACGCTGCCATAATCATAATCGGCAGACGCCGTGGTGATTTGCTCTTGAGGCAGATCGGCGCTCTCAGCGTGCTGGGCGGCCACCAGTGGCTCGCGCGTCGCTTCGGCAGCGCGCAGCGGCACCACATTGGCCGGCTCTTCGTCCACAAAGTCGGCACCATTGACCGACATCAGAGGACCCGGCTCGCGCGAGAGGGTGGTCTCTTCATCGCCATCGTCTTCGCGGGAAATCCGAATGGACGAAAACTCGTCCTTCACATTCATCGAGTCACCAGGGCGATGACCAAAATCATCGTCGTCATCGTGGAAGAGATCGCGGTCACGATCGAAGTCTTCAGGATCGCGATTGCTTCGCCCCCAAAGAACGGCGAGCGCCGCAATCACAAGAAGAATTGCCGCGGCAATAATCAGCCAAATTGTCAGGTCGCTGTTGTCCATGTACGGCCCCGTCCTCACCAATTGCTGCTCGGCTTCCGCCATCATCTCATCGATGATGGAGTCCGCCTGCAAATGAGATGGCTTCCAAAATCGTGCCATACTCCACCACCACATCCCACTCAGATGGTCTGAGCAGCAAAAACTGTACCCCTGGCCGCGCGCGACCAAGGTTTTTATGACATTAAAACAGTAGCGTGGCGAGAGACGTTCTCAACTATGCCAATCGCATAGGTTGTAATCACTCCATGAGCCGTCCTGTTCTCAGTCAAACGCGCTTGCGGATTGACCCCTGGGCCGCCTGTACTTAGTTCAAAATCATGGCTGTACGAGAGATTCTGACTGTCCCCGACCCGCGTCTGCGCGAGGTGTCCAAAGACGTGACTGAGGTCACCGATGAAACACGCGCGCTCATGGATGATATGCTGGAGTCGATGTATGCCGCTTCGGGAATTGGCCTCGCGGCGATCCAGGTGGGTGTCCCGCTTCGGATCATCGTGATGGATCTGGCCCGCAGCGAAGAAGAAGAACCGCAGCCGCGCTACTTCGTGAACCCAAAGATCCTCGAACCGACCGAAGAGACCGCGCCTTACGAAGAAGGGTGCCTTTCTGTCCCGGAAGCCTTCGAAGAGGTGGAGCGGCCCGCCAAATGCGTGGTCGAGTATTTGGACTATGAAGGTGAACCTCGCCGCGTCGAAGCCGAGGGTCTGTTTGCCACCTGCATTCAGCACGAGATGGATCACCTCGACGGTGTTCTCTTTGTCGACCATCTCTCGCGCCTGAAAAGAGAGCGGATCCTCAAGCGCCTCAAGAAAGAGGCGAAGGAAAAAACCGCAAACATGGCCGCGGAGTAAGACCGTTGCGCATTGTCTTCATGGGCACGCCGGACTTTGCGGTCCCGGCGCTTTCGGAGTTGGTCGCGAACGGCCACGACATCGCAGCCGTTTACACCCAGCCACCGCGACCACGTGGCCGCGGGCATAAGCTCCAGCCCTCACCCGTCGGCGCGCTCGCTGCCGAGTACGGGCTCGAGGTGCGAACACCGGCGAGTATGAAAGCTCCAGAAGAAGCAGCGGCGCTCGCAGAGCTCGAGCCCGACGTCGCGATCGTGGTCGCCTATGGCCAGATCCTTCCGCAAGCGGTGCTCGATATCCCGGCCTATGGTTGCCTGAACCTCCACGGCTCACTTTTGCCGCGTTGGCGAGGCGCCGCGCCGATCCAGAGGGCGATCATGGCAGGTGATCAAGCCACAGGCGTTCAGGTCATGCAGATGGAAGCAGGCCTCGACACTGGCCCTGTCCTCCTCTCCGAAACCGTTCCGATTGCCGAGGATGAGACTTACCAATCCTTGCACGACAAATTGGCGCCCGTGGGTGCAAGCTTGTTGCCCCGCGCCTTGGCGGCGCTCGAGCGCGGCGGGCTGGAAGCGAGCCCTCAGCCCGAAGACGGTGTGACCTACGCCAAAAAGATCACCACGGACGAGGCCAAGGTGGACTGG
>CAWUIJ010000170.1:0-5537 GCA_963922235.1 uncultured Parvularcula sp. | reverse complement strand
GGAAGCAATCAAGGCAGCAAGGCCAACAACAGGCTTGGTTCTTAATGTCAAAGTCGGAGTCTCCAGCGCGATTCACCTACGTCTTCGGTAAGAAGTAGGGATAGGTTATGCCCGCGGGAACTTAAGGAAGCGCAAGGCTTAACGGCTAGCCCGCCGCTGCATAGTTATCTTTGTCTTCCGCTTCATCCCCTGCTGTCCAGCTTTTCATGAAGGCCTCGAGCTCGGGGTCAGGCTGCTTCGGCAGGACAATGCGCACCTTGGCGTAGAGGTCACCGTAAACCCCTGTTTTTGTGTTCTTTAAACCCTTTTCGCGGAGACGGAACGCATTGCCAGACGACGTGTTGGGAGGGATCTTGATCGTCGCGCGACCGTTCAAGGTGGGCACTTCGAGCTTCCCGCCGAGGACCGCATCACGAAGGGGCAGCGCAACGTCGGTTGTGACATCATCGTCATCTACGACGAAATTGGGATCCTTCGGCACCGTGACGTCGACAAAGAGGTCGCCAGCAGCGCCGCCGAGGGCACCTGGATTGCCTTTTCCCCGCAAACGAAGCGTCTGACCATCGCGGAGGCCTTCGGGGATATTCACATCGATCGTATCGCCGCCCGGCAGGGTCACGCGTTTCGTCGTCCCCGCCGCTGCATCAAGGAAGCTGACCGTCAGACGGTAGCGGACATCGCGGCCCTTGGATGGGCGTGGCCCGCCGCCCATGCCGGCATCGCCTCGCCCAAAGAAGTCAGAGAAGATATCGGAGAAGTCTTCAAAACCGCCGCCTGAGCCGCCAGCGGACTGTCGCCCTTTGCCCTGGCGTGCACGGCGCCGAAAGCGCTCCGCAGCTTCGGCTGGATCCACGCCGCCAAAGGGCCCACCTGCGCCGAAACCCGCGCGCTCATTGCCATCGGCATCGATCTCACCGCGGTCAAAGCGCTTGCGCTTCTCGGCATCGCCGATGATGTCGAAGGCCGCTGTGACGGCTTTGAATTTCTCTTCGGCCGCGCGGTCACCTGGATTGCGGTCGGGGTGCAGCTCCTTAGCGAGCTTGCGGTAGGCCGAGCGGATCTCGTCCTGTGAGGCCTGACGTCCAACCCCCAGCAGCGTATATGGATCCTTGGCCAAGACACTCTCCCAAAAATGACCGTTCGAGCGACGTGATGTCTGCCGGAGCGGGCATCTTTTCAAGCGCTTTGACGCGGATATCAAAGCATGAGCGTCGCCCGCCTTCCTATACCATAACTTGAGGAGTGTTGCCCGACCGTGACCGAAGCGACCCCTGCCGCAGAAATGGTGGCTTTGGGCGCCGTTGTGGAGAGGGTTTCGAGCACTGAGCCAGCGCTATCCCTCAGCTCCAGCGTGTAACGCTCCTCGGTCTCACCCAACGGCACATCACCCGGACCGAAGTGATCGCCGCCCACCCGAGTCCGCCGCACCCAGCTGAGTTCGAGGTCTTGTCCGGCCGCTGCGGCGTGAAAATGGCTCGGCGCGAGCGGACGTGATCCGGATCCCTCCAGCGCAACGGCAAACGTGCGAAAGGGGTAAGCGCCTGGATCGGATCCCGCGGGGCCCGCTTGCAGGACCTCAGTGGTGCCCCAGCGGTCCGCACTCAGATCACGTGGAACTGCGTTATCGAGAAGCACAAACCGCGCGCCCGCCAAGGCACCCGCCGCGGCTTCCTCCTCTGTCCCCACACGCCCTCGCAAAAGGTTCGTCAGCCGGTAGGACCCATCATCAAGAAGCTCCGCATGGGTATAGTGGAGGAGCTCCCACGTACCGGTAGCGCTTTCCACCGCGCAGAGATGCGCGCCCTCTAAAATATCTGCCTCAGGACGGCTGGTGAGACTGCCTGCTGGCAAGACCACACGCAGTGATGAACCGCGATCCCAACGGTGGCAGGGCCCAGGCGCAAAATCCTCAACCAGGGATCCGATTAGCGACTGCGCGGCAATCTGATCAATTTGCGGAGCGGCTGCCCCGTCACCGCGGTGGAGAGCGACCTCACCTGGCCACGGCTCAGCAAAGGCTGCGAGCCAAAGCTGTGCCTCGCTCGCCCCTTCCGGCAACAGAGGAATATCCAGCGGCTGAAAAACAACAGCGCCGAAGGTAAGCGGTAAGGGTTCGGCATCACCCGCGAGACCTTCATAGACCGGAGCAAAAACACCTTTGTCAGTCCGGACGGCTTGCAAGTTGCGGAAGCTTGTTTCCTCGGTCGACACGAGACGTATCGTCAGCGCGCCGCTTGCCCGGTTGACGGTCAAAGTGCTTGCTGGTTCCAATCCATCACCCGAGATAGGGAGCCCAAAGACAGCCTCTTCGCGCATCACCCTGGCCTCGGCCAAGATCGTGCGTGCACGCCCTGCGGCCTCCCCCTGTTCCAGCACTACCGAGGTCCCCATGCGCAGGGTCCGACCATTGTTTATGGTCTCGTCGCGCGCCTCGGTGGTTTTGAGCTCATAGCCGCTCAATTCATCCGCATAAGTGATCGCCAGGGCAGCGGGGATCTCCTCATCCTGCGCGCGCTTGATTGCTAAGGCAGGGTCGAGGACCAGGTTGCCCTCATCAATGACGACCTCACTCACGCCGTCACGTGGCCGAATGACCAAAACCCCGCCGCGGGTGAAGGCATCAAGCTGAAAGAGATTGAGGAGCGGCTCAAGCGCTGCTCGCCCCGGCTGGGGCTCAGGGAGGATCGCACCACTCACGAGCGTTGTGCACGCCGAGGCATCAATCGCCGTGACGCCCGCATCATGAGCGATCCGTGTAATGATGTCTGAGAGCTTCACCTTTCCGGCGCGCCCACTGACCCAATGACCGGTGACCCAATTCTCCGCATCCGCCCAGACATCGTTCCGCACCGGGAAGTCTGGGAAGGGCCGCGCATCCCAGGCATAAACATAAAGCCGGTTCGG
Source organism: uncultured Parvularcula sp. (assembly GCA_963922235.1). Taxonomy (GTDB): domain Bacteria; phylum Pseudomonadota; class Alphaproteobacteria; order Caulobacterales; family Parvularculaceae; genus Parvularcula. The sequence continues at coordinate 2,633 of CAWUIJ010000170.1, read as the reverse complement.
GTCGACCATCGGTCCGCCATAGACGCTGCTCACAGGATTGTTGGCCGGATCGTCCCAATAGAGATGATGGGCCTCTAACAGCGCCCGCTGCCCGCGATCATCGCGCTCACCGCTCGAAAAGTACGGCGGAGCCGTCTCCGATGATTTCGGATCCACGAAGACATTGGGTTGATTAGGGCCTTTATCGATTGCTGGACAGCCGATCTCGGTGAAGCGGATAGGCTTGGACTGCGGCACCCATGGCGTTGGGTCCGCTTTCAAGCCATCCACCCGCTCCTCATGGGGATTGAGCCACCAGGACCAGAGATCCTTGTACCGATAGACCCACGGCTCACTATACGCCCCATCGGTGATCGGGGTCCGGATTTGTGCCTCGCGATCAGCATCGCTGGCATAGAACCAATCATAGCCCTCACCGCCCGCGATCTGGCTTTGGAGATAAGCAAGATCGTAAGGTCCCAAAGCACCATCAGCATCCAGATGGCTCGTACCATCTCGCCAATCGCTCAACGGCATGTAGTTGTCGATCCCGATGAAATCGACCTCTCTATCCGCCCAAAGAGCATCAAGCGGATAGCGCATATCCGCAGTTCCTTCTGGCTGATGCCCGAAATACTCTGACCAATCCGCGCCGTAGGAAATTTTGGTATCGGGGAGCAGCGCGCGCACGTCGGCTGCGAGCTGCTGAAGACGCTCCACCGCCCGTGCCCGGTCTTGGTCATCGCGCAACGGCGTCAGGCCTCGAAGCTCAGACCCCAGAAGAAACGACTCCACACCGCCGACATCCGCGCATAACTGCGCGTAGTGGCGGATCATTGTTTGATAGCTGGCAAAGAAGGCATCGACCTGCTCGCCCGCTTCGTCCGTACCGTCGGCTGTCAACGGATAAGCTGTGATCCTCCCGCGCCAGGGAAAAGCACCCTGCTCAGCTCCGCCATAGGGATCAGGTAGGCCATTCCCGGGCGGAACATCCATGAGAATGAAGGGGTGGAACATCACTTCAAGTCCGCGCGCCTTCAGATCCTGGATCGCGCGCCTGACGCTGCTGTCCGACGGCGTTCCGCCATAGGATGGCCTTCCATCGGTCTGCGAAAGCAGCCGCGCCGACTGCCGGTCGTAACCCGCCACCGACCAGACCTCAGGCGCCGTCTCACGATCCCGCAGCTCAACCCCAGGCAAGACCGTGCACTGACCTGCTCTCAGATCATCGCCGAACCAAGAGACGATGAGAGAAGCCGAAGACACGTTGGGAAGCGTCGCCTGAAGCGCATCAAAAGACGCTGTCGCATCCGGCAAACCTATTCCGTTGTGGCGATTGAGCGCCCGCGTCACACCATCGTCAAGGGTCTCATAAGCAGTCTGGGTGTCATAGACCGCCTCGCCGGAGCCGGGGATCATCGTCACGGCTCGGATGAGTTCTTCCATTGCGCTCGCATCCGGCTCACCCACCGCGCACTCGATTTCAAAATTGAATTGCGGGATCCGGTTGCCGTAGGGGCCGAGAGGCAGATCCTCGAAGACAATGTAAGCGACGCCCCGATAAGCGGGCGCTTCCCCCAGTTCAGCTTCGATCAGGGGGTCGACCGACTGATCCTCTGCCCCATGATAAAGGCGGTGAGCGACATTGCTCAGAATAACCGGCTTCCCATCGGCCCAGACCCGACCCAGCCGCTTCAGCGTGCCCTCGCAAAGGGCGATGGCTATGGAGATGGAGTAGACATACTCAGTGCTGCGACTTTCAATCGCGCGGCCACCGCCCTTAGCGCCGCTGCTCGACGTGGTGGTCTTGGTGTCTTCCCTTACTTCAGAAGCCCAGATGATCTGACCTCCGACGCGACCGCGGCCATAGACCCGAGGAATGCCGCCGCCTTCTCCCGCCGTCAGCAGCCTGATTTCATCAAGGGACCGGCCTTCACTCACACGTTTCACCGGCCCAAAGAGAAGGTTCGAGGTGGTCGTCGCCACCTGCTGGGCCGCGACCTGGGCTGCGATACGCGCAGACTGATTAAGCGCGGCGCTACCCGCAGCTTGGGCTGTGCTGACGACGGCTTGAGTCATGGGCTCTCCGGAAAATCAAAAACGGCGGCCAGATGCCGTTGCCAATAGGCGCCAAAGGTCGACACGATCACACCGCGGCCCTGATAGGAATGAATGAAACCCTCAGTGCTCGCCATGATACCGCAGTGACTGATCGGAGCGGAACGATGCAAGCGGAAGAAAACGGCCACTCCTTGTTGAGGCTTGCCCGTGGCCACGAGATTCCGCTGAGCAGCCTCCAAGAGAGGCTCACCTCCTCCCCAAGCTTTCGGGGACGAGGGATAGGGCGGCAGCGCTTCAGGCTCCTCACCATAGAGCGCGCGATAGACACCGCGGATCAAGCCTAAACAATCGGTACCATGATGCTTGACCGAAGCTTGATGCCGATAGGGCGTCGCGAGCCAGGACATGGCTTCATCGACGATTCTCGCTTTATGGGCTGCACTCATTGAGAACGCCGCGTGGTTTCGACCGCGAGCACATCTGTACCTGGAATATCGGGAAACCCACGAAAACCGAGAGCATTCGAAAACCTGTCGCGACATGTCGCAAAGCGCTTGTCGCAGCCCGCCGAAATCATGATCGCCTCACCGCCC
>CAWUIJ010000169.1:0-5549 GCA_963922235.1 uncultured Parvularcula sp. | reverse complement strand
AAGAAGGCGAAGGCGGCAAGGGCCAGATCGAGGAGTTCCTGCGGGCGTTCAACGGTGAAGGTATTCAGCATATCGCCTTTTCTTGCCCAGACCTCATCCAGTGCTGGGACAATCTGAAGGCTCGCGGCATCCCGTTCATGACCGCTCCTCCGGACACCTATTATGAGATGCTGAGCGAGCGTTTGCCGGGTCACGGTGAGTCTGTCGATGAGCTCAAAGCACGCGGGATCTTGCTCGACGGTACGACTGAGGGCGGCAGCCCGCGCCTTCTCCTGCAAATCTTCTCAGAAACGCAGCTCGGCCCGGTCTTCTTTGAGTTCATTCAACGCAAGGGTGATGACGGTTTCGGCGAAGGCAACTTCAAGGCACTGTTTGAGTCGATCGAACGTGATCAGATCAATCGCGGTGTGCTGAACGTCAAGGAACCAGCCTAATGGCTGGCGCCGGCTACACGATCAACGGCGTCCACCACGTCGCTTATCGCTGCAAAGACGCGAAAGAGACGGTGGAGTTCTATCGCGATGTCATGGGCATGCCGTTTGATGTGGCGTTTGCGGAGGATCATGTCCCCTCAACAGGCGCCTATGATCCTTACATGCATGTCTTCCTCGATGCTGGGAACGGCAACATCTTGGCGTTCTTTGAACTGCCTGAGCAGCCTGAGATGGGCCGGGATCAGAACACGCCAGAATGGGTGCAGCATATTGCCTTCCGTGTCCCGACACTTGATGATCTGATGGCGGCCAAAAAACGCGCTGAAGAGCATGGCCTGGACGTGCTTGGCCCAACCAATCACGGGATCTTCAAGTCGATCTATTTCTTCGACCCCAATGGCCACCGTGTTGAACTGGCTTGCGATACGGGGACGCCAGAGCAAATGGCGGAACTGCGCCGGGTGGCACCTGACATGCTGGCCGAATGGTCGAAAACCAAACGCGCCCCTCAACATGCGGCATGGCTGCACGAAGCCGCGCGCGACGAGCACGAATAGGAACGACGCTATGAAACTTGCTAGCCTGAAAAACGGTCGTGACGGCCAGCTTGTCGTCGTTTCCAAAGACCTGGAACGCTATCTGCCTGCGGACGAGATTGCTGCGACCCTGCAAGAGGCGCTGGACCGCTGGTCAGAGGTGGAGGCGTCTCTTCAAGCGCTGAGCGATCAGCTTAATGGCGGCGATGGTGAGCCGTTTTATGAGGCCGAGTGCGCCTCGCCCCTTCCCCGCGCTTTTCAGTGGGCCGATGGTTCAGCCTATGTGAACCACGTGGAGCTTGTCCGCAAAGCCCGCGGTGCCGAGATGCCTGAGAGCTTCTGGACCGATCCGCTCATGTACCAAGGCGGCTCCGACAGCTTCCTTGGCCCGCGCGAACCGATTGCGATGCCCACCGATGAAGGCTGGGGTATTGATATGGAAGGCGAAGTGGCGGTGATCGTCGATGATTGCCCGATGGGGATTTCAGCAGAAGACGCTCTTTCCAAGATCCGCCTCATCATGCTGGTCAATGATGTCTCCTTGCGCGGATTGATACCCGGCGAATTGGCCAAGGGCTTTGGCTTTTTCCAGTCGAAACCATCGAGTGCATTCAGCCCCTGCGCAGTCACACCGGACGAGCTGGGTGATGCGTGGAAAGACGGCCGGGTGCATCTGCCGCTCTCTGTTGACTACAATGGCGCAGCCTTTGGCCGAGCCCATGCTGGCACCGACATGACCTTCCATTTCGGTCAGTTGATTGCCCATGCCGCGAAGAGCCGCCCCCTCTGTGCAGGAACGATCATCGGTTCGGGGACGGTCTCAAACAAGCTTGATGGCGGCCCTGGCAAACCCGTCGCCGAAGGCGGCGTTGGCTATTCCTGCATCGCGGAAATCCGCATGATCGAGACGATTGATCAGGGCGCACCGAAAACGTCATTCATGGCGTTCGGTGATCGCGTTGGAATCGAAATGCTGGATGAGACCGGCGCGTCGATCTTTGGACGCATCGATCAGGTGGTTGAGAAGAGCTGATAAAAAAAGGCTATGACGGTTTCGTCATAGCCTTTCTCATCAGAGAACAAAATCGGATTAAGCGTGAGCGCGTTTACGGCGGCGGCCCATCAGTGATAGGCCTCCGATACCGGCTGCCATCAGAGGAAGAGCAGCAGGAACAGGCACAGCTTCAACGGTGAGGCTTGTGATCCGTATACCGCCATCGGGTTTGCCGGGCGCGCGCGGGTTCGCGGTTGAAACGAACTTGAAGACTGAACCCGTCACGTCGGTCAGATCGACGGTGACATAGCCGTTGTTGTTGGCGTTGTTGTTCGCCACGTCAAAGCTGGTGATGAAGTTGTCGTTGCCATCGAAAATGCTGACAGTGTCAACACCGCCACCAGTTTCAAACGCAACCGACTGAAGAATGGTCACGGCAGGATCGAACACAAAAACGATCGCCTCGTTATCGCCGCCCAGACGATTTTCGGACTGGTCATTGGCGCCACTGTTCACCCCAACACCGCTGCCGTTGAAGTGGAGGCTGCCCTCGTCACCGCTGGAGATGTCTAGCGTGATATCGTCGACTGTTTCGGTGAAATCGCCGAAATTCGCGCCGTTCAGTGTGAAAACTGTTGCTGCGTGCGCTCCGCCAGAAGCCATCACTGCGGCTGCGGACAACGCGATCAATCGTTTCGCAAATGCCATTTGGTGTACCCTTAACACGTTCCAATTGGATGAAAACAAAGCCCAATCCCCATCCGTGTTAATTAGTTACACACCTTGTTAAGGAGTCGCAACCTGTTTCTTCGCGACCGCAAAAGGTTGGGGAGAAGAAGGGTTGGAGCGGAAAGCAACGCTGCTTTGTGGCGCTTGACTCCCCGCCACTTTAGAACAAAACATGAACATTATGGGTGTTCGGTTGGTCAAAGCAAGCACGCTTTTGCCTTCGCGGCAGGCGGTATCGGGAGAGCCTTCTTTCCCTTTCGGCCTTGCGCGGTCTGGCGTGCAGGAGGTGGCAGAGGCGTCGTTTGGCGACCATGCGGCGGTGACAGGCTTTGCCCTGGCCGCAGCCGAAAAGGCGGGCGCCTCCGGGGTCTTGTGGATCACCGGCTATCGGCAAAGCCAAGAGCATGGCCGCCTTGTGGAACGCTGGGCCAAAGGCACATTCGCCTCGTCGGTGGAGGCCGTCCTTCATCTCGAAACGCGCAAAAGAGAGCATATCCTCTGGGCCGCGGAGGAAGCGATCAAATCCCGCGCCGTGTCCCTGGTGATGGTCGAAACCGAAGCGCCGGACTTCACCGCGTCCCGGCGGTTGAGCCTTGCCAGTGAAGCGAGCGGCGTGCCGGCAATCTTGCTCCTCCCTGCACGGACCGAAGGCAGCACCGCTGCCCAGGCCCGGTGGCGGGTGGCGAGCGGGGCGTCCCTCCCCAACCCCTTTGACGGCCAAGCGCCTGGCGTACCGGTGTGGAACGTCACCTTAGAGCGATGCCGCACCGCGCCGAGCCAAGTCGGGCGCCATTTTACACTGAGGGCTGATGATGAACCGCTATCTCTCCATCCGTCTCAAGGACTGGCCCCTGACAAGGTGGCGCCGCGCGCAGGCGAAGCTTTCGTCCTCCACCGCATCGCCGGATGAGGCAGGCCCCTTTGCCATCATTGAAAAGAGCGCCCACGGATTGGATATCGTCTGCGCCAACCAGCGCGCCCGCAAACAGGGCGTGGTGGACGGCTTGCGCTTCACCGATGCCAAAGCCCGCGCGCCCGATCTGACCGCGGCCCATGCGGACCGGGCTGCAGAGGCGCAAAGCCTCAAGCGGCTTGCCCATTGGATGGTGCGCTGGAGCCCTTTCATCGCGCTTGATGGTGAGGAAGGGCTGATCCTTGATACAGCCGGGTGTGATCACCTCTTTGGCGGCGAGGCCAAGATGATGAAAGCCATCAGTATGCGCTTTGATGAAGCTGAGATCCCGCATCGCATGGGCCTCGCCAGCACGGTGGGTGCTGCGATGGCTGTAGCGCTTTGTGCAAAACAAGGCGTGCACACCATTCTTGCGCCAGGTCGTGAGAAAGAAGGGCTGCAAGGCCTACCGATCGCTGCCTTGCGTTTATCGGCGAGCAGCCTGAACCGCCTTCGCCGGTTCGGGTTGACCCGCATTGGCCAGCTTTATGATCTGGACCGGCGGGCGCTTCACCGGCGCTTTCCTTCGAAGGAGGCCGCGAATGCTGTGGTCCTGCGCCTCGACCAGGCCTTGGGGCGGCTGGGTGAGCCGATCAGCCCGCTCCTGCCCAACCCGCGCTTTGCCTGCCGGTTGTCTTGCGCGGAGCCGCTCATTTCGTCTGAAGGAGTCGCTGCAGGCCTTGAAACACTCAGTGATCAACTCTCTGCCGCGCTGGCCACAAGCGGACAAGGCGCGCAGCGTTTCACCCTCCACGCCTTTCGCGCTGATGGCACCTCAGCCCTTGCGTCGATCGCCACAGCGCGGCCTGAGCGATTGGCTGAGAGGATCACCTATCTTTTCCGTGAGCGGATCGGCTCGATCGATCCAGGATACGGTATCGACCTCTTGATGCTCACCGCGCAACGCTTGGGCGCGATGACGGAAAGTGTTGCGCCTCTTTCTGCGGAGCTTACCGGCACACGGTTTGATCCGCAGGAGGCCTCGCTCTTAGCCGACAAAATCAATGCCCGTTTGGGGGATGGCGCTGTGACCATCCGTGTTCCGAAAGAAAGCCATATCCCTGAGCGCGATGAGCGGAGCGAGCCTTTTGATGGAGAGTTCCCAAGCCACTTGGCCCCGCCGCCCCAAGCAGGGCCGCGCCCTTTGCGGCTTTTGAGGCAACCCGAGCCGCTGCAGGTGATGGCTGCCGTGCCCGACGGCCCGCCTATGCGGATCACCTGGCGCCGGGTGCCGCGGCGGATCCTCAAAGCTGAAGGGCCAGAGCGGATCGCGCCGGAATGGTGGAAGCTATCCGAAAAGCGTAGCCGCGCCCGGGACTATTACCGCATCGAGGATGATCAGGGCAGGCGCTATTGGGTCTATCGCGATGGGCTTTACGATGATGGCCGTGGCGGGCCACCTCAATGGTTCTTGCACGGATTTTTTCCATGACGAGCTCTGCACTTGCGTATGCTGAGCTCGACGTCATCAGTAACTTCTCTTTCCTCCGAGGCGCTTCGCATCCGGAGGAGTTGATCGAGCAGGCTCAAGCGCTAGGGCTTTCAGCCCTCGGCATCGCCGACCGCAACACGCTTGCCGGCGTCGTCCGGGCCCATAGCGCCGCCAAAGAAGTGGGGCTGCCTCTTCTTATCGGTGCGCGCCTGGTCCCGACCGATGGCCCGGAAATCCTTTGCTATCCGAAAGACCGGGAGGCTTACGGCCGTCTCTCGCGCCTTCTTTCGCTGGGCAAGATGGGCGATACGCCGAAGGGGGAGTGCCATTTTTCCCTGCAAGACGTGCACGATCATAGTGAGGGTCAGCTTCTCATTGCCCTGCCCCCTGATGATCCTGACACGGCCTTTGAAGAGGACTTAAAAACCCTCGCCCGCTGGTGGCCTCGCCGCCTGTGGCTGGGGATCAGCTA
>CAWUIJ010000168.1:0-5567 GCA_963922235.1 uncultured Parvularcula sp. | reverse complement strand
TAAGTCGTTCAATTGTTTGAGGAGTTTGATCAAGTGGAATGTCGTAAAAACGTCAAGCGCCTCTGGACCCTGCCGTTTGCTTTGGTTCTGATCAGTTGCGGCAGTGCAACATCGGACCCTCAGCCAGAGCGCGAGGTCAGAACCTGTATCATCAACTATTCCGTGCATCCGGTACACGGAGGAGCCCGCATGGGCGACCAGCGCCGGGCGATTCTCGCTCGGGAGCTTGGCGCTGGCTTTGATGGCTCCGCTCTCGCTCGCGACCTCAGGCTCTTTAGCGACCGCATGATCGCGGATCTCAGTCGCGACATGGGGCTCCCCCCTTTCGCGGTTGAACAGGTTCGCGGCGGCTACAAAGGAGAAACGAGCGATTCGCTCACCGCCACGGCGAGGTACATGGGTGATGCCGATCAGGCAGCCTTCACGCACCTCACCTCGGCTGTTGGCTATGTCTTTATGCAGGATGGGATGATCATCCAGTGCACGCCCCCTGCCGATGGCGCGTCATCAGATGGCGTGCCTGCGTTGGTCCTGGACGACGTCGGCGCGCACGACGACCTCAATCCGGACACAGTCGGCGATCTTTACGCAGAGATGCTCGAGGTGACAGGGTTTAACGAGCTGGGCTTCACCTATGACCCGGCTGAAGACGCGCTCACAATCCTCGTTTTCTCCGACCAAGGCTGGGCCGAGCGGATGGCCATGTCTTGGGTGGTGGGTGAGCTCAACGCTGAAGGCGCAGGCGCGGAGGTAGCCCTGAGCGAGGATGCGAGGAACGTGTCGTTTTTGGGTCATCGTTGGGAAGATGATGCCAATGGAACAGCGTATAAAGATCTTCTCAGCCCCGCTCTTGAGAGCCAAAGCGTGAGTTTAGGGAAGCTCGACGCTTATCAACGGACCTATCTCTCGATCATCGATACGTATACCGCTGAGTAGGTCAGCTTCCTCTATATGTGGACGCGGCAAATGGCGTGGCAAGCAGAGGCACATGGTGGTGCTCGTCGGGATCCGTGACTTCAAAGTCTAAGGTCACCTCGTGCAGGAAGACCTGACTATGCCCGCCTGCGGTGAAATAGGCGCCCATATCAAAGATGATCTTATGGCGCCCTGACATGAGAGGCTCACCGCCCAAGAGGTTCTTGCACCGCCCATCGGCATCGGTGATCCCCTCGATGGTTGGGTACCCTTCCATCTGAAGTGTGATCCGCACACCAACCGCTGGACGGCCGGTCGTCAGGTCGAGCACATGAGTCGAAAGCCCACTCATGACGCTTGTCGTTCGTTTGTGTGCTGCGCGGCGTAAGCCATCGCGCGCTCACCGCCGAGGAATTCTTTCTCGTCAAACGCGGTATAATCCGCCAGCCAGGACTGCTCTTCATCTGTGAAAAGCTGATCAGCAAGTCCGCGCGCCAATCGAGGAATGGCATAGCCAAGTCCCGTGAGCGCAGCAGCGGAAAGACCCAAACTCATCAGTGCACCATAATTGAAGAGATAAAGCCCTGCCATCTTATCCGCATCAGCGGGATCTTTCGGCAAAAGCTCAAAATGCGGTCCGAGATAAGGATGATCATCGAGCACAGCCTTGCGTTGATCCGCCTTCGGCTCAAAACGGTCGCTCCAACGCGCGATTTTGGGTGCGACCGCTTCAAGCTCAGGCCGCAGGCCAAGGTCGGTCACAAGGCCCGTCGATAAGATCAGGAAGTCATAGATATAGCGACCCTTGGGCGTGATGATCTCGATCCCATCACTGACCTCCCGGACACTGTTCCAGGGCTCGCCGAGATGCAGCGAGAAGTTGTCCCACTCGCTTGCACGGTCGAATGTATCATTCGTGGGCGGCTGGCCCGCCTCAAAGAAAGACCGCATCACCTCATATTTGGTTTCGTCCGTGAGCGATGCGTAGCGAGGCACAAGACCCGTACGCTCCATAAACCTGATGGGGTTAATCTCGGGCAGCTGCGGACGGCGCGCAAAGACTTCCACGGTCGCCGCACCGGCTTTGAGAGCATGTTGGGCGTTGTCAAAGCCAGACGCACCCACACCTAAGACGGCGATACGCTTGCCCTTCACCTGCTCATCCGAAAGCGGATGAGACGTGTGCGCATAGACACTCCGCGGCAAAGCTTCTTCGATCATCGTCGGCACATGCCATTCCCCGCCGCCCTGGATGCCCGTCGCGAAGACCACTTTTCGGGCCGCAAACGTCTCAACAGTGCCGGCGCCTTCTGCCGTCACTTGATAGAGGCCATCGGCCTGCTGTTCACAGGCTATCACACGGCGGTTGTTGAGGACAGGCAGACCGAGCACCTTGCGGTACCAAATCAAATACTCCGCCCACGCTTCACGAGGAATCTTCCCCAGCTCGTCCCAGGCCTCTGGGCTGTGTTTCGCGGACCAATAGGCGCGGAAGGTGAGCGAAGGCACACCGAGATCAATCGAGGTCAGCTCCTTCGGTGTTCGGAGTGTGTACATCCGCGCATAGGTGAGCCATGGGCCTTCGAGACCCTCATCATTCTCATCAAGAATGAGAACATTCTGAACCCGCTCGCGCAGAAGGCCGAAGGCAGCGCCCATACCGCTTTGCCCGCCGCCCACGATCACAACATCATAGGGCTCCGTGCGACCCTCAAGAGGCCGAGCAGGGCGGACACCCAGCGTTTCAAGGTCAATAGCGACGCGGGCTTCGTGGTCAGTCAGGTTGGTCATTGGCGACCTCCTTCCATCGATAACGGACGATTTTACGAACTTCATCAAGTGCGGCGGCGCGTTCTGCTTCAGCTGTCCCACCAAGACGGCGTTCCATCTCAGCCAAGATGGACGTCTTATCGTGATCGCGCACACAGATAATGAAGGGAAAGCCGAAGCGCTCTTTATACGCTGAATTGAAATGCGTGAAGCGGTCATGCTCTTCCGGGGACAATTGATCGAGGCCAGCCGAGGCCTGCTCCCGGGTGGAGCAATCCGTCAGATCACCGCGAATGGCCGCCTTGCCCGCAAGATCGGGGTGAGCATTCAGAAGATTCCGCTGCTTCTCTTCTCCCGCGTCCATCACCACTTGCTGGAGACCGGCGAGAAGCGCCTCGCCATCAGTGAATGGTCTGTACGCGGCTGCAGCCTCCACGACCCAAGGACTGTGCTCATAGAGAAAATCGAGAGACTGCGCGAATGCCTCAACTGAAAGTGTGTTGAGCGTTTCGAGTTTCATGAGCCCTGCCCCTCGATCGACACATGGGCCGACACCACCTTCCAAACGCCATCGATCTTGGCCCAAGATTGCGTCTGACGCCCGCGCCTATCCGTTCCCTCACGGAAAAACTCAGCATGGGTCGTAGCAAAATCGTCCCCGAACGTATGGATCGCCACTTTGCCTAGACGCCTTTGCGGAGAACCGCCCCGAGAACGGCGGAAGGCCGCGATCTCGTCATAACCGTAAAGCACCTCACCGACACCGTAGCGCACCGTGCTCGGCGCCTGATGGAAGAGCTCATCCATGACCGGGACATCGTCGGCCATTAGAGCCGTTTCATAACGCTCGAACGCGGCCGTCACTTCAGCAACAGTGTGAGGATCATCAATCAGCATAGGGATGCTCCTTCAACCAGTGCCGGGCGATATCGATCCTGCGCGCGAACCAGACGTCATCATGCCCAAGAGCGTGATCGAGAAATCTCGCGAGTGCCAAGGCACGCGCTGGCCTCCCGGCCACGCGTCCATGAAGACCGACAGACATCATCCGCCCACCTTCTTGGTAGAGCATATCAAAAGTATCGCGCAGATAGCGGTAGAATTGCTCGCCCTCAGCAAAGCCCTGATAGGCGACAAACTTCATATCATTTGCATCAAGACTATAGGGAACAACCAATTGCGGCTTATCGCCATGGAGCTCATAGTAAGGAAGATCGTCGGCATAGCTATCAGCGTGATAGAGAAAGCCGCCCTCTTCCGCTATCAGTTCGGCCGTGATAGGGCTCGTGCGGCCGGTGTACCAACCGAGAGGACGCTCGCCCGTGAGCTCCCTATGAAGAGCAATCGCACGGTCGCGGTGCTCACGCTCGACCTCTTTGGGGATCTCTTGATAGTCGATCCAACGAAGACCGTGGCTCGCTATCTCCCAATCCGCGCCCATCATCGCGTCCGTGATCTGCGGGTTGAGACGCAAAGCTTCTGTCACGGCAAAGGCCGTTGCTGGTAGACCCCGTTCCGTCAGAATTCGGAACAATCGCCAGAATCCGGCGCGACTGCCGTATTCGTAAAGGCTCTCCATCGCCATCGCACGCGCACCGCGATGGCTGACGGCACCGACCATTTCGGAGAGGAAGGCCTCGGACTCGCCATCGCCCATGAGGACTGAGCGTTCAGCGCCCTCTTCGACATTGACGACGATCTGCACAGCGATACGCGCCCCGCCAGGCCAGTTCGCCTCCGGCGGGTGGGCGCCGTAGCCGACAAGGTCACGCGGCGCTGGCATAGACCCCCCAAGCAGCATCGACCGCTTCACCGGCCGGCACCTTCATACCCTCCGCCCGCAGAACAGCCTCAAGGGCACCAAGGGTGATCAGCACCTTATGCTGGGCGGCGTTGAAGCCCATGGCGCCAATCCGCCAGATCTGACCCTTGAGCGGACCAAAGGCCGTGCCGATCTCGATTTCAAATTCCGTCCGCATACGATCGCGAACACGCTCACCGTCAACCTCATCAGGGATCCAAATGCCGGTGACGTTGCTCATCCGGTGATCATCATCGCCGTAGACCTTGAGACCCATGGCCCTCACCCCCGCCACCATGGCTTGGCCCGCCAGCTCATGCCGCCGCCACCGGGCATCGAGCCCTTCCTCCATCGCCACCCGGGCGCATTCCCGCGCGCAATAAAGCATGCTCGTCGCTTCGGTGTGATGGTTCAGGCGGCGCTCGGACCAATAGTCCATGACCATGGCGAGATCGAAATAGTTCGATGCGATGCGGGGACCTGAGCCTTGCACGAGGTCGGGGTTACGAATGCCTTCTTCCGTATGGCGACGGTTGAAGATATAGTCTGCCGCTCGATCGGACACCGTGATTGGTGCACAACCTGCTGGCCCGCCAAGGCATTTCTGAAGGCCACAGGTGACGATATCGACCTGCCATTCATCAGTATAGAACGGCATGCCGCTCAGCGTCGCGGTGGCATCGATGTAGAAATAGGCGCCAGCCTCTCGGCAAAGCTCCCCGATACCTTTCACCGGCTGTGCCATGGTGGTCGAGGTGTCGCCAAAGACCGTAGCCACCACCTTGGGCTCATGCTGCTTGATCGCTTCTTCAATCGCATCGAGGGGCACGACTTCACCCCAAGGGGCATCGACCGTGATCACTTCGGCCCCGATGCGGCCCAGGATTTCCCGCAGCAAAAGGCCGAACCGGCCGTAATTGATCACGAGAACCCGATCGCCCGGCGTGGTGAGTGAGATCAGCGCCGCTTCGATCCCCGCCCTCGCCGTGCCGTCAATCAAGAATGTCCACTTGTTCTCTGTACAGAAAACTGGGCGATAGAGCGCCATGACCTCGTTCATATAGGCCGTAAACTCTGGATC
>CAWUIJ010000167.1:0-5593 GCA_963922235.1 uncultured Parvularcula sp. | reverse complement strand
CGCGTGAACAGGAACGGGAAGATCGCGTGGATGAAGCACGCGAGGCCTCCGCCGATCATCACGAGTCCAATGCGGCCAGCCTGCTCGGCATGCTCAACATAGGTTTCGCCGACGCTGTCGGGATGGTCCTTAAAGTACCGCTCAATGGTGCTCATGAATCGCTCCTGATAGCCGAGCTTATCAGACGATCAGCTTCTCTGCGAGTGATGATCTCTCAACTGTTCGGTGGGGCATGAAAAAAGCGGCGCCCAAAGGACGCCGCTATCGAATAGTTATTCTATATAATTCTGTTATCCCTGAGCTTTCAGCTCCAGCCGGGTCGCGTGGAGAAGGGGCTCTGTGTAGCCGGATGGCTGCTCAGTGCCCTTGAAAATGAGGTCCGAGGCCGCACGGAAGGCCAACGAGCTCTCAAAATTCCCGGCCATGGGGCGATAGGTGGGATCGCCAGCATTCTGCTCATCGACCTTCGCGGCCATACGCTGGAGCGACTCTTCGACTTGCTCTTTCGAACACACATTGTGCTCAAGCCAGTTCGCGAGGTGCTGAGAGCTAATCCTGCAGGTCGCGCGGTCTTCCATCAGGCCGACATCGTTGATGTCCGGAACCTTCGAACAGCCCACGCCGTGATCGACCCAACGGACAACATAACCGAGGATGCCTTGGCAGTTGTTGTCCACCTCTTGCTGAATATCCTCAGCACTCCACGTATTCGGGCTGCCGAGCGGCACGGTGAGGATGTCATGCAGCGACGCACGCCCGCGAGATTTCAACTCGTCCTGGATCTGATCGACATCGACCTTGTGGTAGTGAAGCGCATGCAGCGTCGCGCCGGTCGGTGACGGGACCCAAGCGCAGTCGGCACCGGCCTTTGGGTGGCCAATCTTTTGCTCGATCATCGCCGCCATAAGATCCGGCATGGCCCACATGCCTTTACCGATCTGTGCACGCCCCTGGAAACCCGACATCAAACCATTGTCGACGTTCCAGTTTTCGTAAGCTGTCATAAAGGCCGCGCCTTTGATCTCTGCTTTCCGCATGAAGGGACCAGCCTTCATCGAGGTGTGGAGCTCGTCGCCCGTCCGATCGAGGAAGCCCGTATTGATGAAGATCACACGGTCCTTGGCCTGACGGATGCACTCTTTGAGGTTCACCGTCGTGCGGCGCTCCTCATCCATAATGCCGATCTTCAGCGTGCGCGCAGGAAGGCCCATCGCGCTTTCGACATCGGTGAAGAGTTGGACAGCGAAAGCGACCTCTTCAGGACCGTGCATCTTCGGCTTCACCACATAGGTCGAGCCGTGCATCGAGTTGCGCTTTCCGCCCACGTCATATTTGGCGAGAAGGCCCGTGACACAAGCGTCGAGCATGCCTTCGAAAATCTCATCACCGTTCGGAAGCAAAACACCAGGGTTGCGCATCAGGTGTCCGACATTGCGGATCAGCATCACGACGCGGCCTTTGAGTGTCAGCTCGGAACCGTCCGCCGCGGTGTAGGTCCGGTCCGGGTCAAGGCCGCGGCTCACGGTCTCGCCGCCTTTTTGGAAGCTGGTGGTGAGGTCGCCTTTCACAAGGCCGAGATAATTCGCGTAGACTTCGGCTTTGTCCTCGCCATCGACGGCTGCGACGGAGTCTTCGCAGTCCATGATCGTGGTGATCGCGCTTTCGAGGATGATGTCCGCAAGGCCCGATGGATCGTCTTTGCCAATCGCGTGGCCGCGATCAATCATAAGTTCTGCATGCAGATTGTTGTTGCGAAGGAGCACGGCCGTCGGCTGGCCCGCATCGCCTTGATACCCGCGGAACGCTGCGGGGTCGGAGAGGCCAGCCGTCTTGTCTCCTAGGTTCGCGACCAAAGCACCATCCGCAACTCTGTAGCCCTTCACCTGGTCATGCTTGGCGCCGTCCAGCGGGAAGTGCTCGTCCAAGAAGCCCTTGGCAAAGGCAATGACCTTCGCGCCGCGGACTGGGTTGTAGCCGCCGCCCTTTTCCGCGCCATCGGTTTCGGGAATGGAATCAGTGCCGTAGAGAGCGTCGTACAGGCTGCCCCAGCGCGCATTCGCGGCGTTCAGCGCATAGCGCGCGTTCTTGACCGGAACGACGAGCTGCGGTCCTGAAATCTGCGAGATCTCTGGATCGATGCCCATGGTTTCGATCGTAAAATCAGGGCCTTCAGGGACAATATAGCCGATCTCGCGAAGGAAAGCCTCCTGGGCTTCTGGCCCTTTGTCGCCGCCTTCCGTGTACCAATTGTCGATCTTGGTTTGAAGCTCGTCCCGCTTGTCGAGCAGGGCTTGGTTGGTTGCTGTGTGGTCAGCGGCGATCTTCGCAACGGCGCGCCAAAAGTCCTCCGCCGACATGCCAGCACCGGTGGCTGCACCCTCGATGAAGTCGAAAAGGGGTTTGGAAACAGAGAGACCGGCAATCGGCACATATTCGGACATAGAGGACCTCGAAACTATCTCGCGGGGAGCTAGCGCGTTGATCCTCTTAGTCCAAGGGGGCTTAGGCGCCGCCGAAGGCTTTCAATGCTGCGGGGGCGATTTCGTCGCCGCGTTCTTGCACGAAATGCCCGCCGCCCTTGATCATGAGGGCCGGTGGGCAGCCTTTGATTTGGCCGCGAAGGGTTTCCATCATGGGTGGACCAAGCACGGGATCTTGGTCGCCCACGGCCATAAAGCTCTCGCCCTCCCATCCAGCCCAGAACTCGATCGCACGCTGATGGAGGGCATAGCCGTCCATCGTGTCGCGCCAAGGTACCAAGGTCGGGAAGGTGAGAGCACCTGCCTGATAGGTTTCGTCAGGGTAGGGCGCATCATAGGCGGCGATTTCCTCATCGCTGAGCTCTGCGCCGCATCCTCGCGCGATGAGTTTGCCGCACTCCATGAATGGCCTGCTCTGCGAGAAGGCATGCCACCCTCCAAAGCCGGTTGTGGGCGTGGTGCCTTCAGGGCGGTCCAGAACGTCGGCCGCGACCACGGAGGCTTCAGGCTCTGTGACCAGTGCCGTGTTCATCACGATCAGCCGTTTGTAGCGCTCGGGCGCTTCCATAGGCAGCGTGAGGCCCAAAATCCCGCCCCAGTCCTGCACGACGAGGGTGACGTTCTGAAGATCGAGCCGCTCGACCAATGCCAGAAGCGCGTTGCGGTGGAAGGTGACGGTGTAGTCCTCGCGTTTTGTCGGCTTATCCGAACGGCCAAAGCCGTAAAGATCCGGCGCCACGCAGCGGCCGCCCGCTTCGAGAAAATGCGGGATCATCTTGCGGTAAAGGTAGGACCAACTCGGCTCCCCATGGAGGCAAAGGAAGACCGGCGCATCCTTTGGCCCTTCATCGATGGCGGCCATCCGTAGGCCCACATATCCTGGAAGGTCATCGAAATAGACCGGCTCATACGGAAAGCCGGGGAGGCTGGAAAAACGGTCGTCGGGTGTGCGCAGTGCATCCACAGTCATGGGGCGTGTCCTCGTTTTTTCTCGAGCCTAACCCAATGATGCGCGCAGGCTAGAGCTCTCCGCACTTGTGCGCAAAGCCTGAGGCCCTAGGTCGAGCGGTGTGGATTATCGCAATGCTATTCTGGATTTGCTGGGTGAGCGGGGGCCAGCCAAATCGATCTGTCCCTCGGAGGTGGCTCGGCGGCTTGCCCCTAATGATGACTGGCGAAATCTGATGACGCCCGTGCGTGAAGCGGCTTGCGTTCTGGCAGAAGAAGGGCTGATCGAGGTCACGCAGAAGGGCCAATGGGTGGACCCCCAGACAGCGAGAGGGCCGATCCGGTATCGGTTGGCTTGCCAAAGTGAGATGACGAATGACTGACGGACCAGAGACCCGGCTTGCCACTTACGGAACTTTGGTTCCCGGGCAGATCAATGAGGGGCAGCTGTCCGACCTTAACGGGCGCTGGCTGACGGGCGAGGTCCGTGGGCGTTTGAGTGATGATGGGTGGGGTGCGGAGCATGGTTGTCCCGCGATGGTCCCTGATCCTGATGGGGAGATGATCAAGGTGCATATCTTTGAATCCCAAGATCTACCGCAGCATTGGGAACGGCTGGATGCCTTTG
Source organism: uncultured Parvularcula sp. (assembly GCA_963922235.1). Classification (GTDB taxonomy): domain Bacteria; phylum Pseudomonadota; class Alphaproteobacteria; order Caulobacterales; family Parvularculaceae; genus Parvularcula. The sequence continues at coordinate 1,537 of CAWUIJ010000167.1, read as the reverse complement.
AGGGTCCTGGCTACCGGCGGATCCCGATCACGGTCGCGACTGAAGACGGTGAGATCGAAGCTTCGATCTACGCCCTGAACGCATGAGCACCATCCATGATTGATCCGAAAACAGACGAAATTGAAGCGCTGATGCGCGAGGCCGCAGATCTTTGCATCCTGCCCAGGTTTCGGGCACTGGGTGAGGGAGAGGTGACCGAGAAGAACGGCCCTCTGGATCTCGTTACGGTTGCCGATCAGGAGGCGGAGGTCTTTCTCACCGAGCGACTTGAAAAGATCGTTCCCGGCTCGCGAGTGATCGGTGAGGAGGCGGTGAGCCAAGGGATGATTTCCCAGGACCTCCTTTTGGAGGATCGCGATCTCTGGCTGGTGGATCCGGTCGATGGCACCTACAATTTTGTGCAGGGCTCAGACGATTTCGGTGTGATGGTGGCTTTCCTTCGCAAAGGCGAGGTGGTGCAATCCTGGATCCTGTTGCCTGTCGATGGCCGCTGCGCCGTCGCGGAAAAGGGAGCGGGCGCCTTTTTTGGCGGAGAGGCGCTTAAATCCAGGCGCGGCGCGTCTTATGCTGATGCGATTGGCGAGTATTATCCCGGCTATTTCGACGAGACCGCGCGCGCCATCCTCGACAAAAACGTCGCGCGGTGCGGCGGGCTTAATGAGGGGCGCTGCTCCGCAGTGGGCTACACGAATTTGGCGCGAGGGCTTCAAGACTTCTACGTTCAATACATCATGACCCCTTGGGATCATGCGCCCGGCCAGCTCATCATCGAAGAGACCGGCGGGCGGTTTGCCCTGATGCCATCTGGTGAGCGCTACCGCCCCATCCCTCGAAAGAACGAGCCCATGCTCATCACAGGCGATGCTGGGACTTGGGAAGATTACGCTCATCAATTGATGGCAGAGTGAGCCTCTTTCCCCCGCGCGCGAGCACCCCTAGATGCTACCGCTACGAGACCGATCGACGAGGAAACGATGACCGAGATAACACGCCTTGATGACAATGCTGATGGCCAGGCGGATACACGCCCAACCCCGGCTGTGGATAAGCACCTGTTCTCAGCCCGCCAGGTGCTGATCGTCGGTCAGATCACCATGGATCTCGCTAAGAGCGTTTGCCAACGGCTCCTTGCACTGGCCCAGGCTTCCGATGACCCGATTACTGTCATGGTGTCCTCACCAGGCGGCCATGTGGAGTCAGGCGACATGATCCATGACATGATCCAGTTCATCAAACCCAAGGTGAACATCGTCGGCTCCGGCTGGGTCGCATCGGCGGGTGCACTGATTTATGTCTCTGTGCCGAAAGAGCAGCGCTTCTGCACAGCGAACACACGCTTCCTTCTTCACCAACCATCGGGCGGTGCAGGTGGTCAGGCCTCGGACATTGAGATCCAGGCGCGTGAGATCGTCAAAATGAAAGAGCGTCTCAATAAGATCTTCGCGGCCGCCACGGGCCAGCCGCTGGAGAAAGTCGAGAAAGACACCGATCGCGACTATTGGATGAGTCCGGACGAAGCCATCGAATATGGCCTCGT
>CAWUIJ010000166.1:0-5605 GCA_963922235.1 uncultured Parvularcula sp. | reverse complement strand
TATGATACGTCAGAGTACCGCGAGGGATCGCTGATGTATGATGCACCCATTGAGACGCGCCATGACTATACGCGGGTTGTGTCCTATTTGCTCGACACTGAGGCAAAAACCGCGACCTATCAGCGGGAGTGGACGTACTCGGACATTCTGACACGGACAGCAGGGTTCCTGATGTTTGTTCCGAACAAACATGAAAGCGAGAACCTCTTGATCAGCTGGGGTTCGGCGGGCGCTTTCACCGAGTATGATCCTGAGAACAATTTGGTCATGGCCACGGACACAGGCGGACTGACCTATCGCTTCTACAAGATGAACATTGATCACTGGATGGAGTAGGGCGACGCTCCCTCTCTATTGCTCCAAAAACGAATGAAATTGCGCGCTTGCCCGATGGGGGGCAAGAAAAGGAACGGCTCGAACGCTCCAAAGAGACGGCGGGCGCGCACGGGGCAGAGCTTTCTTCTTTAACCGGTGGCGCCATCGATCCGTGCTTCTTGCGCTGGATCGCAGGAGGTAAACCCCTGCGATTATTTATGCAGCCGATGGATGGCGGGAAGAGGTTGGTTCCGTTGAGAGTAACCAGCCCCTAGAAGTCGAAATCAGGATAGTAGTTATACGTCCATTGATCGTTTCGGCATTCATCAGCGGGTGCGCTGACCAGCCCGGTGTTCGGGTCGTATTCTGGTGGGTACACACTGACATCGTCGGGGTGCTGAGTGGAAATGACCACCGGCACATATCCGACTTCAAAGCCAGGTAGCGGTGACACAACCTGTCCAGGATCGATCTTCGCCAGATGCGGATCCCTGTCGTCTGGCATCGGCGCGCCCCGGTGATTGATGAAAGCGGGATCTTCCGTTGAGACACCGTTGCTCAGGCTGTGCAAATTCTCGATGTAGGATTGGATCTCCTCGAGATAGGCATCGGTGTAAATGTGGGGATGGTTTTGTGCGGCGGTTAGCATTGCAGGCTGTTCGATAAACTTGAACCAGACATAAGTTGCCGTTGATCCGTTTTGCAGCTTCGTTTGATACCGTGTGCGATCACCGATATCCCAGTTTGCGAATTCAGGGTGCGATGTATCCCTTTCGACATAGCTCACAAACCGATGCGTCTTGCGGGGCACACGAATGATGTCGTCGGGATTATACACCACCTCAGAATTAAACTGATACTCGTGGTTTTGGTAGTCCTCTGGATCGTTTTCATCTGGCACCCATTTGGTTGCCAGTTTTCTGACATAGGCATAGCCGTTGGATTGCTGATTGAGCTCAAACTCCGCAGGATCGGTCCGATCCCAATCGACAAAGGCGAGATGCCCTTCAAACCCTAACTGATAACCTGGGTTGACAAAGGTGCGCTGTTCATCGGGTTGCTCATAGTTCTCAAAAATCTTGATGGCCTGATGGGCGCCCGTGCTGAGCGATGTCCAGGGCAAGTTCTGTGAGGGAAGAAGCGCGTTATCGAGCGTACCGTTCCTTAACTGCTCAGAATAGGCTTCGATTCCATCGATTGTCACACCTTGGACGTGTCCTGATAAATACTCACGCTCCTTGGCGATGGGAAATTTCGCGATTGGGATATAGAAGAGATCCTCGTCAAGTTTGGTCATACCAGCTAAATGGTATTCGTGTCCGACGAAATCGCTGGTGTCGCCACCCTTGGTCGCGAATGTTCCGAACCCAATTCCTATACTTTCATACCAATTGACCCTTTCAGCAAAAGATCCATCGGCAATATCGTTGGGATGTATCCAATTGAAATACTCAGGCACGTAACCATTGATTGGTCCCTGATAGTTATCGGTTTCGATGAAGCTCATCCAATATTTGTACTCACGCGGATGATCGAGATTGAGGTACGACCATCCCCATCCCATCCAAATGCCATGGTCGTCCTCATAAGGATTTTGATGCATATCGAACGCCACGTTGACGCCAGGAACAGTCAGCAGACGGTTTGAAATCTGGAGCATCGAGAGCCAGCGATCGCCAAGATATTGGTGCCCGAGTCCGGAACCAAGCTGCAAGTCCATGCATCCGTAAAACGATCCGCCCACTGCCGCGACGTGGAGTGATGGGTAATAGTGAGGCCCGGCGACCGTTGGGTTGACCCATAGACCGCCTTCGATGGTGTTGACACCAAACGATTGGATCCAAGAACTGAACACGCCAAATTGCTCACCTTCTTGGAGCCCGTGCCGATTGGCGCGATACACCCGGTTATAGATCAGTTTGCCAGCATGTGGCCCGGCGACGATCTCGTGGGTGTAGGCCTCCGGACCGCCGCCATAAATCAGACTATCGTCTTGATTGAAGAGCACGAAGTCCGACGGTGGTTCAGGAACGTATGAAGGAATCTTCGTTCCGTACCAGTCATCAAGGGCTTCTTCTGAAGGAAGGCCGTTGACGGTGACGCTGACCTCATCGATCGCAGTTCCTCCCTCACCGGTGCAGGAGAGGATATATTGTTTGTCCCCGGAATAGGCCTCGGTCACTTCTTTCAATCCAATGAGGTCTTGTTCTCCGGCCCATGCCCCTGATGCCTCACAAGACGTCGCGTTCACTGATGTCCACATCAGTGTGAAAGGTTGGCCAATGTCCACATCATTCGCGGATGCTTCGATGGACACGACTGGCGGCGCGGCAAGGGTCGTGACGGACACACTCGCGGTCGCTGACCCTCCCTGTCCGGAACACTCGAGAAAGAACGTCGCGCTGCCGGTCGTCAGCGAAACCAAGGTCTCAGTGGCGCTTACCGGTTTCGCGCCGCTCCAGTCACCTGAGGCGAGGCAGGACGTGGCATCGTTTGATGACCATTCCAATTGAAACTCTTGGCCCACCATAACGGTGGCGTCGGATGCGGTGAAGTCAACTGTCGGGACGGGGGTGCTGGGCGGGAGACCGCCTCCATCGCCGCAAGCTGTCAGGAAAACGAGGGTCGTGAGTAACGGAGAGAGTCGTGACATCGGGTTGGGTGAGCCTTTAAGAAAAGTCAGTGTTTGTGCTGATTGGGGTTACGACAGCGGGTGCAGCAGGGTTTGTGGCTGTGACGGAGAGCGGTGGTTCATTCGTACAGAGACATCACATCGAGAATGGCAAAGGCCGGGTGGTTCTGCGACGAGACGGACGTTTAGATCTGTTTCGTTATCACATTACCACTATCGAATATATTTTCGATAGTGGGGGCCGTGCGTTAACAAAATGTAATCACGACCACGTTTGGCGCCGGAATTTTTGGGAAAAATGAAGCTCAGGTTGCCGCGTTGCGCACGCGATGTTGGGAACGACTGAACCCGCCCGGAGTTCTCGCACAACGAAAGTGCATGACGTTGATGTGGGGCGGGGACAAACAGTCATGACAACGCGCGGTATTGTAAAAGGACTTCTGCTGCCGAAAACTGCTGAGGGTATTTCTGTAAGGGTCGCACGCGATAACCTCAAAGCATTTCTACCCTACCGAGAGTGGAACGAGAAGCCACCTACCCGATGGATGGTCGCGACGTTAAGCGAAATCAGTTCACTTACACGGTCTGGCGCATGCTAGGTATACAGAAGAAATATTGACGAATGAGCGAGGAGGCTCAAAAAATCCGTTGACAGCCTAATAAGTGAATATCGCAGTCCAGAGTTTTTCAAGAGAGACTTTGGACCATCGCTTCATCGTGATGGACTCGGCAAGCGCCTGGCGTAACGCCGAGCAAAGGCACCGGCCTGTAACAGAGGAGGAAAACGAGAATGGAAGTGATCAACCAAGTGACGCCGATTGATCCGGAGCAGATCAAAGAGCTGCTCAAACCGGGTCCAAAGAGTCCAATTTTCATGCTGAATCTTCTCAAATTCAAAGACCAAGCGGGCTACACTGACGGGCGCAAAACGGATCTGACCGGTGAGCAGTCATAAGAGGTTTATAGCAATGTCGTCGCTCACTTGCTGACACAATTCGGTGGGCATGTGTTCATCGTGGGCGATACAAACTGGCTTCAACTGGGCTCTGTTGAAGAGCTGTGGGACAAAGTGGCCATTGCGGTCTATCCCAATCGCGAAGCCCTTCTTCAAATGTCGGCGTCACAGGAGTGGTCTGATAACTCAGTACACCGCGAAGCAGGACTTGCTGGACAACTCAACATTGAATGCGTCCTACCCGAGGACGGCAAATTGCTTCCTTGGACTGACCTTTTGATGAAGGTAATGGACAGTGGTTCCACTGAGGACCGTTGGAAACAGAAGAAGACGGTAATGAATGGCACTCTGTTTCAGTGAACTCTTCGTCCGGCATGGACCACCAGAGCATATCAGATCAGACAACGGGCCCGAATTTATCGTCACAGTACTGCGTGAATGGCTGGCGCGGATCTGTGTTCAGACTTGACCCAGCCCCCGAATTTCCGGCCATAAATTTGCAGAGTCCATCGAAGATAAAGGGTGGAACATGCGGAAATCACGGTTTTCAGAAGAGCAGATCATCGGGATACTCAAAGAGCATCAGGCGGGTTTGAAGGCGGCGGATATCTGCCGAAAGCATGGGATCTCGGATGCCACGATCTATAATACAAGGCGAAATATGGCGGCATGACGGTCTCCGAAGCCAAGCGCCTCAAGGCCCTCGAGGAGGAGAACGGCAAGCTGAAGCGACTTTTGGCCGACGCCATGCTGGACAATACGGCCCTCGAGGATCTGGCCACAAAAACTTCTGACGCCCGATGTGAAGCGAAAGGCCGTCCATCAGACGACGGACAATAACGGCCTCAGCGCACGTCGGGCCTGCGCCCTGGCCGGTCTCGATCGGTCGACTTTCCAGTACCAAAAGAAGACACAGGGTGATGAGCCCATGCGCAAGCGGTTGCGTGAGCTGGCATCAGAACGGCGCCGGTTCGGCTATCGCCGCCTTGGTATTCTGCTCGACCGAGAAGGTTATCATGCCAATCATAAGAAGATCTATCGTCTTCACAAGGAAGAAGGCCTCGCTGTCACGCGAACGTGTCGCTCGCGAGCTTAAAAGGCTGATCTGTTGGCGGAGCAAGCCGAAAGTGATTGTCAGCGACAATGGCACAGAACTCACCAGTCACGCGATCCTGAAATGGTCAGAAGCAACCGGCGTGGAGTGGCACTACATCCAGCCGGGCAAGCCAACCCAGCACGCTTTCGTGGAAAGCTTCAACGGGCGCTTCCGCGATGAGTGCCTCAATGAGCATCTCTTCGATGGGCTCGCTGACGCCAGACATGTTATCGAGGCATGGCGGCAAGACTACAACAACAAGCGTCCGCATACCGCGCTTGGTGGGTTGGCTCCTACCGTCGACGCCAACTCCAACAACCGGTCTGGTTCGCTTGCGCTCCTTGACGGCGCCGCTCACCAGACGACACTCTCAAACCCAAACCAAGCACGAAAGGCGAACAGACTCTCAAATTAAACGGCTGGAACAACGGGGCTGGGTCAAGAACCTTCGAATGCGCAGCGCTCAAACAACGAGCGAAAGCGAGTGATAGCGCAAACGAAAATGGCGCGACTGGACGGAGAGAGTTCGAGCTCACCCCAAAGCCGCGACCGCGGCTCGACCGGTCAGGTCGCCCCATCGGAGGGCCTTTGGCCCGCGAGATTGAAA
>CAWUIJ010000165.1:0-5618 GCA_963922235.1 uncultured Parvularcula sp. | reverse complement strand
GACCAAAGGAGAACCACCATGCCGATCAAGGAATCCAAATTCATTTGGAGGAACGGTGTCATGGTCCCTTGGGCCGAGGCGACCACCCATGTGATGACCCATGCGCTGCTTTACGGCACGTCCGCGTTTGAGGGCATCCGCGCTTACCAAACGAACAAAGGCACTGTGATCTTCCGCAATGAGGCGCATATCGATCGCTTGTTCTACTCAGCGAAGATCTACGGCATCGGCATCCACTACACCCGGGATGAGGTGATGGAGGCCTGCCGCCAGACTGTGCGTGAGAATGGTCTGCAGTCAGCGTATATCCGCATGAACGCCTATCTCGGCTATGGCGAGCTGTCGCCAGCGGCAACGGGATCGCCCGATGAGCTCGACATCATCGCGTTTGAATTCGGCCGCTATCTCGGCGAGGAAGGCATCACCCAGGGGATCGATGTCTGCGTCAGCTCTTGGCGCCGCAGCGCGCCTGGTACGATCCCTGCGGGCGTAAAGATGTCCGGCAACTACCTCTCGAGCCGCTTGATCACCACAGAAGCCAAAACGCGCGGGTGTACAGAAGGCATTGGCCTCAGCCACAGCGGCAACGTCTCTGAAGGTGCGGGCGAGAACCTCTTCATGGTGCACCGGGGGCGGATCGTCACGCCGCCGATGGCTGCGTCGATCCTAGGCGGCATCACCCGGGATGCGATCATCACGATGGCCAAGGACCGCGGCATCGAAGTGGTCGAGCAAGAGATCTCGCGCGAGATGCTCTATGCCGCTGACGAACTCTTCTTCACCGGCACTGCAGCAGAGGTGACGCCTATTCGATCCGTGGACGGCATTGCGATTGGTGAGCAGGGCAACAAACCCATCACATCGCAGCTTCAAGAAGCCTTCTTCGGCCTCTTCGATGGTACCACCGAAGACACCTATGGCTGGCTGGACCCTGTCGGGAACTAACGTCCGGAACAGTCATTCTGACTTGTTTCGTCTTTTTGCTCATCGCAGAGTCCTCCAAAAAGGAACGGAGGATTGCGGTGAGCGAGAAGGGCGTATGCCTTGTCATCGGCGCAGGAGATGACACCGGTGGCGCAGTGGGCCGAGCGTTTGCGCGCGAGGGATACACAAGCTGCTTGGTCCGACGAGCACGAAACGCAGACGAACTCGAAGCACTGGCGCAGTCCATAAGGGATGAGGGCCATAGCGCGATCGCGATGCCAGCAGACGCTCGCGATGAAGACGAGATGATCGCCCTCACCCAAAAGATCGAAGCAGAGATCGGGCCGATCGACGTCGCGGTCTTCAACATCGGTGCGAACGTTCAATTTCCGATCCTTGAGATGACCTCGCGGGTTTACCGCAAAGTCTGGGAGATGGCCTGTTTCTCGGGCTTTCTCATGGGCCGGGAGTCTGCGCGTCATATGCTGAAGCGGGGTAGGGGAACGATCCTCTTCACCGGCGCCACAGCCAGTGTGCGGGGCCGGGAAAACCTCAGTGCTTTTGCTGGCGCAAAGCATGCCCTTCGTGCGTTGGCTCAATCCATGGCGCGCGAGTTGGGACCGAAAAACATCCATGTCGCGCATGTCATCGTCGATGGGATGATCGACTCGCGTTTCATCCGTGAGAACATTCCAGGCGTTGATGATCTGCGGAAGGATGACGGTATTCTGAACCCTGATCACATCGCCCAAAATTATGTGATGCTGCACAACCAACCACGCGACGCATGGACCCACGAGCTGGACCTGCGTCCGTGGAAAGAACAATGGTAGGAGACGACCAATGACATTGACCCCTGAATTCCACTTCGATTTTGGTAGCCCCAACGCCTATTTCACCCAGCGTGTGATGCCCGAGATCGAGGCACGCACGGGCGTGACCTTTAAATGGGTGCCTGTGCTACTTGGCGGCATTTTCAAGGCGACCGGCAACCAGGCGCCGTGGATGGCGTTTGCGGATGTCAAAGGCAAAATGGCCTATGAGCAGCTGGAGATCGCGCGTTTCCAAAAGGACAACGGCATTACCAATTTTGTTCTGAACCCGAATTTTCCGATGGTCACCCTCCAGATGATGCGCGGCGCAACAGCGGTTGAGGGTACGGATGATTTCCGTCCTTACTGCGATGCATGCTTCCGGGGCATGTGGGAAGACGGCAAGAAGATGGATGATCCTGAGGTCCTTGTTGGTGTGCTCAATGACGCGGGCCTGGATGGCGCGGCGATCCTCGAGAAGGCCCAGACACCTGAGGTGAAGGCCAAACTGATCGAGACCACCAGCGCGACCGTTGAACGGGGAACTTTCGGTATCCCGACATTCTTTGTCGGTAACGAGATGTTCTGGGGCAAAGAGCGCCTCGGCCAAATCGAAGCGGAGATCATGGCGCAGTTGAAGGGCTAGGTCTGCGCCTCCAGGGGCTTATCGCACCTGGTAGACGCCCGGGATGTCGGCCATGGAATAGGAGGGGAATGAACCGATCATGCTGATATCGAGGGCCATGTTCTCCACGCCATGCCATGCGTACTCGGTGTACTTGGCCCAAGGGTTGTTGATATGGGGCGGTTTAAGTTCCGCACGGTTATCAGCACGCCAACCGCCTTGGCCATCCTGGACGCCTTTGGCGAAGTAGGATCCATAACGGGTCCAGACCCATGGCGTGATCTGCATCTCATTCGGGATGGCCAGTCCACTGGGCTGAAAGCCCATCATGCGGATCGTTGACGTGATCTCTGCGCAAAGGCGGAACGCGTGCATGATGCTGTTGGGATAGACGACAAACCACTTTCCGCCATTGGTATCGTTTTCGTCCGTTATAGGATTTGTGTTTGGCCAAAACTTATGCATGACCCGGTCCGGCACAAGGACATTCTCGCAGACACAGTCCAGCAATTGCTGCGCGTCCTCTTCTTGCGCCGTGATATGAAACTTCCAGCCCTCACTGGCAGAACCTTGCGGCTCGAAACCGGTTGGTAGGTACCAGCCGTTGAATTTGATGTACTCGGCGCGTTGCAGATTGGGCACTTGAGCCTCCTTGGTGTCAGATAACCGTTGGTCGTCGCACCCGGCTGCTCGGTTCAAAGAAAAATCGAATAAGTGCGGTGATGGCTGCGTCGTCGACTGGCTTCACCATGAAACGATTGATCAGGAAGGCTTTCTATCCCAAAGCGCCGCCTGACGTGGAGCTTCGCTTTGGATCCTGAACTCTTTCTCCTGTTCGCCGATCGCGCGGGAACATTCGTGTTCGCGCTTTCAGGCGGCATTGCAGCGGTTCGGCGAGATATGGATCTCTTCGGCGTGATCATGCTCGCATTCCTGCCCGCGGTAGGCGGAGGAACGTTGCGAGATCTGCTCCTCGATGTGCCGGTCTTTTGGCTGGAGGATACCTGGGCGCTGCTTTTCGCCTTGGCAGGCGGGCTCGCGGCGTTTTTTGCAGCAACAGCGATTGATGCCTGGAAGCCGCTGCGTTGGGCCGATGCGGCGGGATTGGCGCTGTTTGCTGTGGCTGGTGCGGCAAAGGCGGCCGAGCTTGGCTTCAACATCGTGGTGATGCTCCTGATGGGGATCATCACGGCCACCTTTGGCGGCCTTTTGCGGGACGTGGTCGCCAACCGAGAGCCGCTGATCCTCAAGGAAGACATCTACGCAACCGCCGCGCTTTTGGGCGGAGGGGTCTTTGCACTGTTGAGCGCGGTTCCAGGGACCGAACCTTTCGCCTTTCTCGGCGGGTGCTTGGCGGCATTTGCCCTCAGAGGAGCGGCCATCCTCTTCCAATGGGAGCTTCCCAAGCCGCGGCGCTAAGGGTGCGTCGCCAATTGTCCCTGAAGGCGTGTTCCCTTGGGGCCTTTTGTCCTTCGCGGGCTTGCCTCTCGGACACAAGGAAAAGGGTAGAGTTTACCTCGCTATAGAGGGCGGTGCTGAGCGATCAAACGCTGCACTCCGTCGTGATTTGTACCCTTGTTCTCAATTCTGTCGGCTTTCGTCCGGGACGAGTTCATGAACCGCTGTGTACACTTTGGGTGAGAGTAGGCTGGCAACGATCGCATGGGGCGTGCGGTTGAGCTGCTGAGGAGCGATCTCATGTCCACGGATACGGCTTCAATCCGCTCAAGCTTCGGACAATCGGCGCGCTCGAGCTATATGTCGGGCTTGGTGGCCTATGCGGTCGGCCGGGGGCTTCCGCTTTCGGCGATTGAAGCAAGAACGGGAATGAAGGGTTACGACCTCTTCGATCCTAATGGGCAGCATTCGGAAGAGTTCCCGAAACTGGTTTGGAGCATCTTGGAAGAGCGCTTTCCAGATGAAGTGATATCTCTCAGTATGGCAACATCTGCTCCTTACACGATGTTTGGTGCTTTGTTCACTGGGGCGGAGTTCGCGAAAAGCCTGAGGCTCGCACTGACCCGGATTGCCCGCAACCGTTTGGTCTATTCACCTATGATGGTCATGACGTTTACGGAGCATGATGATGAGTACAAGTTCATGTGCTATCATCCCCGTAACGAGTCCGAGGACGGTCGCGGTGCTGAGCTCGGCATGGGGTTGGTTGTCCGGTTTGTGCGTGAGGTATTGGGGCTGGAGAATGCGGTGAAGCGGATCGAGCTCACCAACAATCCCCATGGCCCACTTCATCACTATAAAGACTTCTACAAAGTGCCGATCGCCTTTGGCCAAGCGGAACCTGCCGTGATCTTGCATCGCACCAGCCTCGACCAGCCGCTTCGGAAGGCGGATGTCGAGCTCTTCACTTTCATTGAGCGCTATTTTGAAGAGGGTCTGCGCCTCGCCGATCGTGAAGGCCTCTCGGTCGAGGTCCAGCGCCTGCGAGAGGGTATCGTGCAAAACGCTTCTCGGGGAGAGTTCAGTGCATTGGCCGCGGCGCAAAGCGTGAACATGAGCTTGCGCGCGGCCCAGCGCTTGGCCGCTGAACACGGAACATCGCTGCAAGACCTCATTACCGATGTTCGCCAGGCGGCTGCTGAGAAGTACTTAAGCAATCGCGAGATCGATACAGAGACTGTCGCTGCGCTTACGGGGTATTCCGAGGCACGCGCCTTTCGGCGGGCATTTAAGCGCTGGACCGGGCAGACGCCCTCGGATTTCCGCCGCGGCGCTATCGGCTCATCCGTGGATCCTTCTTAAAGCCGCCGATTTTTTCCGTGGACAACGGCGCCCGGGCGCATCATCTCTATCTTGTCAGGCGGCTAGACGACCGCGTGGATGCTTCGGCGTCCCCGAGGAAAGTCCGGGCTCCCTGGCGGCAGGGTGCCGGGTAACGCCCGGCCAGCGTGAGCTGAGGGAAAGCGCCACAGAGACCAGACCGCCTCCTTCAGGAGGTCAGGGTGAAAAGGTGCGGTAAGAGCGCACCGCCGAGCCGGCAACGGCCTCGGGTCAAGGCAAGCCCCACCCGGAGCAAGACCGAATAGGGACGGCGTGCGCGCTCTCTTGGGTCCTTGAGGCCACATGAGCGTGCAGGCCCGCCGCCAGGCTGAGCCGTCCGGGTTGGTTGCAGGAGCGAGCGTGCAAGCGCTCGCCATGAGATGAATGGTCGTCCGAAGGGGCTCTTCAGGGGGCTCTGGGACAGAACCCGGCTTACAGGCCGCCTGGCACTTTTCCCCAAAAGCGTACACAGTCACACC
>CAWUIJ010000164.1:0-5631 GCA_963922235.1 uncultured Parvularcula sp. | reverse complement strand
CACCTCTGTCGGCTAAGGGCCGAGATTTACAGGCTAAGTCCCAAACGCTTTCCTCAGAAGAACCTTAAGATTGTCTCGCTCCTGTGTGCTCAACGGCTCGAGAAGGCCATCTATCGTCTCAGCTAACGCGTACCTTAGCCGCGTGACCGTCTCTTGACCCTTGGTGGTCAACTGCAAAACGCATACTCGGCCATCGACGGGTGATTGCGATTTTTCGATCAATCCCTTGGTGCCCAGCGACTGTAAAAGCCGGGTTACTTGCGCTTTGTCTCGGGCAATAGTCCGTACCAACTCGTGGATTGCTACAGGTTCATGATCAGCAAGCGCCATAAGTACCATACCGCCAGCGGGGCCGACTTTTTCTGGGTCAAAGGTTGGCGCTTTACGACCTAGGTCGGCGTGAATGTGCCTCATAAAGCGATCGACCAGCTGCCCAACCTCGATATCTGGCGCCGCACTTTTTTTAGTTGACATGGTCTACGTTCTATCATTTGTTGATAATATCAACATAATGAAGTGTCTCTCTCCGGGCAATCTAAACCTACAGTGATCTTCCGGGACGGCGCCTCGCAACGTGGAGGAAGGCGCAATGCCAAAGTCGAAACTTATCGCATATCTCGCCAGAGCGACGGCGCTTGCCACGGCGCAGACCGCATTTGCCGAGGTGCCACAATCGGCAACCGTTCTGGAGTTTGCCGATCCGACAACTCTCTTCGTGGCCGATAGCGCAGGTGCGAAGATCCACGCCTACACGCTGCCGGAGGCAGAGCCGGCGACCGCCTCGGCCGTCTACACTTTCGAAGGCTTCAGCAGAGTGCTGGCAGACACCTTGGGCGTCGCCGAGACCGAGATCGCGTTCAACGATCTAGCCGTGAATCCCGCTACGCAGGCGGCCTTCGTGTCGCTCAGTGCGGCGGGAACACCTGCTTTGGTCATGGTCACGCCCGATGGAACGATCACACCGCTTGATCTCTCGGTCATGCCATCTACTAGCACCGAACTCGCGACGGCTCCCGACGATGGCGTGACGTTTTGGCGGGACATTCCATTGGCATCGCTGACCGTCACGGATTTGGACTATGTTGACGGCACGCTGTTCGTCTCGGGTCTGTCAACCGGCGAATTTGCATCGACCTTGAACCAGATATCTTATCCGTTCGGTGAGGCCGCGCAGTCCACCAGCGTCGAAATCTATCACGCTGTACATGACCAAATGGAAACGCGCGCGCCAATCCGTGCGATGGAGATTGTCGATCTGGATGGTGTGCAAACGGTTGTTGCTGCTTACACCTGCACACCGCTAGTGACGCTGCCGACTGCGAATCTGACGGACGGCGCCCATGTCACGGGCGATACCATCGCTGAGCTTGGATATGGGAATACGCCGCTCGAGGTCCTGTCTTTCGATGTCTATGATCGGGAAGGAAACGCCTCGCCCTTCGTAATGGTCGTCAATCGCGAACTTCAAGCCAATCTGATCCCGCTTGAAGCCGTTGCGGCTGCCGCAAATGCGCCCGGACTTGCAGAGCCGGTGAGCATGGGAATGGAAGCGGGCGTTGAGACGATCCAAACACCTATGAGCGGGGTCTATCAGGCAGCGGATCAAGACCCGCAATTCCTGTTGGCGCTCAAGCGCAACCTGGATACTGGCGCGATGGATTTGGTGTCGATCCGCAAAGGTGTCTACCTTCGGCTGAGTGACTTTATTTCTGAATATGACTTCCCCGACTATGTCTATGCCGACAACCAAATGGGCCAAGGCATTAAAGGCTTTCACAACCTTCTGAAGGCCGAAGAGGGTTTTCCGGAGCTGATTGAGCAATAATGCGGCTGTTCCTCATAGCCGGACTCGCCGCCGCTTTGGCGGCGGGTCCTACCAGCGCCTGCAAAGAGGCTCAGACCACAGTATCGGACGTCTATCCCAGCGGGACCGCGCTGCCCGAAAACCTTCTGCGCTTCTATATCTACTTTTCTGGTCCGATGGGTCAGGACGACATACTGCCAGCCATTGACTTGCTGGATGATAAGGGCCGCGTCGTCGAAGGCGCGTTTCTACCGAACCGCTACGATCTTTGGTCTGCGGACCGAACACGCCTCACTCTCTTGCTGGATCCGGGTCGAGTGAAGACGGGCTTGCAAGCGAACCTGGCTCTGGGACGTGCACTGGTGTCTGGAGAAACATATCACCTGCAGGTTTTAGATACCGCGCGGGATGCGCGCGGGTGCAAGCTGGCGACGTCTCACCGCGTGACGTTTGAAGCAGCCGAGGCAGACCTCTCATCACCATCGCCATCGCAATGGGAGCTGACCATGCCCAAGGTAGGGACGCGTGCACCGCTGAAAGTCATGTTCGATGGGCCCGTCGATCATCTCTCGCTGGCCTACAGGCTTCGCGTAATTACCCTCGACGGAGCGCCAGTGCCCGGTCGCATCGACTTGGATCTGGGCGAGGCGGGCTGGTTGTTCACACCACGCACGCCATGGCGGAACATGGCTTATAGGTTAACAATTGACCCCAAGCTCGAGGATCTTGCCGGCAATCGGCCGGGTGTTCTGTTCGATCAGCCCATCGGCACGCCAGAGACCTCATGGCCGAGCGTACTCGATTGGTCGCCAGCGCCTTCTTAATAAATGTTTTCCTTTCTCTGACACCACACCGACGGACTTAATCTCATGCAAAAGTATCATCCGCTTCTCGTTACTCTTCACTGGCTTATGGCGCTCATGATCCTTATGGCGCTAGCCGCCGGTGGACTTCTGCTTGCTAATATGCCGCCTGATAGTCCTGACAAAGTTGAGGGCCTCGCCGGTCATATGGCCGTTGGCATGGCCATTGGTGTACTGCTGATCTTGCGACTCCTGACCCGTCTGCGCAGCACCCATCCGCCCCACGCCCAGACGGGCTACGATTTGCTTGATCGGCTCGGGCGCTGGACACATTGGGGGTTCTATCTGTTGATCGCGGGCATGGTGCTGACGGGTTTGACAACGGCGCTTGGACTAGGCCTTTTTCCGATTGTGTACGGTGGAGCAGCCGTAGCCTTACCGGCGGAACTCGCAACATTTGGCCCCCGCGTGGCCCATGGGATTATCTCAAAGCTACTTGCGGCATTGATCGCGCTTCATGTTGCCGCAGCTATATACCACCATTCTATCCTGAAAGACGGGCTGCTGAAGCGCATGTGGTTCGGTAAGCGCGCGCCATGACGAAATTCCAAATGCCTGCTCCCCGTGATTTCGGCTGGGCGCTGAAACCAAATGAGAGTGCGTATTTTGATATTCAGAAACGCCCCAACGGTCAGTTCAGCGTCGTTCTGAACCATGCGCTTCTGCGCGGGGTACGGGCCGAGATGATTCACTGGTGGTTTCTGAATTTCACTCGGCTTTCAGTCGTTCTTCCTGACACTCCCGGCTACAAAGGCCGTCAGGTTCCCGGCTATCTTTTGTGGCATCCGCGGGATCATCTAAGCGCCACCCTAAAGGGAAAAACGGCGAGCGACGGGACACCGCAACGCGGCACCAAAATCCACATTCGCGAGGCGATGCAATACGACAAACATGGTTGGAAGTATCCCGTCGATGCAGCGCTACAGGTTCATTATGTCGGGCCTGATGGCTGGGCCATGGGTAAGACACTTCCTGTCTTTGGATCCGTCATGATGCTGAGGATCCATTTTCGTGACGCCTACGATGGCGATGTGCATCTCGGCGCGCATTACCATTATGAGATTGTGATCGGCACGAGCGCAAACAACCCAATCGCGCGTTTCCTGAACAAACAATTGTCTTCTGAGTTCGGGCCAGAGTTCTTTGAAGCATGGCAGCGACACAACGTGATTGAGGTCGGCACGTTCGAGAACTTTCTACCGGTACTGTTTGCACAAAAGGACGACCTCTCAAACCTTTCCTACAGCCTGGAGCAGGACCCCGCCCCGCAAGGCCTACAGAAAGGCCATGACCGGGCACTCTTTGATGACCGGGTCAAAGGGTTCGCTGCCGCAGACGACGCATACGCATTCCAAGCGTTTGATAAACCTTCATTCCTTTAACTGACAGCCTAAAGTGGACGAACACGCACCATGAAAATTCTCACCTTCACTGCTTCCAACAGCCGAAAATCCATCAATCGGTCACTCATCGACTTTGCCATCTCTCGCCTGCAGGAGGGAATTGCGGAAAATGCCGAATTCGAGGTGTTGGGCCCCAACGATTTTGAGATGCCGATCTACTCCATCGATCGCGAACGCGACGGTGGCATCCCAGAGCTGACGCAGACATTCTTCACGAAAATTGGCGAGGCGGACGCAATCCTAGTCTCCTTCGCCGAACATAATGGGTTTATTACTTCAGCGTGGAAAAACATCTTTGGCTGGATGAGCTGGATTGAAATGAAGCTGTGGCAGGGCAAGCCGTTGGTCATGCTGGCGGCAACTCCTGGTCGTCGCGCGGGCGCAAATGTGCTGGAAAGTCAAAAGACGCTTACACCCCATTTTGGAGCGGACCTGCGTGGTACTCTTAGAGTTGGAAAGTGGCCGGAAGCCTGGGACCCGGAAACCAAAGACCTCTTTCAAGCGGATGATCTAGCCGCATTGGACGAAGTACTGGCGCAACTCCTTCGAAAAGACATCCAGCACCAGGATTGACGCCCAAAAACCCGCAAAGAGCCAACTCAAGCAGGAGCTAGCTATGACACAGATTCCCAAGATATCACCGGCCGAGAATGGACCACTGATTGTTGAAACACCTCCCAACCTGTCCGGTTCTGTCGAAGCCGATCTGTCAGACAAACCCAAAGTTGCGCTTTGTAGGTGCGGCGCCTCAGCAAACAAACCGTTTTGCGATGGCGCGCATGCGAAGGTCGGTTTTTCCAGTGCACCAGACCACAATCGCCTGCGCAATACACCAATTAACTACTCCGGCGCTGTCAATGGCGTGTCTGTGACGGTCAGCTACACCCCGGTCCTGTGCACACATGCCGCCCAGTGCCAAGCGCGTGCAGTCTCGGTGTTCAACCCCAGCAAAAAGCCTTGGATTCAACCGGAGAACGGCACGCTTGAGGGTATTCTTGATGTGATTGCCGCGTGCCCATCAGGTGCCTTGCGGGTTTCGGTCGGCGAACAACCCGCACAACATATGACGACTGGAAACGTCGCCATCGAGGTCGAAAAGGATGGTCCATACCACGTAACCAATGTGTTGCTTGAAGCCGAATTCAATGGAGCGGGTGCCAGCCGAACCAAGTACTCGCTCTGCCGCTGCGGTTTGTCTAAGAATAAGCCTTTCTGTGACGGCTCTCACTATGACGCAAAGTGGTCTGATGACGACACAAGTCAGTCAAATAGATGAAGCCGCTTTTGGCGTCGTCTACGGTTCGATCTCCGTCATGGCAGTGCTCATGGCCATGCATTCTCCGATCGAAGACCCTGGCCGTCGAGCGGTTTTGCTGTTTGGCACAGTCTTCGTTGTGGCCGTGGCCAAGGCCTATGCCGAAATCTGCGAACGGATGCTTAAATCGGATAACGCGGCGACCTGGTCGGACGTAGGTGCGGTTTGGCAACATAGCAGGACGGTTTTGCTGGCGGGCAATGGGCCGACCGTTGCATTCATCTGTTCGGCGTTTGGGCTAATCAG
>CAWUIJ010000163.1:0-5677 GCA_963922235.1 uncultured Parvularcula sp. | reverse complement strand
ACACCGACGCAGGACTTGCTCACCAAGGGTGCAGCGAAGGGCAAGGACCTCGCTTTCGCGAATTCATCTCGGTACATCTATCCCGGCCGTCATCTGAAGCGTGATGCCGGGATGACGTTGAGCGCGCTTAAGATGGAAGGGGAAGAAGTCGCCGCCGATCGCGTCAGTGGTGAGAGCACCTATCTTCATTTTGCACCGGGCGCGACGATTTCTTTCGACAAGCCGCCCCAAGGCTTCGCTGCTGCCGACGCTGTCATCATTGAGGCAGAGCACGATTTCTCTAACTTGCTACAGGGCACCGACAAGTCCCAGGCCGATGGCAAAAAAAGACGGGCCTACACGAACCAATTTGTCGCCATTCCATCGACGAGCACGTTCATACCACCGGAGCCGCCCCGGCGACTGATGCCAGGCCTTCAAACGGCGGTCGTCGTCGGCCCATCTGGTGCGGATGTTCACACCGATGAGCATATGCGCATCAAGGTGAAGTTCCACTGGGATCGCGACGCGAAACCGGATGACACCGCCAGCTGTTGGATCCGTTGCATCCAGCAGTGGGCCGGCCCAAATATCGGTGCACAGTTCATTCCGCGCGTTGGAATGGAGGTGTTGGTCGACTTCATTGAAGGCGACCCCGATCGGCCGATCGTTGTGGGATGCGCTTACAACGCCGATAATCGTCCACCTTACAAGCTTCCGGACAACAAAGTTGTATCCGGTTGGCGATCCATCACGAGCCCCAACAAATCGGGCAAGCCCATTGAGCTCAAATTCGTCGATGAGCCGGATAAGGAGCTTGTCTACTTCTATAGCGGTAAGGACTTCGAACGGGTTGTCGATTACGATGATACGCTCAAGGTTACGAATGATCGCAAGATCACTGTCCTGGACGGAAACGAGACGACCACGATCGAAAAGGGCGATCGCAAAGCGACGGTGGCCAAGGGCGATGAAGTGGTCACGGTCGATTCGGGTGATCACAAACTTACGGTCAGTAAGGGTGACCAAAAGGTCTCCATTGGCAAGACCAGCACACTCGAAGCGAAGCAAAAAATCACTTTGAAAGTTGGCAGTTCTCAGATCATCCTGGACCCCATGGGAATCACGCTCAAAGCGACCAAGATCATGTTGAAAGGAACAGCATCCGTCGACATCAAAGCGTCGGGCATGGTCAAGATCGATGGCGCGATGACGGAAGTGTCAGGGAAAGGCATGCTGACCCTTAAGGGCGGCATCGTCATGATCAACTGATGGCAGAGCAGCAGACCTACCCAAAGCTCCGTGTACCTTATGTGACGCTGGTGGCAGATCATGCGCAGGCGAGCATTGAGTCGCTACGGGCTATCGATCGTGCAACAAGTGCCGACACGATTGTAGCAGCACTGACCAATGCCCAGGCCTTCGACGATCTGGCGAAGATGTTTCTCTTCATGCTGCCGAAACGAGAAGCCGTTTGGTTGATCTGCCTCTGGGCGCGGGGTCAGGAGGAGGCGCGTCGGATCACTGGTATGGAAGTGGTTGCGTCAAAAGCTCTCGCTTATGCCGAAGACTGGGTGCGCACCCAAGACGACGCTCTGCGTTATCAAGCGCAAGCGGCGGCCGACGCCGAAGAGATGAATGGCCCCGGCGCATGGGCCGGAATGGCTGCTTTTTGGAGCGGCGCGTCTCTCGCGCCTCCAGACCGCGATCCTGTGCCCCCCGACGATGCTATGACCGGAATTGCCGGGGTCTGTGCTTTGGCGCTCGCAGGTGCAGAAGGAGATATGGGGCGCCCGTTTTTAGGCTATGATGCTTGCGCGGAGCTCGGAAGAGATCTTGGGCAGGGCGGTTCTGGCGCTGATGTTCTCAAAGCAGCATTGGCGCGCTACGCTGACGATCACGAAAGGTCCAAATCATGAGTATTTTCATGAAACACGGCGATGTGCAAGGCAGCGTTGGCGAAACCGCGCATGTGGGATGGGCGGATGTGTTGTCGGTTAATCTTGGGATCGACCATGATGCATCGGCATCCACGGGAACGCTCTCGGGCGGAGCTATCTATTCTGGCTATGATGTGGTCAGACTGGCCGACCAGGCGACGCCGCTTTTATTGTCCCATGCCAGCAATGGCATGACGATCGATAAGGTGGAGTTCGACTTCCTCAAGGCCGACGCGACGACCGGGATGGATGCCATCGTCTACCAATTCGCCTTCGAAGAGGTGGTGATTAAGTCCATTAAGCTGGATTTTGAAGATGGGCGCTATGTCGAACGGATGACATGCCTCTTTAAGAAGATCGACATCACCCACCTCCCATCCGGCACCGGCTTCGGTGACGAAGTTACTGATTACTCTGATTACTAGCGCGGATTAGATGGCGTCGATCAAGCTCGTCTTGCGAAGATCAGATGATCCTTCGCAGCGGCCGGTAGAGGAGAGGCCCTTCGCCGGGGCAATGATCCGTATTGGTCGCCGTCCAGCACCATCGGAGCTGGGCGCTCAGGGCTATTGGCAAATCGATGATAAGTCGATCTCTCGTGCCCATTGCGAGTTTTTTACGCGGGGTGCGGATCTTTTTGTGAGTGATCTTGGATCGACCAACGGGACACTCGTCGCTGGGCAACGCCTCACTCCTCAGCAGCCCATGATGGTCACACCAGGTCAGTCCGTGGCTCTCGGTGAGCTGTTTGTGATGGCGATCGAAGCTGTCAGTGACCAACCGGCCGCCCCCACAGGGCCTGCGCCGGATCCTTTCGGCGGCCAAGCTGTCTCGCCTGCCTTTCAGAGTGCCCCTGATCCGGGACCCTTTGGAAGCGTCCCGCCTGCTCAACCTGCACCGAACGCTTTCCCAGGGGCGGCCGCTCCGTCTCCGGCTCCACAAAGTCCAGGCTTCACGGGCAGTGCAATCGACAACATCCTCAACAGCCAGCCCCAAGCGGCAACAGCCCACCACGTGCCTCAGGATACAGGCGGTAGCACCCTCGACCAAGTGGTGTCGTGGGAGCCTACAATAGGAAGTCTGTCGGCTGACGTTCCCGTTGATTGGGATGGAGGCGGCGCTGCAAGCCGCGAAGATGATCCTTTTGGAACAGCAGCAGCTTCACCGCCAGCTAAGAAAACGGATCTTTGGGGTTCAGAAGACGGCGGTTCAGAGGGGGAGGACACCGGTTCTGTTGCAACTGCACCAGCACCGACTGTCGAAGGATCCGTCTCGCTTAGCCCTTTTTTGGAAGGCGCCAATCTCCCCATGTCGTCCTTTGCCGATGCGGATCCCGCCGACGTGCTCAAACGCGCAGGCGAAATCTATCGCCAGGCCGTCCTCAACTACGCGCAGTTTCTGGTGAACCGAGACAAGGTGAAGGAAGAGTACCAAGTCGACCGCACGCAGATCGGCGCGAAAAACAACAGTCCACTGAAATTCTTGCCTGCTGAACAAGCCGCCGAACAAATGCTCAAAGAGCCAATGGCTGGATTTCTTGATGGGCCGGCCGCGTTTCGCGACGCCAGCGTGGACATCAAAAAGCACCAGATTGGCCTTATGGCTGGTACCCGGGCCGCCCTTGAGGCGCTTTTGGGCGAAGTCTCGAAGGCAGCTGAAGCGAATCAAGCCAGCGGAATCAAGCTGCCTTTTGGCGGAAAACAGGCCTCCGAAGAGACACTTGCTGACGTTTTGGTGCGTCTAACTGAGGAAATGCAGGGGAATGGCAGGGGCGTTGTGTTCCAGGCTTTCCGAAGCGCCTACGATCGTGTCACACAGGAGGACGAGGATTAACCTCGCGCCTGAGTGCGCTGGCTCAAGAAGGGGGTCCACAATGAAGAACGTCTTTCGCTTCAGTCTGTTGCTTTTCGTCCTTGTGGCATGTGCGCCAAAACCGCCTTCCGTTGTTGTGCCGCAAAAGCCGCGAACCCTGACAGTCAATTTTGCAGGCGGGGAACAGCTTAATCCGGCTTCTAACGGAACACCTGCGCCTGTGCAGGTCAGGCTCTTCCTGTTGAGCGATATCGAGGACTTTCAAACGGCTGGGTATTTCGACCTGATCGAGGACCCTGAAACCGCGTTGTCGTCCGCACTGGTCGGTGAGGAGAAGCTGTTTGTCGAACCAACCAAGCAGGTCACTTACAAAGGCGATCTCGACAATGACGTTACGCATATTGGCATTGTCGTCGGCTTTCGCGATTACGACGACGGGACTTGGCGACTTGCTGTCCCTGTCGCCAAACGGCGGATAGGCGGTTTGCGCCGAGACTTTCTCCTTGATGGTAGCACCATCAGTGAGCAGATGAAAAAGTGAAGAGGGTCCGAAACTTGATCAGGACACGCGTATGACCACGAACAACCGCGTTGTGTGGACCGAAGGGATGTTTCTTCGGCCCCAGCATATGCAGCAAGCGGACCGTTGGACCGAGACGCTACTGCAAAGAGCGCTACACGCTTCTTCCGCCTATGCCTGGGGTCTCACCAAGTGCGTGATCAACAAAGAAGCCCTGGAGCAAGGGCGTTTGTCCTTGCAACGCGCAGCCGGGTTTCTTCCTGATGGAACAGACTTCGATACCGCTGATGAAGCGGGCCTTATGGCTCCGCTGCCGACTCCGATCGAGCCTGATCAAGATCTTCGCGACGGCATCGTCTATCTTGCAGCTCCGATGCGCCGTGCCGGTGCCATGGAGTTCGCTGCCGAAGACGACCAAGCCATCACACGGTATCGCGGAACACTGACAGAAATGATCGATGTCAGTGCGGCATCTGATGCTTCCGAACGTCCTCCTATCGAAGTGGGTCGGCTTAACCTCTCACTGAAAACCAGCGCGGAGGACCTTCAAGGCTGGTCCAAAATCCCCGTAGCCAAGATCATTGAGCGGGAGGCCAGCGGAAAGCTGATCCTCGATGAGGATTTCATTCCCACCGTGATGACCTGCGGAGCGTCTGATCGCATCATGCGTCTCCTTCAAGAAGTGACAGGCATGGTTGAACAGCGCGCCGAAGCGCAGGCTGCCCAGCTTGGAACACCAACGGCGGGTGGCGCCTCCGAGGTCCGCGACTTCTTGCTGATGCAGCTGCTCAATGGAGCAGGAGCTGAGCTCGAACATCTGGGTTCGCTCGATGCTCTGCACCCTGAACGTCTTTACCAGACTTTTTATCGTTTGGCTTCGGAGCTCGCGACATTCTCGGGAAGTGCGCAGGCGGGTGGAGATGCTTTCAAGCGGCCTCAACTCGATGCTTATGAGCATGGCGATCTTACGACGACATTTGAGTCGGTTTTAGCCTCGATCCGTGCTGCGCTCGCGCGCCGAAACCTTGGACGCGTTCTGCCGATTGCCTTGGCGCACCAGGGCGATAACTTGTTTACGGGCGAGGTGACTGATCGTTCAGTCTTCGGAAATGCGAGCTTCGTTCTTGTTGCGAGCGCCGCAGCACCACGCGAAAAGATGATGGAGCACCTCCCTCAGCTCATCAAAATCAGCGCCGTCGAGACCATCAAACAGAAAGTGCACGGAGCGGTACCAGCTGTTCCGCTCACGCCGCTTTCGATCATCCCAAGGCAACTTCCTCCGGACAATGAAGCCGCTTATTTTGAGGTCGATGTCACAAGCCCTGCTTGGCAGGAGCTGGAACGCTCAGCTGGTGTCGCTGTTCATGTGAGCCAAGCACCGCGAGACCTCCGCCTTCAGATGTATGCGATTAGGAGCGCCGGGTGA
>CAWUIJ010000162.1:0-5677 GCA_963922235.1 uncultured Parvularcula sp. | reverse complement strand
TCGGCAAGCCATATCGGCAACTCCGGTCCGACTGCTTCAGTCTTTCTCATATTATCAATAACTTATCTGACGTTCTCGATCGGCAAAAGCGCTCCAACGGCGACTTCTCAAGCCCAAAAATCAGGATTTGCTTCGTTCAGAGCAATGCAGCGTTACGGATTAGCATGGGAAAAGAAGTCACATTACCTCCTGACAGCTTGAATTTCAGCAATATTGCCGCTATATACCGTCAGTATCACTGTAGGAGCATAGATCATGCACATCACGAACTTTGCTGAAGCCGGGCAATTCGAACCGCGCAAGATCGCCGCGGTACTACGCACATCAGCAGAAGAGATCGCATTGACCGTCGGCTTGGGCAAGGACGCGCTGCAGAGGCGAGCCCGCATCGGTTCGGACAAAACGCAGCGCCGCCTGCGCGAATTGGTAGAGGTGCTGAACAAAGTCGAACCCCGCTTCGGCTCGGAATTGATGGCCTATGCATGGTACCGGTCAGAGCCCCTGCCCGGCTTTGATGGCCGAACAGCCATGCAGCTGGTTCAGGAAGGCAAAGCTCAGCAAGTTCTGGAATACATCGATGCGGTCGATGCGGGCGTCTTTGCCTGATGCCCCTGAAAGATGGACGCTACGCAGGGCCACTCTATCGCGCCCTGAACCCGGTCTATGCGCGTGAACCTCTGTCCGGACGAGGCGCCGAACTCTATGGAGGGCGCTTTAATGCCAAGGGCACCCCTGCCCTCTACACCTCGCTGGATCCCGCGACCGCTCTTAGAGAAGCCAACCAGGTAGGCAGCCTGCAACCCACGATCCTGGTGTCCTACAATGCCGACCTTGTGCCTATTTTCGATACCCGCGATCAGGACGGACTAGACCGGTATAACGCGACCGAGGCGATGCTTGCCGACCCTGCATGGCGCATGAAGATGCTCGATGGCCAACCTGTGCCGACACAGGATTTAGCACGCGCCCTCATAGCGGATCGGTTTGCGGGGCTTCTGATCCAGAGTTTTGCGAAGGGTGCGTCATCATCGGACTTGAACATCGTTTTGTGGGCCTGGATTGACAATACCGGTTCTTTGGAAGTGGTGGATGACGAAGAGCGGCTGTCACGCATGTGAGTTGTGAGACTTGGTGCCTGATCTGTCCACCGCGGTGGACATCAGCGGGTCGGAGGAACACGCATTGACCGTGCGTTATCGCCCTAGTGTAATTTGGCTCGGTCGCTTTGATGCACGTGGAGAGCGCGCGCGTCATTGGACTGGTTGCGGGCCAGACGTCCACCGCGGTGGACACTAAGCGGTTTGCATAGCAGGTTTGGACAGACGCTTGATCAAAACCACTGGATCAAACTGGTCTCGACGTTGGCCCAAGGTGATACTGTGAAAATACGCTCCAAAGTCCCTGATGCGTTGTCCAAGTTGTAGCATGATGAAGATCGCGCATGACGCTTTCTGAGCTCCTACGGCATTCTTGGCTTTCTCGAATGTATCTGGGTGAATCCCCATCATGGGTGCAAGAATTCGAGCATGGTTTTCAATGTCCAACCAGTTTCTAAGCCTCTCTGTGGAGAACGATGTCGCTTGATCGCAAACTGAGGTTAGCAAGTCTGGTTTCAGAGCTTCATTGCCTATGTTGCTATCTAAATCCTTTTTTTCTTCTTCAGACATAGATTGGTGCCGGACAGTTTGTCCGTCATTGGCGGGCAATTCCACAGTTTCTGGTGGGTCATCTGGGGTATGCAAAGTCAGGCATTCTTTGTCCGTGTCGGCGAGCAGCGCGTGGTATTCGGGAAGGCTCAGCTTCCTGCGTAGAGCTCTCCGTGCATGGTTGATGAATGTGTTGCTGGGATTATGCTCTTCCAAATGGGCCAGCTTTGTTAGGATCTGTTTGCGGACAAACATCCGATCCCGCCGGTTGTTCTCCATCTCATGTGCGATGGCGATAAGCTCGCTCGCGCGTTGGAGGAGGGGGGTAAGAGACAGTCCATAACTGATGCATTCTCCGCTGGACGAGCGAACGCGGTAGCGCTTCCGGTTTGAACTGTCATTGCGTTTGATGAACCCGAGTTCGACGAAGCGATTGATGTGTCTGCGGAGTGTCCGTTCGTCGATTCCGCCGACGCGCTGGCAAATCGAGTCGTTGGACGCGAAAACCGTTTCACCATGGCCGGGCTTCAAGAAACTGAGCATGGCTTGAAGTGTTTGGATATGGCCAGGACGCAGACCGAATACGCTACGTGCATCTCTCAGTGCCCTGAAGATGGTCCAGATGTCGGTTTCAGCCGCAGAAATTGAGCCGCGTGATGCATCAGCACCAGCGGTTCTGATCGATAGTTTTGTAAATGCCATGGTTTGTTCACGACGACCGTTCGGCCCACAACTTCCCAGTCTCTTCCCGAGATTTCGCTCAGAAAAAGGTAATAAAAATCGGTCCACCGAATCGGTGGCTCTTGACCGGTTTGCTGGAGGTTGCTACATCATAAGTGCTAATCGAATGATGAGGGCTCTCCAGGGGAAACTTTGGGGGGCTCTTTTCTTTCTGGTCTTCGCTTTTCTCCTCTGCTCGCGTTACTCTGTGTGGCTCGGGGCTTAGGACCCAGAGCCGCTCTCATTCCGCCACTGTTCGAAGAGCTGCAAAAGCGTTGCCTCCGCGCGCTCTTCGATCCATTGGCCGAATTCTGGGTGGTCCTTCTTGGCGATCTTGATGGCGACCGTTTTCTGATCGACTGTCAGCGTTCCCACAGAGCTACCGTGTGCATCTTTGACGACGGACGTCAGGCTGCCGTTGGCTTGTTTCTTGTCGCTACGCGCCTTGTTGGAGCAAGCCGAGTAGACTGCATGAAACTTTTCCGCGCTCGGAGTTTCGTCGGGCAGCGCTGCAATCACCTCTTTGGCCGTGTTCACCAGATCTATCTTTTTCGAGAAAGCGGCCAGGTCACCCCATTGCCGTCGTCCGATGCCATGTGCTGGCCCTATTAGCTGTACAAGCCCTTCTGGCAGTTGCTCTATGACGACGCGATGGTTGGACACGCCCTGCCGTGTCAAGCCGAGAGCATCCTGAATGACGTTTGGCTTGTAACCTGATTCCTGCATCTCTTTGATAAAAATAGATTTCTCAATGAAAGACGGGTCTAGTCGGAGGTTGTTCTCTTGGCCCTGTGCGATCAGAGAAGCGTCGTCATCCAAGGTCCGAACGATCGCCTTGACCGTTCCGCCGACCATGCGGATCGCTGCAAGCCTGCGTCGTCCGTAGATAATGCGGTATCTGTCCGGTTGCGCTGATGGACGGACCATAATTGGTACTTGTTGCCCATGCTTGCGAATGCTTTCGGCCAACTCATCAATGCTGGAATCCTCCAGCACCAACCGATCGCGCAGGCCATCCATATCAATCTGGTCGGGCTCGATGTCACGGATCGAATTCGCGGTAATCTCGCGCAAAGAGTCGCGCAATCCGCCAACAGAACCTGGCAGTTTTGCTGCCTTTGATGGGGTAGGGGAGGGGGCCGCGCTCTCCTTCTCTTCCTTTGGTGGCTGATTGAAGATGTTTCGGGCCATCAGCGACGCCCCCATGCCATTTGGATTGTCTGTTCCAACTCATCGCCAACGCCGTTCACGCTGGTCAAAGCGCGATCAATCGTTTTTCTGATGAATTGGCTAGGATCAACTTCGTAGACGGTTTGCTGGGTCATACCAGCGTCCGAGATTGCCGTAGATTTCAACATTGGTTCAGTCATGACTTGTCCGGCCAAGATCGATCTCAGGTAGCCCGCCATTTGCGTCTGGGGCCCGTCCGACGGTTCGTATCTCGTGATCAAGAACTTTACGAAGTCCCAGGTAACGCGCCGGCCAATGGCTTCTTCCACGGCCTTGACCGTTTCCGAAGCAAGTTTCAGGAACTGGCTCATGGAAGCGATGTCGAGCATGCCGGGTACCACGGTTACCAAAAGCCCCGTCGAGGCTGCCAACGCCGTAAGAGTCAAAAAACCAAGTTGAGGTGGGCAGTCGATTAGGACGATGTCGTAATTCGCCTCTACTTCCTCAAGCGCTAGGGCGAGACGCTCCGCAAATATGGGCTGCACCCGGCGAGCAAGGGCGTTTGCCG
Organism: uncultured Parvularcula sp.; assembly: GCA_963922235.1. Taxonomy (GTDB): domain Bacteria; phylum Pseudomonadota; class Alphaproteobacteria; order Caulobacterales; family Parvularculaceae; genus Parvularcula. Next base: position 1,573 of record CAWUIJ010000162.1, on the reverse strand, counting down.
TCTCGGTTTCGTATTCCGAGAGCATTAGACCCGCTGGGACCATATCGAGCTTATGGAAGTAGGTTTTTTGGACAACGTCTGAGAGCGGAACTTGTTCCTCATATCTCACGGCATCATAGATTGTGCCGCCTTCGGCGAACTCGAGCTCGGGCCGAAAGCCGAAAAAGGTGGTCAGACTTGCCTGCGGATCGAGATCCAAAACCAATACTCGGTAGCCTCGCAAGGCATACCGTTGTGCAAGATGTATCGTTGCTGTCGTTTTTGACGATCCGCCTTTGAAATTGACTACAGAAATCACCTGGAGGCGATCGCCCTCACGTCGACCAGGGCGGTAGTTTTCGGCGTTCTTTCCAGTGCGCCCCAGAATATCGCGCAACTCATCAATCTCTTGGGCTGTGTAGAACCGGTGTCCGCGGTTGTCTGTATGCACTTCCGGGAAGCTGCCGTCCTTGTGCCGGTTGCGCAGGTTAGATGTGCTCACGCGCAGGAGGCTGGCGACCTCGGTAGAACTGAAACGGCGCAGGGACTTTCGTTCTTCGGGCTCGAAAGCGATCTTCATCTGGCGATCCAAAGACTCAGCCAGATTGTCGGCAAATGCTCCGATGTCGGAAGAGCCTATGCCTTGCGCGTATCCAACGTTACGATCATCCATATCCTGCCGCCCACTCTCGGCCTCTGTTGAGGCTCTTGGTCATTCTGACGGTGTACAGCGTGTCTGACGCGTTTTGCCGTCAGAATGGGAATGCCACGATCCAGTGAGTCCGGCAAGAAGAATCTAAATGTAGTGTGAAAGTTATCCACAGCACCAATACGTTCAGTCGCATCAGGATAGCCGCAAATGTTTGATTTTATTGCATTAAGTCGTCGCGATCGCGCTTCAAGCTACCGATCCGAATTGTTTGGATGGTTTCAGCTAAACCCATGCAACCAATGGCACACTTGACCTTTTGACGGCGTCTGGAGCGATAGATTCAGTTGGATGAGTCCCTGCTAGTTACAGTCGGGAGTGAGCCGATTCTGATGAAATTAGACCAAGTCGCTCCGCCCGTTCCAACAGCATCCTAACGGAGGACGGTTGCCAGCTGGTGCGGCCTCGAGGGGTGCGCTCACGCATGGATTCCAACCGGTCGCAGATCGCTTGTAGCGTGATATCCGGGTCCGACCCTTTGATGGCCGCCACGACGGCAGGCAGGCGGTCATCGGTTTCGCGCCGTCCGGCGCGGCCAAGCACATCGGCAGGAAGGAACCCGTCGCGCACATATGCCTTCACAGCACGGAGTAGGCGGCTTTGTGTCCAATGGCGATCTGGGGGCAGGGGGCAATTGATGATCCGCAGCAGGTCTTCCCAGGCCACATCCGGCCGCAAGCGGCGCACATGGGGCACCCAGTCTTGTGCGGTCTCGTTGAGGCGCTCCATGTAGCCGTCCTGTCGCGCCAGCCGCACCTTGCGCAGCGCAGCGGGATCCTTGGCGCGAAGCCCAGGATTGCCGCCTACGCGACCTTTGGCGCGGGCAGAGGCAAGCCCGGCCTTTGTGCGCTCACGTATCAGCGCGCGCTCGAACTCGGCCGCGGC
>CAWUIJ010000161.1:0-5744 GCA_963922235.1 uncultured Parvularcula sp. | reverse complement strand
GAAGAGCTCGCTTATTATGAGTGCATGCACGAGCTGAAGCTGATCGTGGACCTCCTCCACGAGGGCGGCCTGGCAAAGATGCATGATTTCATCTCAGAAACAGCAGCTTACGGCGACCTCAAATCAGGGCCGCGGGTCGTTGACGAGAACTCACGCGAGAAAATGCGCGCGGTGCTCAAAGACATCCAAACCGGCGCATTTGCGCGGGACTGGATCTCTGAAAACCTCGCCGGAAAGCCTGCCTACACCGCCATGATGGCCGCTGATCTTGACCATCCGATGGAAAAGGTCGGTCAGAAACTCCGTGGAAAGATGAGCTGGCTAAACGCTGAGCCAGGCGCAAACAACAAAGACGAAGGCTAAAACCATGCTGGAGCCGAAGACCACCGTCGAAGACAAGAAACTAGCCGCTGCGTTGGTTGTCGCTGACGCTCCGGCTCCTGTCGTCCCGGCTGCGCCCGAGGTCATCGATGATGACGAGGACGAAGCCCCTAAAGTGAACCCTTTTGCCCAATTCATGGGATGTGCACCGTGACCACCGCAACTGCTACTCAATCAGACGACGAGGCCGAGACCTCAACAGCTCCGCGAACCGGTGCACGGATGGTGATTGACGCTCTGTTGGACCAGGGCGTCAAAACTATTTTTGGCTATCCCGGCGGTGCGATCATGCCTGTGTATGATGCGCTGACCGGCGCTGGGCTCAAGCATATCCTCTGTCGGCATGAGCAGGCGTGCGCCTTTGCCGCGGCTGCCTTTGGCCGGATGACGGGCAAGGCCGGCGTCTGCATGGCAACGTCTGGTCCTGGCGCCACGAACCTCGTGACCGGCTTGGCCGACGCCTACATGGACTCTGTTCCGATGGTGGCGATCACCGGTCAGGTCGCGCAGCCCATCATGGGCACGGACGGCTTCCAAGAGGTCGACACCTTCGGGATCACGATGCCCATCGTGAAGCACAGCTACATCGTGCGGGACCCTGCGGATATCCCAGCAGTCATCGCCGAGGCATTTGAGATCGCTGAAAGCGGTCGTCCAGGTCCCGTTCTCGTTGATCTGCCTAAAGACGTTCAGCAGGCCGAAGCTCAAGGCAAAGCCCTTCAAAGCAATGGCCCGATTCCGGTTCCTCTTGATGAAGACGGCCTGCGGCGGGCTGAAGCCGCGATGCGCGATGCCGAACGCCCGCTTTTCTATCTCGGCGGCGGCATCACCCGCGCTGGCGCGACCGAGCATGTGCGGAAGCTGGTGGAGCGCTCAGGCATCCCTGCCGTCTGTACCCTGCATGGTTTGGGCACCCTGCCCACGGACCACCCGCAGCTCCTCGGCATGATCGGCATGCATGGCAGCCGTGCAGCCAATATGGCGGTGCAGGAATGCGATCTTTTGATCAATATCGGTGGCCGCTTTGATGACCGCGCGACCGGACGCCTCGATAGCTTCGCTCCGAAAGCAAGCGTCATCCATTTCGATCGCGACAAGAGTGAGATCTCCAAGCTGCGCCACGCCGATGTCGCGGTGGCGGGCGAGTTGATTCCCGCGATCGAGACCTTGCGGCCTGAGCCAGGTGCGATTGACGCTTGGACCCAACTCAACAGTGCCCGGAAGGAAGAGTTCCAAGCACGCTACGACGCGCCAGGCGAAGGCATCTTCGCACCAGGCCTTTTGCGGGATCTCTCCGTCGCGGCAGGTGACGGCTTCGTTGGCGTCCCTGATGTCGGCCAGCACCAAATGTGGGTGGCCCAACACTGCCACTTCTCGCGTCCACAAGCCCACCTCACATCGGGCGGCCTCGGCAGCATGGGCTACAGCTTGCCAACCGCAATCGGTGCTCAGCTGGCTGAACCCGAAAGCACCGTCGTCTCTATCAATGGCGACGGCGGCGTCATGATGAACATCCAGGAGCTTGCGACCCTCAACCGGTACAAGATTCCTCTGAAAGTGATCGTCCTCAACAATTCGCGCCTCGGCATGGTTCGTCAGTGGCAAGAGCTCTTCTTCGACGGCAACTTCTCCGAGGTCGATCTCTCCGATAACCCAGACTTCGCCGTGGTCGCGCAGGCCTTTGGCATTGAAGCTTTCACGATCAGTAAGCGAAGTGAAGTTGCTGGCGCCATCGATCGGCTCCTCTCGGCAGAAGGCCCGATCCTGATGCACGCCATTATCGATCCTGCAGAAAACGTCTGGCCACTGGTCGCGCCAGGCAAGTCCAACAGTGAAATGTTGGAGGGATAAGCCATGAGCATTGCCCTGACACCGAACACAAGGCGCGCCACGATTGAGACGTTCACGATCGATTCCGATGATGTGAACGGTACCCTCCGCCGCGTTTGGACCGTGATCGAGCAGCGCGGTTGGAGCGTGCGCTCACTTTTGGTCGAAGAGACCGAGGGCGGCGTCGAAACACGCGTGCAGGTCTCACCGACCGGCAACAACCGCTCGATTGAGACCCTCCGCCTTCAGATTGAACGGCTGCACAATGTGCGCGCCGTTCGCCTTGAACGCCGAAGCCGTGAAAAGCCAAGCCGGTGGAAGGAGATACCTCATGCCGCCGTCATTTGACGACGCCCCTCCTGAAGAGCCGTCTGTTGTTGGCAACCCGCTTGGCTTGCCAGACAGCGCCTGGCGCTCGATCATCGAGAAGGACAATGAGGCCTGGGCCAATGTCGCGATGACGCCCTGCCTTCCGAGCACGAAGCTTTCGGAAAAGACCGGCGCTGACGTCTTCCTGAAATACGAAAACATGCAAGTCACCGGCGCTTTCAAAGAGCGCGGGGCTTTGGCGAAGCTCCTTTCCCTCACGGAAGAGGAACGGAATGCTGGCGTGATCGCAGCGTCAGCCGGCAACCACGCACAAGGCTTGGCGCGCCATGCTCAGTTGTTGGGCATCAAAGCGACCATTGTGATGCCCTCGCATACACCGTCCGTGAAGGTTGAAGAGACCAAGCGCTACGGCGCTGACGTTGTTCTTTATGGGGACAGTTTCGATACCGCCAGCGTCGAGGCCAAACGCCTGATCGAAGAAAAAGGCTTCACCCTCGTCCATCCTTTCGACGATCCTTATGTATGCGCTGGACAAGGAACAGTGGCAGCAGAAATGCTGCAGCAGACACCCGATCTTGACACTCTGGTGATCCCCATCGGCGGCGGCGGATTGATTGCCGGCATGGCAGCTGTCGCAAAATCGCAGCGGCCCGACATCAAAGTGATCGGCGTTCAGGCCTCTCTTTATCCTGGTATGATCAACGCCGTGCGCGGCAGCGCTCGCCCCTGCGGCGGCATGACCTTGGCCGAGGGCATTGCCGTGGCCAATGTCGGTCAACTGACGAGAAAACTCGTGGCCGAACTCGTCGACGAAATCGTCACCGTCGAAGAGCGCGATCTCGAGCGTGCTCTTTCTCTCCTCCTCAGCACCCAGAAGACATTGGTCGAAGGCGCAGGCGCAGCAGGTCTCGCCGCCATGATGGCTCACCCGTCTCTTTTCCGGGGCAAGAAGGTGGGCAGCATCCTTTGCGGCGGCAATATCGACGCCCGCCTCCTCTCGGCGATCTTGATGCGTGATCTCGCGCGGCAAAGGCGGCTCGCGCGACTTAGAATCGCGCTGATGGACGTGCCGGGACAGCTGACCCGGGTTTCCGCGGCCATCGGCGCAGCAGGGGGCAACGTCATCGATGTTGCCTACCACAAGGTCTTCAATGATCTGCCTGCGAAGGAAACCCACCTCGACATCTCGGTCGAGGCCACGGGTCCGGAGCATATGGATCGCATCATCCTCGCCCTCCGCGAGGAAGGCTTCTTACCCGAATTAGCGAATTACTGAGCCCCCGAAACCATGACGTATACACCCACCGACACCGTTCGAATTTTTGACACAACACTCCGCGATGGCGAGCAAAGCCCCGGCTTCTCGATGACCATGAAAGGCAAGCTGCGCATGGCCCGCGCGCTTTCCGATCTCAAAGTGGACGTCATCGAAGCAGGCTTCGCCGCAGCGTCGCCAGGTGACGCCGAAGCCGTGAAAGCGATCGCACAAGAAGCCGACGGCCCAATCGTCTGCTCCCTCGCCCGCGTCACGGAACGGGACATCGATGCCGCCGCAGAAGCCCTCGACGGTGCACCGCGCAAACGTGCCCACGTTTTTATCGGCACCAGCCCAACCCACCGTCAGCATAAGCTCAAAATGCGGAAAGGCGAGATTCTCGATGCGATCGATCACGGCGTGCGCTATGCGCGGAAGATCTTTGACGATGTCGAGTTTTCCGCCGAAGACGCCATGCGGACAGAGAAGACATTCCTCGCCGAATGCCTGAAAACAGCGACGGAAGCGGGCGCAGGCACATTGAACGTTCCGGATACAGTCGGTTACTTCACGCCCGAAGAAACGTTTGAGGTTTTCCGCTATCTGATCGAAGCGGTCGAACCCGGCAATGACGTCATCTTCTCGACCCACTGCCACGATGACCTCGGCATGGCGGCAGCCAACAGCTTGGCTGCTGTACGCGCCGGCGTCCGGCAGATCGAGTGCACGATCAACGGCATTGGTGAGCGCGCAGGCAACTGTGCGATGGAAGAGGTCGTCATGGCGATGCGCACACGCCGCGATACCTACGAAGTGGCAACCAATATCGACACCACCAAATTCTACAACGCCTCCCGCACGCTCGAAGACATCACCGGCGAGAAGGTGCAGCGGAACAAGGCCGTCGTCGGACGGAATGCCTTCGCCCACGAGGCTGGCATCCACCAGCACGGTATGCTGAGCAACCGGAAGACTTACGAGATCATGGAGCCCGAAGACGTCGGTGCGCCAGTGAGTGCGTTGGTTCTAGGCAAACATTCCGGCAAGCACGCCCTTTTCGCGCGGCTCGAAGAACTCGGCCACGAGGTCCCCGTCGATATGCGCGACGCTATCTTCTCAGCCTTCAAAGTGCTGGCGGATGAGCATCACGATATCACCGATGACCAGCTCCGTACACTGGTGGCTGGTGCATCGAACCGGGTGGTGGCCGACGCGTGACCGGAAAAACGCTGTTTGATAAAGTCTGGGAGCGGAATCTCGTCAGGGAGGAAGCGCCGGACAGCCCCGCTATTTTGCATGTTGGGCTGCATCTCATTCACGAGGTGACCAGTCCGCAAGCCTTTCAGGTGCTGGCTGAACGTGACTTGCGTGTCCGTCGGCCTGATTTGACGTTGGCGACCATCGATCACTCGGTGCCTACACTTCCTGCGAATGCGGAGGGTCGTCTTCCCTATGCCACCGCAGCTGCTGAAAATCAGGTGGATACCCTGCGTGCCAATTGCCAGAAGCACGGTATTGAGCTTCTGGATCTCGACGATCCACGCCGCGGGATTGTTCATATGGTGGGTCCGGAGCTTGGCCGAACCCATCCCGGTTCGGTGGTCGTCTGCGGTGACAGCCACACCAGCACCCACGGCGCGTTTGGCGCGCTCGCCTTTGGCATTGGCACGACGGAAGTCGGCCATGTGCTGGCGTCGCAGGCCCTCTTCCAACGCAAACCCAAAACCCTCCGCGTGATGTTCGAGGGGGCTACAGCGCCTGGCGTGACCGCCAAGGACATGGCGCTCGCCGTCATCGCGCGGCTCGGCATGGACGGCGGCACTGGCTTTGTCCTCGAATATGCAGGCGAAGCTGTCCGTGCCCTGTCGATGGAGGGGCGGATGACCCTCTGCAATCTCTCGATTGAGGCCGGTGCGCGCGCAGGAATGGTCGCGCCCGATGAGACGAC
>CAWUIJ010000160.1:0-5766 GCA_963922235.1 uncultured Parvularcula sp. | reverse complement strand
GCAAAGCGCGCGACGCTCATGATGTTCGGCAAAAAGGCGCCGACTTTCGAGATCTCAGCGCGACCTTCGCTGGCATAAGCAGAGGGGCACGCATGAAGCGCCGCATACTGCGTATAGGCGCAGGGCCTCGGCGCGATAAAGCCTAGGGCATTGAGCTGCGTCTCCTGGGTTCGGCTGAGATAGACCTCAACGGGTATTTTTTGCCAATCCCCTGCTCCGCCCTCATGGAAGGTGAAGTTGGGCAGCCCCGTCAGCACTCCACCTTCTGGATCAACAGTCGCTGGCGAACCGTATCTGTTGGACACAGCTCCGTTGATCGCCGCGGGCCAGTTGTAGTTGATGATCGCCCTGATCGTGACATGAGCGAGCGCGAAAGCGGCAGGTGCCCAGGCCATTCGAGACGGGTCGTTAGGAATGCGATCCCTGTACTGCGTACCCATATCGCGCGCAGCCTGCTCGCCGAAGCGATCGCGCATCAGCATCGAACCAGCGAGAAACGCCAAAAACCGACTGGACGGATCATTCCTGAGCTGCCGCAAGGACTGATACTCTGCAGAATCAAATGAGGCAGGAATGTCTTCGCGGCGATCAAGCTCTCCCATATGATCGATGCCAAAGAGCGAAGGTGATCCCCCTACCGCGATCGGACAAAAGGATACCGAAGCGATCTGCGCGAGCGCCCGCAATGTTCCAACGTCGTCCTGGGCACCGCTGGGTCTGTGCGAAAAGTGGTGGTCGGAGACTATCAATCCGTACGGTTCACCCCCTGCGCGACCAAACTCTTCATTATAGAGAAGATTGAACGTTGCCGTCTGGAACAGGTCATCGTGATCGTCGACGTCACGACTGATGGCCGCCCAGGAGGCGTTGAGCACCTTCAGCTTGGGCCTGTCGCCTGGCCTGGCTAGGCTTGCCGTGTTGGATAACCACTGAAGACCTCTCCAACGTCCTTCGAGGGCTGTGAACTTTGGATGGCTGACAATTTCGAAGACAGCATCGTTAATTGCGTCATCAATCGCCGTGATGAGATGGGCGAGCGCTCGCGACGCCTGCCTCGCGGTCATTTGGTCAGATTGCGATCCGAAGAGGAAATAAAAAGCGGCCGGCTCGCTGACATCGGCCAAAACGGACCAGGCCGTTGATGGGTGCACCCGCCAGGCAGGCGCACCTTTATCTTGATCGGCTCCCGAGCGTCCGGCCGCGTCTTTCAAATCGCGTTCGGCTGCTCGGAGATCCATTAGCCCGCAGACGGAATACGAGCGACCATCCGCATGGAGGTGGTGAGCTCTTCAAACTGAAGCCACGGCTGAAGATGCGCCACGGCGTGGTAAGAACCAGGACGTCCCGGCACCTCTTCCACGACAACCTGGGCCTTGCGGAGCGGTTTTTCTGCCCGCATGGCTTGGCTGGCGCCTTCTGTTTCGTTCACATATTGATAAATCCAGTCGTTCAGCTCTTTGCTGACACTCGATTTATCCGCAAACGAACCGATCATACTTCGGCCCATGATTTTGAGGCAGTGCGCAAAGCGCGACGTCGCCATCATGTAAGGAAGGCGAGCCGAGATAGCAGCATTTTCCGTGGCAGCGGTGTTTGTATATTTCTTCGGCTTTTGCGTGGTTTGGCCACCAAGGAACACTGCAAAATCTGTGTTCTTATAGTGCACCAATGGCAGGAAACCGAGATCGGAGAGCTCTTTCTCGCGGCGGTCGGTGATACCGACTTCCGCAGGACACTGAGCGTCCATGTCACCGTCGTCACTGACGAAGGTGTGGGTCGGCAAGTTATCGAGTTTACCGCCGCCATTCTCACCACGAATGGCCACGCACAGACCGCTTTCCGAATAAGCACGGGTCATGGTCACAGCTGCTGCATAAGACGCATTCATCCAGCAGTAGTCGTCATGCTCCATCTGCTGCGGATTGCCCGCGTTATCGTAGGGCGCCTCTTCGTAATCGAACTCATCGATCGTTTTGGTCGCCTTACCGTAGGGCAAACGAGAGAGAACCCGCGGCATGGCAAGCGCCACGAAGCGGCTATCTTCCGTATCCCGAAAACCGCGCCATGCGGTGTATTCGCTGCTTTCGAAGTTACGCGCGAGGTCAACGCGTTTCGGCAGATCGCGATAGTCGTCAAAGCCGAACATCTCATGGCCAGCGCCTGCGATGAATGGTGCGAATGCACCAGCCGCCACGCTTGAGACATTGCGAAGGATGTCGACATCTTCTGGATGCGCTGAGAACTGGTAGTCACCAATCAAGGCACCAAAAGGAACGCCGCCAGCGGTGCCGATGGCTTCCTCGTAGACCTTCTTGAACATCTGGCTCTGATCAAACTCGACAGCATCGTCGAAGTCTTTCTGGAGCTGACGTTTTGAGCAATTCAGCACTTTGACCTTGAGGTCTGAGCCAATCAGCGAATTGTCCACGAGGTATTTGAGACCACGCCAAGAGCCCTCTAGGCTTTTGAACTTCTCGTGGTGCATCACCTCAGCCAGCTGTTCACTCAGCTTACGGTCAATTTCTTTGATCGCTTCGCGGAACGTGACGGTGAGGTTCTTTGAGAACTTTACTTGGCCGGCCATGGCGCCGTCCACAAAAGCGGTCATCAGTTCACCGACGCGGTCTGCCTCGGTCTGCTTCGTCGCACCGATCGCGCGGTCCAGGAAGCTCTCTGTTGTCGTGGCGGCCGCGCCGCCTTCACTGGAAGCGGATGTTTCTTCCGACATGCTGTTCGATCCCCTGGTTATTCAGATTTGATGTTGGCGAGCGAGCTTTCCGCATCGCTAATTTCAGCTTCGATCGCTGATGTGTCTGAGCCTTCCGGAGCAGCCTCGAGCTTCTCTTTTAGCGTGCTGAGACGCTCTTCGAGACGAGAGACAATCTCACCACGGAGCGATCCCATCTCATCTTCGCTCTGAAGAACGGACTTCAGAAGACCATCGAGTTCTTCGGAACTGTCAGCCTTGGCCATCAGATCGCGAAGACGGTTGCGCGTTTCCATCAGGCGGCGAAGGGGCTCAACCTGTTGGACGACTTGAGCAGGCTCAAAGTCTTTCATCGAACCAAACTTGAGGTCGACAGCGATCTCGCTGCCATCGTTTTCAAGTGTGTTCTTGACCTTGAATTTAGCGCCAGGCGTCATGCGCTTCATCACATCGTCGAAGTTCTCGCCGTTGATCTCGGTGAACTTGCGTTCTTTGAGTGGCTTGAGAGGCTCTGTCGGGTCGCCCGAGAAGTCCCCCATCACGCCGACCACAAAAGGAAGTTCCTTTTGCTCGCGTCCTCCCTCGGTCTCCACCTCATACTTGATGTGAACCCGCGGCTTGCGGACTTTTTCTAGCTTGTCGTTCATGCTTGCCATGACGTGACCTTCTTTCTCATTGCCCCGGCACAGCGAACTAACGTGCCGTCGATCTGTTTATTCAATGTCACCAACTTGCATCGTCTGCAGGGGGTTGCGCACCATCTTTTGGCAGTGTGAGGCCTGCACGCAGCAAGAAGTCCATGCGCGTGGTCGGATCAGGGATCAACTCGGCCACGAGTTCTGCCGGGGAGAGTTTCGCTTTTCGCACCACTTCGCGCAGCGCTGGCGCCGTGAAACCGTTGGGTTCAAGTTTTTCCAGAGCCTCAGCAGCCATCAAAACTTGGGCCAAGATATCACCGCGGGACGCGCCAGCGGTGACCTGCGGAGCTGCCGCTGGAGCAGCTGTCGAAGCCGCCGGAGCAGCACCTGACGGTACAGCCTCGGCCTCAGCCGCTGGCGCTTCCGATGATCCAGCAAGATCCGGGCGAGCGCCTTCTAGCAGTTCTTTGATACGCCGCAGCAGGAGATCCGTCTCTTCGACCGAAAACCCGCGACCCGGACAGGCGGCGACCGCATCACTCAGAGCGGAAAGCGCCGTCAGCGCATCACCCACTTCGCCGTGGAGCGCCGTGACATAGTCCTTGTCCGTTGCTGCTACGAGCGCCTGCATGTCCGCTTCACCGAGGGAACCAGCGCTCACCTCCCAATAAGCAGCAGGGCCTGTATCACGTTGAGCGAGTGGAATACGGCTAATCGGCAGAGACAGCATGGTCTCGCCATTGGACGCCGCAAAGAGGGATGCGACCCACTTCAGCTTGAAATCATTGATTTCTTGCTCGCGAGCGTCGCCTTCATATCCAGCAAGGTCGTCATCATCGGGCAGCGGAACAATCTGGTCCCAGCGCTCCTTCAGGAGACCCGCCAGGACGTTGAAGCCAGCCGCGAGCCCTTCAAATCCATAGTTCCGAACCAACGCCTCTGTCGTCCAAACAGCCACCCGCATGTGTTTGGCCGTTGACGTCAAAAAGCCCGGCGCATTTTCGATCAGCTTACCCCATTCATCAGCCGCTTGTGAACGCAAGGTTTCCTGTTCATCCGCAGGCGCCATCTCAACGGAGCGCTCCATGCGGCGGGCGTTATCAGATGCCTCTTTCAGCACACGGAAATCCGGGTGAGCATTCAGCCGATCCGGAAAAGGATCCGCCAAAGGAACAAAAAGGGGCTCAGTCTGTAAAAAAGGGGCCGGAAGGCTCGACACGGGAGGTTTCTCAACTCTTAACTGTCGCTGACGCTACAACTGCGCACGATTCGGAACAACAGCTATCCGCCGGAGCGACTGCAGGAAATGACCGCTGAGCATAAGGATTTCGGGAGTTTGGACACTCCTCCGCCCCTTAGGGCCTTGCCGCTCTGGGAAGACGATGGGAGTCTAGGGGCTTGGGCCGCGGGGGCGCTCTTCAACGTGCTCGGGCTTCCTCTGGTGGCCGATGCTGCGGCACCGATGGTTGGTATTCGGGCGCAAGGCCTGAAATCAATCGATACGGCCGAAGAACCGGCCCTGATCCTCGATCTTCCGGCCTATAACGCGGTCTCGTTGACCGATGACCAGCCCGGCGGATCTGCACGCATTGTCCTGGGAGCGGAAAGCCATCCTGCGCCCTGGTCACAGGTGGTCGCTATTCCGCCATTGCTCGATTTTTCCATGCTCGGTATGCACGCTCGCCTTGCCGAGAGCCTGAACAGGCAAGCCTTCCACCCGACAATTCAACTTCCCGGCACAGAACCTTTGCTCGTGACCCACGTCACAGATCTGGACGTCGATCCTTACGCCGCAGAACTCTCCTTGCTCATGGCGGTGTTGCCACGCATCGGAATAGGTGGTGGTCGGAAGGTCCGTCTTTTTGCGGCCCTCAATGGACCAGCACCGTCAGCGGTTGCTGCTTTGGCGCGTCAGATTGGCGCTAACAGTGTTTCCTTACGAGAGCATGTCACGTTCGGAGAGTTGGCCGCTGTTGCTGGAGCCGGCGATGTGTTTTTATCGCTCCATCATCCATTGCCTCTTCTTGTCATGACAGCACAGGCGTTGGGTTCTGCGGTCATTGCTGGCGAAGCAGCACGCCCCTTTATGCAGGACGGCCTCTCTGGCCGGGTGATCCAAGCTGGCAATCAGGCGACTCTGGAGAACCAGCTGAAGTTCCTCCTCACCCACCCTGATTTTGAGCGGAGCTTTAAACACGGCGCTGCTGATCTTGCGGCGGAGGCCTTTGACGCGTCGATGCACCGGCCACGCCTCTACGGAGCACTGGCCGGTCTGCTGGCATAATCAATTGCCGAAGAGCGTTGTTGTGAGACACCGATGTGTGCGAGAGCTTTAACGCACATAAGATTGCCCACCAGGAACACCTATGGATCAGTCCAAGCGTACGTTTTTCGGCCTTTTTGGGAACAGCACGCCTGGAA
>CAWUIJ010000159.1:0-5816 GCA_963922235.1 uncultured Parvularcula sp. | reverse complement strand
CTTACATTTCCTGAGCCGTTGGGCGGATCACCATCTCATTGACGTCCACGTCGCTTGGCTGCTCGATTGCGTAAGCGACCGCTCTTGAAATGGAGTCGGAGCCGATGGCGACCTGATCATAGATCTCGCTCATCGCTGAGGCGCTTCGGTCATGCGTCGTGCCCTGAACAAGTTCTGTATCGATCATCCCTGGCTCAATCGTGGTCACACGGATGTCTTTGCCAGCCTCCATGCGGAGGCCTTCGCTGATCGCGCGAACCGCAAACTTCGTTCCGCAATAGACCACATTGCCTCGGAAGACCTTGAGGCCAGCTGTCGACGAGATGTTGATGAACTGACCGCTCTGCTGCTCCTTGAAGATGGGGAGTGCAGCGGCGATGCCGTAGAGAACGCCTTTGATGTTGATGTCGATCATGCGATCCCATTCATCCGTCAGGGTCGCTTTCAACGGGCCAACGGCCATGAGGCCCGCATTGTTCACCATCACATCGATGCCGCCAAAGCTATCGATCGCCTTTTGGACCAAGGCGCTGACGTCTTCGCGCACGGTCACGTCACACGTCATGCAATCAGCCTGGCCGCCCTGCGCGCGGATATCAGCGACAATGGATTTGAGCTTGTCTTCGCGCCGAGCCCCCAAAACGACCTTTGCGCCGAGTTTGGCGAGGTGGCGGGCCATATCTTCGCCCAAGCCGCTGCTGCCACCTGTGATCACGACGACCTTGTTTTCGATGTTCTTGCTCATGGCTTGTTCTTCCTCCTCGGGCGTCAATAGACCTTCATAATCTGATCGAGCGACTTCTTCTTTAGGGCATGTTCTGGAACCGTTGCATCATCCGCGGCGTGTCCCACCACGATGATCATCATGGGTTTTTCCGTCGCCGGACGGCCGAGTTCATCGTTCAGGAACTTCATCGGATTGGGGGTGTGGGTGAGCGTCGCCAGTCCCGCCTGGTGAAGAGCGCACAAAAGAAAGCCGCAGGCGAGGCCCACGCTTTCGGTCACATAATAGTTCTTCTTGTCGTCGCCCTCATCCACGCCGCCGCGTTTCTGGGCGAAGGGGACGATGAGGTAGGGGGCTGTCTCCAGGAACGGTTTCTCGGCATCGGTGCCGATGGGTGCGAGCGCGTCGAGCCACTCTTGCCCCGCCTTGCCGCCGTAAAATGCGCGCTCTTCTTCCTCGGCGGCTTCACGGATCCGCCGCTTCACCTCGCGGCTCTCCACCACGGCGAAAAACCAAGGTTGGTGGTTGGCACCGTTGGGCGCGAGGCCAGCGGCAGCGATCGCTTCTTCAATAGCTTCGCGAGGGACGGGCTTCTCAGAGAAGTCGCGGATCGTGTGCCGGCTCCGCATCGTTTCCTTAAAGTCGGCCGCGGCGGCGATGCTCTCTGCGTCGGAGAGGCTCTGAGGGCCGCCGACCTCTGTTAACAGTCTGTGCTTGTCATCACTCATGAAACCTCATCCCCGCGGGTGCAGTGCACGGTCAAGAGTTTCTCCCGAGCTGCAGAAACAGACCCCGCTGTTAACGACCTGATAACCGTAGTGACCGATCTTTTAACCACGCCGCTTTTCCAAGTTTGCAGGGATCCATTCGCTATGCCGCTCAACCTATCTGTTCCGACCTCGGCCGAGCTGAAGCCAAAGATCGTTGTCATTGGTGTGGGCGGTGCTGGCGGCAATGCCGTGAACAACATGATCGAGAGCGAACTCGACGGTGTGACATTCGTTTGCGCGAACACAGACGCGCAAGCCGTCGGCCTTTCGAAAGCTGAGCAAAAGATTCAATTGGGCACGGGCGTGACCCAAGGCCTGGGCGCGGGATCGCGACCACAGATCGGCGAAGCGGCGGCAGAAGAAAGCCTTGAAGAGGTCATGACCGCGCTCGAAGGCGCCAATATGCTCTTCATCACTGCGGGCATGGGCGGCGGTACAGGAACAGGCGCGGCACCTGTGATTGCGAAAGCTGCGCGCGACCTCGGCATCCTGACGGTTGGTGTGGTGACCAAGCCTTTCGCCTTCGAAGGGCAGCGCCGCATGCGCATCGCAGACGAGGGCATTGAAGAGCTCTCGCGCCATGTCGACACGCTGCTGATCATTCCGAACCAAAATCTCTTCCGGCTTGCCGACGAAAACACGACCTTTGCGGACGCTTTCGGCATGGCTGATCGCGTTCTTTATTCCGGTGTCCGCGGGATCACCGATCTTATGATCGTCCCTGGCCATATCAACCTCGACTTTGCGGACGTTCGTACAGTGATGAGCGAGATGGGCAAAGCCATGATGGGCACTGGTGAGTGCCAAGGCGAGAACCGCGCATCAGAAGCCGCTGCTGCTGCGATCTCCAACCCGCTGCTTGATGAGATGTCGCTGAAGGGCGCCAAGGGTGTACTGATCAACATCACCGGCGGCCTCGACATGAAGCTCTTCGAGGTGGATGAGGCGGCCAACGCTATCCGTTCCGAAGTTGATCCTGAAGCGAACATCATTGTCGGCTCGACCTTTGACCAAGAGCTTGAGGGCACGATCCGCGTGTCGGTCGTGGCGACCGGTATCGATGGTGCCGAAGAGCGCTTGGCGCCGCGGCCACCGGTGATCCGTGCTGCTGCTCAAGTTGCGCCGCAGCCGGAAGCAACACCTGAGCCAGCGGCTCCGGTTGCGCCTCCTGTGTCTGAGCCGCAAGAGCCGCTGGTCGCAGCATTGACGCCGCCTGCCGATACCAATCCTGTTGGCGATGTGCATGAGCGTATTCGCCGTATGCTGACGGAAGATCCTGTTCCAGCGCGCGAAGAGCTTCGTAAGCAGGGCCGTGCTCGCGCCAATCCTTTCCGCGGCAAACCGGTTTCAACGCTCGAGACGGCGATGGGTCTCCTCCGCGATACCCTCAAGCCCAGCAAATCCGAAGAACCGCCACGCCGGCTTCCTTCGGCCAAGCCGCTGACTGACGACGATGACGAGGTCGAAGTCCCAGCGTTTCTGCGCCGCCAGAACTAGGCGATCGATACACAGACGTTTTTCGGATGTTTCAATGGGCAGGTGGCCTGAGTGGTCGCCTGCTTTTTCTTTTCAATGGACGCTGCTGCGTGGGCGTTTAGCCTGTCGGGCGCTGTCCATAAGTTCCCCATCGCCAGAGAAACTCCAGCGGACCAAAGCGGTAGCGCTGCAGCCATAGGCCCGCCCCAATCGAAAAGAGTGCAAACAATCCAAGGGCAATGAACAGGGCCATCATGGGACTGATGATACCAAGAAGGTCAAAGCCGAAAGGATAGTAGAGCGCGACCAAGACTGCTCCGTGACCAATATAACAGCTTAATGCCGTGCGACCGACAGGTGCGAAGGCGCGGTCAACCAGGTGCCGTAACGGGCTATGAAACGCCCAGATTAAACCCAAGGCATAGCCAACAGCGACCGTCGGCGCGCCGATGGCATGGCTGAGTGTATCGACCCAT
This sequence comes from uncultured Parvularcula sp., assembly GCA_963922235.1. Lineage (GTDB taxonomy): Bacteria > Pseudomonadota > Alphaproteobacteria > Caulobacterales > Parvularculaceae > Parvularcula. Next base: position 2,370 of record CAWUIJ010000159.1, on the reverse strand, counting down.
GACGGCCACTCTAAAAACCCGCGAAAAATCACAAGCGAGAGAGTCTCTGCCGCCAAGCCAAAAATGGTGAGCGCGAGAGCAGGTAGGAGAACCTTGGGTGCCATGGACGCCGCGCGCGTGATGATGCCCTGACGAATGATCCATGCACCGATCAAAAGACGGCCGAGAAGATAAAGCCACCAGCCGATTTCCTTGCCGCTCAACACATCGTCGATGATGTATGACGTTCCGAAGAACCAGATGAAGGGCAGGTAGGTGTCGGCAGGCCAACCGCTCTCTTCCTCTTTCCCTGTGTCTTTGCCCTCGATGTCTGCCGCGCTGGTGTCTGTTTCGAAGGCACCGCCGATGACATCCAGCAAGGGATCTGCGGCGAAAGCCAAAAACAGTCCGAGCACCAGCATTGTACGGGCTGGTAGCCATCGCAGCGTATAAAGAGCAAAACCGCAAATGGCATAGTCAAAGAGAACGTCGCCGGGGAAAATCAAAAGGACATTGACGAGGCCGATGCCTGCCAAGATGGTCAGGCGGCGGAGATAAATGGTGTTGAAATCAGCGCCGCGCGCGCTGAGCCGCTCCATCATGATCCAAAAGCCCATGCCGAAGAGCGTCGCAAAAAGGGTATTGGCCGTGTTCTGAAAAAAGATGTCTGAGAAAAAGATGGCAGTCTGCTGTGTGACGCTTGCTTCCCATGCTTCCCGCTGGACGGGATCAAGGGGGAACTCGTAAAACGCTCCACCGACAAAGTGCACAATGAACACGCCGAGCAGGGCAAATCCTCGCAAAATGTCCAGTTCGCCGAGCCGAGCTGTGCTCGGCGGTGTTTCGCCCAGTGCTGTCATGATGCCCGCCTCTTGCCCGGCGTCAATAGACCAAGCATCGCGCCAGCCAGCAATGCCGGGGGTCAGCTCATAGTTCCTGGTGACGCCGAGGCCGACCGCGGCTAGAGGCGGCGGCTATGTCTGATCTTGCTAAACGCCTCTCTGCTGAGGCTGCTCTCGACCTTGTTGATGATGGAATGACCCTAGGCCTTGGCACTGGGTCGACGGCCAATTTCTTTTTGGAAGGTCTCGGCGCCAAGATCCGAGAGGGGCTGGATGTCAAAGGTATTCCAACTTCGAAGGCATCGGAAGCGCTGGCGCTGAAGCATGGCGTCCCCTTGATCACGCCTGATGAGACGACTGTCATCGATCTCGATGTCGATGGCGCTGATGAGATCACACCGGGCGGAGCGATCATCAAAGGCGGCGGAGGCGCGCTCTTGCGGGAGAAGATCGTGGCGCAAGCGGCGACGCGTTTTGTTGTCATCGCTGATGAGTCCAAGCGGGTTGAGACCCTCGGCGCCTTTCCTCTCCCTGTGGAGGTCGAGACCTTTGGCGCTGCTCTGACGATCCGAGCCATCCGAGATGTGTTGCAAGAGCAGGGCTTCGGCGAGGCGCCATTAACACTGCGCCCAGCAAAAGAAGGCGGGTTCTTTGTCTCTGATGGGCAAAACCTTGTGGTTGATCTGGCGCTTGAGCGCATCGAGGATCCAGAAGCGCTCGATCAGGCGCTGACGATGCTTCCGGGCGTGGTGACGACGGGTCTGTTTCTAGGCCTCAATCCCACGCAGCTTTTGGCCTCTGACACGGGCCTGATCGACAGCTAGCCCTCAGTTTGCGCTGGCCGTTCTTGAAGTCGATCCGCCAATTCGCCAACTCTAGCTCCGTTCACATGACCACAAGGGTCTCCTATGGCTTACGACTACGATCTTTTTGTTATTGGTGCTGGTTCCGGCGGCGTGCGCGCAGCGCGTCTCGCGGCTCAGGCTGGGTTCAAGGTGGCTTGCGCCGAAGAAAGCAAACCCGGCGGCACCTGTGTGGTGCGGGGTTGTGTGCCGAAGAAGTTCTTCGTCTACGCATCAGAATTCGGTCATGCGATGCAGGACTCCAAAGGCTACGGATGGTCGTTCCCAGAAGCGCCCCAGCATGATTGGCCAACGCTTCGTGACAACGTGCAGAACGAGGTCAACCGACTGTCTTCGATCTACTCGAACATTCTGACGAACAATGGCGTCGACCATATCAAAAGCCGTGCCGTCTTGGCTGATCAGCACACGATTCATATTGTCGACGAAGATCGTCAGGTGACAGCTGAAAAGATCTTGATCGCCACCGGTGGGCGGCCCATCAAAGACGAGAGTGTTCCTGGGCATGAGCACGGGATTGTCTCGGATGACGCGTTTCTCCTGCCAGAACTGCCGAAGCGCGCCGTGGTCGCGGGCGGCGGCTACATCTCGCTCGAGTTTGCCTATATCCTGGCTGGCCTCGGCGTGGACGTGACGCTCGTTTATCGCGGTGAGCGCGTGCTTCGCGGCTTTGACGCTGACCTTGC
>CAWUIJ010000158.1:0-5854 GCA_963922235.1 uncultured Parvularcula sp. | reverse complement strand
TGGTCCATGATCACGAGACGCTTGGTCCGGTTCACCTTGGGACCGGTCTCACCCACGAACACAATACGGCTGTCGAAATAGCCGCTCTCGCCGGTCAGTGAGGTGTAGATGAAATCGGACACTTTATGAGCAGCGCGACGCCAGTTGTCGCGGGGCGTTTTGTAAGCCACCGAGCCGATCTGCTGGTTCCCGACGACGTCCCAGAGGCGCGTGTTGATCTGCACCCGGCCATCGCCAAGCTCGATCATCTCACCTGCGACGAGCACGCGGGCATTGATCACGCGCCAGTCCGCAAAGCGCGGCGTGACATTGATATTGGTGATCTCTTCAATGAATGCCGCCTCATCGATCGGCGCAAAAAGGCCTGAAATCGTGAGGTCATTGGAGATGACTTCGGCAATATCATTGGCCAGCTCAGCATCGCTTTGGCTCAGATAACTGGGGATCGCGATCGGCATCGGATCGGTCCGACCACGGGTGATATCAATCTCAACCTGAGCATGGGCAGCAAGAGGCGCCATCACACTGGCAAGGATCAGGACAAGAACACGAATCATCTGGCTTTCAAGATCCCATCTTCGACTCATAAAGGTGCTACCCTGTCCCGCCGCATCGGGAAACTCCCGATCCGCATGAGAGTGCGGCTGTCAGATAACTTTCACGCAAAGTTTGCGATCACATGACCCCGAGCGGGCTGAAATTCAGCGTCATCTCGCTCCAGATGTAATAGCGATCTGGCGAGAAATAGTCGTACGGTTGGCAATCAATAACAGCCCTCACCGCACGGTCGCGCGTGGCTCTCCACCACGAATTGTTCGACAGCGCGATCTGGCGTGCGTTCAAAACGTCAGGATCACCAACGATTTCGCCTTCAGGAGAGAGATTGATCCTGATGCGCACGACGATCTCGTCCGCGTCAGGAACACCGGTCGGCTGATCGTAGCAACGCAGCATTGCCGCTCGAAGCTGATCTTCCTCGCGCGCTGTAAGGCGGTCGCCCAAACCGACCCTTTCTTGGTTCCGAAGCCCTTCAGGATCGAGCACTTCTGCGGGTGCGTCTCTCAAGTCATCTTCCTCAAGATCAACCAACGCATCGTCTAGGAAGCTGAGGTCATCGAGGCGATCCTCTGTGCGCGGAGGATTCGGGTCTTCGCGAACAGGCTCGGGTTCCGGCTCTGGCAGGACTTCAGGCTCTGGATCGGGTTCGATCTCTTCGGGTTCGGGAAGCGGCGGCGGAGGGACAGGCTCTGGTTCTGGCGCCGGCTCGACATCAACAAGCTCGGTCCGTTCTTCCTCGCGCTGCGGCTCTTCTTCGGGCTCAGACACCCGATCGGCGCGCACGGACAATTCCTCTGCGATCTCCGCTTCGGAGAGCAGCTCAATCGGCACGATGGGCACATAAACATTGGGCTCCGTCCGCATGAACGGGGCAGCAATGAACCCAGCGGCAAACACGCCGATGTGCAGAAGCGCCGAGAGGAAGGTCGCGTACCGCAAAGGACCCTCCCCCTATTCGGTGACCAGTCCGATGCTCGTGAAGCCCGCCGCGTTCAGGCGTCCCATCACCCGCGCCACGTCATCATAGAGCACGCCTTTATCGGCGCGGACATAAATGCGTTGATCGTAGCCCGCCCCCGCAACGGCGGTGAGGTGCGCAACGAGGTCATCATACTCGATCTGCGTTTCTTGGACGTAGATCACACCTGTTGCTGTGACGCTGACCGAGATCGGTTCCGTCTGTTCCGTCAGCGCCTGCGCTTCGGTCTCAGGAAGCTCGACCTCGATGCCGACGGTCAAAAGCGGCGCTGCCACCATGAAGATGATGAGCAGCACCAGCATGACGTCGACCAAGGGTGTGACGTTGATCTCAGACATCGGCGCGGAACTGCGCAGGCGGTTGAAGCCGCTGCCGCCGCCACCGCTGGGGAGAAGACCGCCAGCCATGCTCTAACGACCCCCGTCAGCCTGCCGCGACAGGATCGCGGTGAACTCTCCGGTGAAACCCTCGACACGGGTCACATAGCTGTTGAGCGCGGCGGTGTAGCGGTTGTAGCCGACCACGGCCGGGATCGCCGCGACCAGGCCGATCGCCGTTGCGAAAAGCGCTTCCGCAATACCGGGAGCCACGACCGCGAGGTTCGCGTCACCTGTTTGCGCGATGCCCTGGAACGAGTTCATGATGCCCCAGACGGTGCCGAAAAGACCGACAAAGGGAGCCACCGAGCCGACCGTCGCGAGCACTGACAGCTGGCTCGCAGCTTTCTCAATCTCACGGCTCGCTTCCGCCATCATGCGGCGCTCCGCTCGCTGAACCAACGAAGGCGCGAGGCCAGCCGACGGCGATTGCCGCGCGAACTCATCCATCCCAGCGACAAAGACCTTCGCCATCGGATGGTCGAGGCGGTCTTTCAATCGGCGATAAAGATCGTCGAGCGGACGGCCTGAATAAAACTGATCCTCGAATTTCTTCGCCTTGCTGCGAAGCCTCGAGAAGGTCAGCGACTTGTCGATAATGACGCCCCAGCTCCAGACACTGGCGAGCGCAAGGGCGATCATCACCCCTTTGACCACCGGGTCGGCCTGCATAAACATAGCGACCGCACCAAATTCGGTCCCAATCGCGCTTTGCGCGACGATGGTCTCTTCCATCGCTGACTCCTGAATCTCACCCTTGGGTTCCCACCCAAATGCAAGCTCTACACCAAGGTTATGACCATTTCGAGCACGCTTTTAACCCTGTTCGCGATCTGTCACCCTAGCTTTTGGACAGAATCCGCTCGCGCTTTGCATTTCTTTGTTGCAGACGCTCACTTTCGGAATTCTTGTTGAAGGAGCTGATCATGCCGATCACGATCGCAGTTGTCGGTGCCACAGGCATGGTGGGACAAGAAGTGCTGGCGATTCTCGCCGAGCGCATGTTCCCTGCCGATGAAGTGCACGCACTGGCCTCACGCAATTCGCTAGGCCGCGAAGTCTCTTACGGCGAGGACAAAACGCTCACGTGTGAAGATCTCGATCGTTATGATTTTTCCCGCGCCACCATCGCGATCTTTGCCGCGGGCGGCGACGTCTCAAAAAAATACGGCCCTATCGCCGCAGAAGCCGGCTCGATCGTTATCGACAACTCGTCAGCCTTCCGTTTGGACCCTGACGTCCCGCTGATCGTTCCAGAAGTGAACGCCGATGCCGTCGAGGGCTACACAAAGCGGAATATCATCGCGAACCCGAACTGCTCGACTGCGCAATTGATGGTGGCGCTGAAGCCGCTGCATGACCGCGCAAAAATCCGGCGCGTGGTGGTGGCGACCTATCAGTCCGTCTCCGGCGCTGGCCGTGAAGCCGCCGATGAGCTCTTCACCCAGACCAAAGGCATCTTCGTCAATCAGGACCCAGAGCCTTCAAACTTCACCAAGCAGATCGCTTTCAACGTGATCCCGCATATTGATGTCTTCCTCGATGATGGTTCGACCAAGGAAGAGTTCAAAATGACGGCAGAGACCAAGAAGATCCTCGATCCTGCGATCAAGCTCACCGCCACATGTGTCCGTGTGCCGGTCTTTGTGGGCCATTCCGAAGCGGTGAACATCGAATTCGACGAGCCGATCACGGCCGACGAAGCGCGTGAGATTTTGCGCGAAGCACCGGGCTGTCTGGTCGTCGATAAGCACGAAGACGGCGGCTATGTCACGCCGGTCGAATGCGCCGGAGACTTCGCCACCTTCATCAGCCGTGTCCGCGAGGACCAGACGATCGACAACGGCCTCAACCTGTGGGTCGTGTCTGATAATCTGCGCAAAGGCGCTGCCCTGAACGCAGTGCAGATTGCGGAGCTGCTGTTGAACCGCGGCCATCTCGGCGAAGCGCCCAAGGTTCACTAAGGGAAAGCAGCCATGAGCATCCATGCCATCACATCGATTGCTGCGATGCTCATGCAAGCCGCAGCGCCTGCGCCGTGCACGGATGAGCACTTTAGCGATTTCGACTTTTGGCTGGGAACCTGGGACGTCTATACCGGCGACACGCTCGCAGGCCGCAATGTCATCACCAAAGAAGAAGGCGGTTGCCTGGTCCTCGAAACCTGGACCAGCGCCAGCGGCAGCACCGGCCAAAGCTACAACTACTATGATCCGGCCAAGGACAAATGGCGTCAAGTCTGGATCTCACGCGGCATCATCATCGATTATGGAGGCGGTCTTGATGATGAGGGCCGCATGAACCTCGAAGGCACCATCACCAGCAATGGCGACGGTCAGGTGGCCCCCTTCAAAGGGCGCTGGTCACCGCTCGAAGACGGCACGATCCAGCAAACCTTCTGGACGTTCGACAGCGAAACCGAAGAATGGAACCTCTGGTTCGACGGCAACTATCGGCCTGCTGAGTAACTCAATGCAGCAGAGTTGCCGCTGGCTCCGCGGCTTCCGGTGAGCGTTGATAGCCGCTGATCTCAAACTCCGCGCTCGCGGCGCCGACCCATGTCGCCATGACCACTGCCGCGACCATCGCAAAACCGCTCAGACGGCTCGTGAGCGACCGGCGTTTGAAGATGTAACGGCGTTCCACCAGGACTTGCATGACCAGAAACCTCTCTCGATGAGGTTGGTATGCGCAGAGATCGTGGCAGGGTTTTGACGCGAAATCGGAAATGAACGCCTGGTTGTTGCCCCACACCTCACCAAAGTGTTGCGCGGAGACGCCAGCATTTTATGCAAATGCTGGACAACAAACGCCCGCACCCATTCCGGTACGGACGCCGATAAAAAGCCAGATGGACTTTAGGCAGTGATGTACTGGCCGCCGTTTGCCGTCATCACGGCACCAGTGATGAAGCCCGCGTGCTCCGACGCCAGGAAGCTCACGAGATGACCCATCTCTTCAGGCGTACCGAGACGACCCACAGGGATTTGCGCCACGATGGACTCAAGCACCTCAGGCTTCATCGCCGCGACCATATCCGTGCCGATATAACCCGGAGCGATTGCGTTCACGGTGATGCCCTTCCGTGCGGTCTCTTGGGCCAGAGCCCGGGTGAAACCGATGATACCCGCTTTCGCAGCTGAATAGTTGGCCTGGCCGAACTGGCCCTTCTGACCATTGATCGACGAGATGTTGATGATCCGGCCGAACCCGCGATCCCGCATGTTGTTGATCAGTGGACGGGTCATGTTGAAGGCACTGTCGAGGTTGGTGGAGACAACTTGCGACCACTGCTCTGGCGTCATCTTATGGAACGCACCATCGCGGGTGATCCCAGCGTTGTTCACGAGAACCGTGACGCCGCCGAGGTCAGCCTCGATCTGCGCGATCGTTGTCTCGCAAGCCTCATAGTCGGAGACATCGCATTGATAGGTCGCGACGCCGATCTCATCCGCGCACTTCTGAGCTGCCTCAGCATTGCCGCCGTAAATGGCTGCCACGGACATGCCGTCCTCTTTGAGGCGCTTGGAAATGGCGTATCCAATTCCGCGGGTTCCGCCGGTGACAATGGCAACTTGGCTCATGGTGTTTCCTCTATCTGAGATCAGTGCAGGTCTGTTGCTGGCCCTCGTCGTTTAGGCTTAGCGCCGCGCTCTCAGAACGCCAGCAAAGAGCGCAGTTGCAAGACGAATTGTGCGCAACTTTTAGCAAGGCCCTGCAGGGCCCGTCTCACCCGTTGGCGCGGCGCGGCCATCGATCATCGCTGCGCGCAAACGCTGTTCTTCGATGCTCGCCATACAGCGGTCATCGCGGTCTGCACGGTCTTTGCGCAGGCGGTCCTGTTCAGCATCGATGCAGCGCTGACGCGCATCTGCATCGGGCTGCGCCTTGCATGCTTCGTAGGCAGAGGACTGAGCCTGCTTTTCGGCTGTGGTGCAGC
>CAWUIJ010000157.1:0-5892 GCA_963922235.1 uncultured Parvularcula sp. | reverse complement strand
CTTGAGGCATGGACAGAAAACATGCTCGATCTCTTGGAGCAGCACTTTTCTCATCATGACTATGTATTGGGTGGGAGGCCAACAATAGCGGATTACTCGCTACTGGCCTCATTCTTTGGTCACTTAAATCGGGATCCAGTCCCCAAACGTGTGCTGATGGCCCCAAGACCCAACCTTACCGCCTGGGTCCTGCGGACTCATCATGGTGACGATGCTCGAAGTGATCTGCCTGCCGATGATATGATTCCGGAGACACTGATGCCGGTCGTTCAGAGCGTGTGCGACGAGTTCCTTCCCATGATCGGTTCCTATCGTGATGGGCTGGTGTCCTTTATCGAGGAGAAGGGCCTGTCGTCGGGCGACGCACTCCCCCGCTTTGTCAAGCGTGCCGAGTTTCCGATGGTCGACGGCTGGTTCAGGCGATCCATCATGCCATACTCGCTTTGGATGATGCAGCGTGTTCAGCGCAAGCTTTTGGAAAGGAGTACGGACGAACAGAGCAAAGTGGAGGCGTGGTTTGATCAACACTTTGGTCAATCGATCGCAAAACTTGACCTAGGCCCCACGCTGATCCGCAAGGGCCTGTCCACTGCAATTGCCTAAGGCGTTGGCTTCGAATCGCGGAGCGTTGGCTGCCCCAGAAGGCTCCCAGTTGAGGTTCGCCGTTTGCTGAGAAACGGCCGGCGCCTTCCTTTTCCTTTTCAATCGACCAGCGCAGCTCGCAGCGTCTCTGACCCGAGCGATCAGGCTTGGTCAGTGATATATTATGTCGATAAAACAAGGAGATAGATGGTCAATGGAGGACTTCCTCCATAGGCATTCTCCTGCCTGATGTGGTGACCATGGTCCCCGAAAGGGAGGCATGGCCATGCTAAGACTGTTGAACAATCGTGCAGATCAGGGCGACGCTGCACTTCTCGAGGCCGCATTTGAGATGCGCGCCCGGGTGATGTTTGATCAGATGGGGTGGCGCTTTGATGGCCAGAACCGTCATCGCGACACGGACATCTATGACACAGATGAGACGCTCCATTTTGTCAGCGCAGATGATACGGGGCGAGTTGTTGCTTATGGCCGACTGAATCCGACCATGGCGCCACACATGTTTTCAGATCTGTTTGCTGATTATTGTAATTTCAGCGGTGTTCTGAGGAATCCACGTGTGTATGAGCATTCGCGTTATCTGGTCGACATGTCTGGCGATGACAAGGTGGCATGGCGGCGGCATCGCGGGGCGGTCGAAACGGCCATTGCTCTTCTTTGTGTTGAGGCTGGCTTGAAGGGGATCACCTGGCTTTCGTCGATGGCCGCCTACACGCACGTTGCGAAGATCACCAAAGGCACACGACCACTTGGGCTGCCAATCTATTCTGATACAGATGATTGCGACCATATTGCCGCAGTTTCGGATTCGGTACCCGAAGCTATTCCCTTCATGGCGGCCTATTACGGGTTCGACGAACCGATCATGTCGGGTTTCCAACAGCAGGTTGAAGCTGTCGCGCCAAGCGTCATCGAAACCATTCTCGAATATGAGAACGGGATCGCAGCGTAATGAGTGTCAATCAGCCTTATCAGGATCATCTCGAGGATCTGCGAGAAAGGCTAGCGCAAAAGCGGAAAAGCGAGGGATCGACGCTCCGATGTCGCCCACTTTCTGTTGATGCATCCAATTCACTTGATGACTTGGCGTTTGTGCTCGGAGTGGTCGAGGACGAGCATGATGCCATTCGTGTTGTTCGTCAGTTCACACGAGCGCTTTTGAATGACGAAATTGGCCCTGAATTGAATGGAGGATAACCCCATGATCGATGAAGCTTTGCTAAAACGAAGTTTTGAGGCGGACGGTTTTGTCCGTGTTTCCGGATTGCTCTCAACACAGGAAGTCTGTGCTTTGCGTGATGCGGTTGATCAGCAGATGGACGAACTTTCGGAAACGCCTACGTCCTATGACTTCCAAGCCCTGTCCGACTACGCCTTTTCCGGCTCTGATGATGAACTGGCGCGTTCGGAAGAGCGGCTTGATGTTGAAATGTACCGGGCGGTGATCAAGGGCGATGAGACCGCACGTGCCTTGGATCATTTGCCTCCCAGTCCTTCAAAGGGGCGTTTTGGTTTCAATGCTGGCGGCTGGCAAAGGGACGCACGCATTGCGCGGGTTGCTCTGACATCGGAGGTTTCCAGTTTTGCAAGCATGCTCTTGGACGATGAGCCCCTACGGCTTTGGGAGGACACAACCTTTGTGAAGGAGCCAGGTGCCACCGTGCGAAGCGCGTTCCACCAGGACAAGCACTTTGCCTGCTTTGAGGGCGATCAAGACATCGTTGCCTGGGTCGCTCTGGATCGAGCTGATGCAGAGAGCGGAGCACTTGAGTACATCAGAGGCTCGCATCGTTGGGATGAAACCTTTGCCCCCAATATGTTCTTTGCTCAGACAACGCTGCCCGGTGCTCCATCGGATAAGCTTCCCGATATCGAGGGGAACAGAGACGACTATGAGATTGTCCGTGTCGATGCCCAGCCTGGTGATGTGATCTTCCACCATGGGCTGACCGTGCATGGTGCCGGTGGGAATCGTTCTGAACGTATTCGGCGGGCGATTTCTTTCCGTTTCTTTGGTCCCGAGTGCCGCTATTGCCTACGGCCAGGCAGTTTGCCGCAAAGCTGGGTGCATCATGGATTGGAGACGGGCGACCCGCTGGAGTGCAGGGACTATCCTGTGGCGCGTTCCCGTTCGATCGATACACTGAAGAAAGTGGCTTAGTCAGCTCGGGAGAATCATGCCCCGTGACAGTCCACGGACCACGGCTGTCACTTTGGTCGCCGCATTGAGTTTATCCTTTGCGGCGGCCACATGCTTCTCAACTGTACTGACGGAAATTTTGAGAATTTCTCCGATTTCCCAGTTGGTTTTTCCTGCTGCCACCCAATGCATGATCTCAGTCTCTCGTTTCGTAAGTTCACGGAGGTTGGCGGAATCGTCCCCGCCCCAGCCTGCTTCGATACGGGAGAAGGCGTGGGCCGCAATCAATTGCACCGCACGCATATCAAGTGGACTCATATTGGGCGATCTACCCCCCATTGTGACCAATCCTGGAGGCCCATCAAGAGACTTGATTGGAATGGCGAAGCCTTCGTTTAAGTCGATGTCGCGCGCCCGTTCGCTCACGTTCATTCCAGCTGATGATGCCAGTTTATAGGCGTCACTCCACCAAAAGGGACGTGTCGTCTTGAGTGCGCAGTAAATCACGGGGTCGTGAAGCATGGAGTTTGTATTGACCCACTGTCCGTACCAATCGGTGGGCAGGTTGTGGATATGCTTCCACTGTCCGTCAGTCGACGAGTAGGCAAGGGGATTGACGATTTGCGTCATCGCTGCGCGTTCAAGGCCGATCGGCTCAATGGCGGCAAGCAAGACATTGAGAACGTCTTTATCGTTTGCGCATTGATCAATCTGTTCGATCGTCTCGAACAGCCGTTCCTTACTGATCGTAGGCCCCTCTGACATATTCAAACAACACGCCCGTCATAAAACGCTCAAAAGCGAGAGATAACTCTAAGCCTGGTAAGGCGCGAACTCAATCGATACTAAGAGTTCGCGTCACTGTATGGGTCAATGAACGTTAGGCTTTGAAAGACATGGCGAAAACGGTCGCGCTTGTCTTCTTCTGATATGTCGATTGCTGCAGAAAGGGAAGGGTGAAAGGGTGACTGGGCATCTCTTCTTTGAGGTCATCAGCGCGGACAGTGCGTGCGTCCTTTGATGGAATGGTTGCCCGCTAGGCTTGTTAACTCGCCACGAATACCCGCGTTGCGATCAAAAATCCGTGTACCCTGGAAAGAGAGCCTCAACATGACGCCATGCGCCGATACTGCGGCTGAAGTGACCCACGGCCAGGAGGGGGGCCGGCGCGAGCGATTTTCTGGAGCTCTGCGACGGTTTGATAAACTTCCCGATGTTGCCGACTGCCTGGGTACTGCTATCTCGGTGGGGTTGGGCTGGTGGGTCAGCGAACAACAGATTTTGGATTGGGGCGCTCGCCGCCGCCGAAGGAAAGCGCCATGACCGCAGAGCATGATCATCCTATCCGCACACTGGTGATGTCAACGATAGCGCTTCCATTGGCATTCGGTCCTGTCCCCGCGCTGGCTCAGGAGGAAGTTGCTGACGAGCCTGTGGACATCATCACAGTCCAGGGCCAACAGCTTCGTGGGCAGAGCTTTGGTAATGTGGAGCCCGAGCTCACCCTGACCGAAGCTGACATCGCCTCTTATGGCGCCAGCTCCATCGGCGAGCTCTTGTCGATTTTGTCGGCGGAGACGTCGAGTGGGCGCGGCCGAGGCGCCGAGCCGCCTGTGGTGCTCATCAATGGCCGCCGTGTTTCTGGTTTCAGGGAGATCGGCCGCTATCCTGCCGAGGCCGTCGCGAGGGTCGAAGTCCTGCCGGAGGAGGTGTCCCTGAAGTATGGCTTTGCCGCCAATCAGCGCGTCATCAACTTCATCCTCAAGGACAACACAACTGTCATTGCGTTGGAGGCGAGCACCGGTGCACCCACGCGCGGAGGCTCAACATTCGCAGAGGCATCGCTTCAGGCCTTGGTCGTCGATGGCAACAAAAGGCGCAGCATCGATGGTGAGTATAGGGACGATCCAGCAATTTTTGAGAGCGAGCGCTCCCTCGATGCTGATGATAGCGATGCCCGCACCTTAAGCTCGGACCAACAGACTTGGTCGACCGGCTTTTCCTACGGCCGCAGCGCTTTTGGTGAGGCCGTTGCGACGCTCAGTGGTTCCTTTGAATCCTCGGAAGCAGAAGCATTCCTTGGACGGAGTGAAGAAACGACTCCCTCAACTGTCCTTCGGCAGTTAACGGACGAAGATGATGCTTATCTCGGCTTCTCGCTCGCCAGTGGCCTCGCGCCGCGGACCTGGACCGCGACCGCCAGTGTCAATCGTGTTGAGCAAAACGTGGCGACCGATACGATCAGCAGTGAGGGTGGCGAGGCGGCTGCACTTGTCGAAGACGATCAGACGGTGAGGACCACCGCACAGATCGATGCGGTGGTGAATGATCGATCCGTCACGCTCGGTTCTGGAAAACTGGCGACCAGTTGGCAGGTCGGCGCGTCGTGGGAGGAGCTCGAAAGCTCTGATCAGGTCGGAAACGTGGTGACGGATTTTGATGTTTCGCGGACTTTGCTCTCATCGCGTGTCAACGCTGATCTGCCTTTGACCCTGCCGCGCGCCTTTCCGGGCGCGCTATCCTACAACGGAAACCTGCAATTCGAAGACTACTCCGATATAGGATCATTGGTGACCTGGGGTACCGGTGTCACGTGGAATTGGATCTCGAAGGTTCGGCTGATTGCGTCTTACACGTCGGAGGAGGGCGCGCCGAGCCTCCAGGATCTGCAGGCTCCAGAGATTGCGACGCCCAATGTTCGTGTCTTTGATACAGCGACGGGTACAGATGTATTCGCGACGGTGATCGATGGCGGCAATGCGGCGCTCACGTCTGACCGGCGCGATGTCTATAAGGTCGGTTTGCAGCTTGAGCCATGGGACGAGCGGGAAATTCGGCTCAATCTTGATTACACATCCTCGGCCATCGATGACGAGACGCGGACCTTTACTCTTCTCACCGACGAGTTTGAACAGGCATTCCCTGATCGCGTTGTCCGTTCCGACACCGGCGATCTTGAGATTTTTGATCAGCGTCCTGTGCAGGTGGAAGAGACGAACCGACAGGAGCTCCGCACTGCGCTGAATATCTCATGGCGGATCCAGACGGGCAACCAGCCCTCGCGCGGAAGGCCCCAAAGCGCTCCCCAGGGCGGGCCGTCGGGCGGGCGTCCTTCTGGTCCACCGCCAGGCGCTGGTCAGCCTGCGGCT
>CAWUIJ010000156.1:0-5915 GCA_963922235.1 uncultured Parvularcula sp. | reverse complement strand
TGTTCTCGCTCAGCTCGCTAGCGCTGGTCGGACTTGCGATCTCGAACCTTTTGGCTTTGGGCGGATAATCAGGCCGTTGCGGGGATGATCGTCACGCTCTCCCCGCAACCGCAGGCATCGGTTTGGTTCGGGTTGTTGAACGTGAACCGGCTGGAGAGCTTTTCCGTGACGTAGTCGACCTCTGTACCCAGAAGGAACAGGATCGCCTTCGGATCAATCAAGATCGTAACGCCGCGATCCTCGACCACCTCGTCGAGGGCTTCTTTTTCGGTGGCATAGTCGAGGGTGTATTCCATCCCGGCACAGCCGCCGTTCTTCACACCAATCCGCACACCGATAAAGTCTTCATCGGCATTCTGCATGATCGCCTGCATCCGCTCCGCCGCGCGGTCGGTCAGGGTGATTGCCTGGGGTCTTGGTCGTCTCGCCATTACATCCATCCAAGCTCGAGCTTGGCCTCTTCACTCATCCGATCAGGCGACCAAGGCGGCTCGAACGTCATGTTCACCGACACCTCCTCCACGCCATTGACGGTGAGAATAGCATCCTCAACCCAACCTGGCATTTCGCCTGCGACGGGGCAGCCCGGCGCGGTAAGGGTCATATCGACGGTGATTTTCGCGCCTTTGTCGGCCGTCGCGGGGTCATAATCGACCTTATAGATGAGTCCGAGCTCGTAGATATCAACCGGGATTTCTGGGTCGTAGACGGTCTTCAGGGCCTTGATCACGGCCTGGGTCATGTCCGCGACCTGCACCTCGCTGACAGGCCCAGCGGGAGCGGCGGGTTCCTCCTTCGGCGCGGAGAGATCGATCATATCGCGCGCGCCAGTTTCAGGATCGAAGGTCTCGTTCGTTTGCTCGGTCATAGCTCAGCTCAAAAGATCGTGGGCCTTGCGGCAGGCTTCAAGGAGGGCGTCGACCTCCTCATGGGTGTTGTAGGCGGCAAAACTGGCCCGCGCGGTGGCGGAGACGCCGAGGCGCTTCATGAGGGGCTGCCCGCAATGGTGCCCGGCGCGCACGGCGACGCCCTGGCGATCCAGGATGGTGGAGACGTCGTGGGGATGGATACCGGTGAGGTTGAAGGCAACCACGGGGCCCTTGCCCTTTTGTGCTCCGTAGACCTCGATAAAATTCGTGCTGCTCAGCGCTTCCATCGCGTGCTCCGTCAGCGCTTGCTCATGCGCCCGAAGGCCCTCGATGTCCTGCGCGAGGATCCATTCAAGTGCCGCACCCAGACCAATCGCTTCGAGGATCGGCGGCGTGCCCGCCTCGAACCGGTGGGGCGGCTCGTTATAGGTGATACGCTCTTGCTCGACGATGTCGATCATCTCACCGCCGCCGCGATAAGGCGGCAGCCGATCGAGCACGGACTTTTTCCCATAAAGAACGCCGATGCCAGTCGGGCCATAGGTCTTGTGACCGGTGAAGAGGTAGAAATCGACATCCGTGTCCTGGACATCTTGCGGGCCATGGACAGCAGCCTGACAGCCATCGGAGAGGACCAGCGCGCCATGCTCGTGGGCGATGCGCACCATCTCTTTCAAAGGCGTGTAGGCGCCAAGGATGTTGGATTGGTGCGCAATCGCCACCAATTTCGTCCGCTCGGTGAACATCGCAGCATAAGCCTCGAGGTCGATGTTCCCGTCGCTATCGATGTCCAGCCATTTGAGGACAGCGCCTTTCCGCTCCCTCAGGAAGTGCCAAGGCACGATGTTGGAATGGTGCTCCATCACCGAAAGGATGATCTCATCCCCTTCGCCGATCTCCTCTTGACCCAGAACATTGGCCACGAGATTGACCGCATCCGTACCGCCCATGGTGAAGATGATCTCATCAATGCTTGCAGCGTTGAGGTATTGCCGTGTCGTCTCGCGCGCGCCTTCAAACGCCGCCGTCGTCTCATTCGCAAGCGTATGGAGCCCACGATGGACGTTCGCATACTGACCAGACATCGCGCCGGACAGCGCGTCGATGACAGCCTGCGGTTTCTGCACCGACGCCGCATTGTCGAGATAGACAAGCGGCTTGCCATGCACCTCACGGCTCAAAATCGGGAATTGCCCGCGGATATCATCGACGTTGAAGGTCAACTGACTGTCAGCTCCTCTAAAAGCTCCATCGTCACGACTGGGCGCTCGACGCCCTTGGCGCGCTCAGCATCGAAAAAGTCGTGGAGCGCCGGAACGGCGACAAAGCGGCGGAGGTTGTCGCGCCGCTCGTCATCCACCACGGCGTAAAGGCCGCATTCAGGGCAGCACCAATTGTGCTGACCGCCCGCAACGCCCTGATACTCGGCGTCCTCAAAACACACAAAACACTCAAGCGTTTCCACTACGCCCTCCTCAAGATCTCTTCGAGTTGGGCCCGGATGGTCTCATCGGGGATGCGTTGCAAGACCTCTCCCGAAAATGCCTCGATCAGGAGGGCCCGCGCTTGGTCCTCCGGCACGCCGCGTTGGCGCATGTAAAAGAGCGCTTCGGGGTCAAGGGCACCGGCCGTGTTGCCGTGGGCGCACTCAACATCATCGGCATAGATCTCAAGCTCAGGCTTGGCGTTGATCTGGGCGCCTTTGGAGAGAAGCAGCGCGTGGTGAGCCATTTGCGCGTCTGTCTTCTGCGCGCCGCGTTCGACCAGGAACTTGCCCTGGAAGACCCCGCGCGAACGTCCATCGCCGATGCCTTTGATCAGCTGGTCGGTCTGACCATCCTCACCGGAGAAGGTCACGTGGGTCGTGATGTCCGTGTGGCGATCGTCGTCCAGGCGATAAAGCGCATCGAGCCGCGCTTCGCTTTCACCCAAATGCGTGAGCTGCGTTTCATGGCGTGCGAGCTTGGCCCCCAGCGCAATGGTTGTTTGACCCAGGCTGACGGCCTGATCATCCGCCTTGTCGTCGAGACGGATCACCGATGAGTGGACGATCACTGCATCCGACGCTTCTTTCTGGACGATCGTGCGCTCACAGGTGGAACGCTGATCAAGTTCGATCTCCGTTCGGCTGTTGATGAAAGGCGCGCCTGTCACCTCGTGCGTCTCGACGAGGGTCGCTTCACTGCCTGCACCAACGGTGACAAAGAGGTTATCGCTATGCTGACCATCTCCGTCAGATAGCCGGCGGATGGTCACGCGATGGGCAAAGCCTGGCAGGATGCTGATGCTCACCAGGGGCGCAAACTCGGCCATCGCCGCGAGCTCGAGGCCAGGGGCCTGGTCTTCGCCCTCGCCTTCCCGGCCTTGTTGGTAGAAGGAGACCACCAGCCCGTCATCAATGACATAGGTCGTCCCGATCTTGGCACCATCCGAGACGATTGGCTTCGGTTCAACCCCTGCTGGCGGAACAGCACGGCCATTCTTCACCGTAAGGATAAAAGCACCCTCAAGGGCCAACGGCGCTTCTGGGTCTGCGGAGCGATAGTCGCCAGACGGCGCGCGCTCTTGGCGTTCCGCGCCGCGGAGGTCGGACCACTTCCAGGACTCCGTCCGGCGGCTGGGCAAGCCGCGCTCGCGTAGGGCTGCCGTCACTGCGCTTTCGGGCAGATCAGCAAACAGGCGCTCTTCGAAGGGGGTGAGCGTGACGGACACTTACGCAGCCTCCGACGAGAACTGTTCGTAGCCTGACTCTTCGAGCTCTTGCGCGAGCTCTGGACCCCCGGAATGCACCACTCGGCCGCCGGCAAGGACATGGATCCGGTCAGGCTTCACGTAATCAAGAAGGCGCTGATAGTGGGTGATCACCAGGAACCCGCGATCGGGTGCACGGAGGGAATTCACCACGTCCCCGACCATGCGGAGCGCGTCGATATCAAGGCCCGAGTCGGTCTCATCCATGATGCAGAAGCGCGGCTCAAAGAGTGCCATCTGCAGCATTTCCATGCGCTTTTTCTCACCGCCGGAGAAGCCGTCGTTGAAAGGACGCTTCAGTTTTTCAGGGCTGAGGCCCACAGTTTTGGCGTGGGCACGGAAGACTTTCAGGAACTCGGCCGAGGACATCTCCTCCTCGCCGCGCACTTTGCGCTGGGCATTCAGCGCTGTACGGAGGAAGTTCATGGTTGCAACGCCCGGGATGGCTGGCGGCTGCTGGAACGAGAGGAAGACACCGTTCGCGGCCCGTTCGTTCGGGTCCATCTCAAGGATGCTCTCACCATTCAGAAGGATGTCCCCCTCCGTCGGCGCATAATCCTCGCGGCCCGCGACGGTGTAGCTGAGCGTCGACTTGCCCGCGCCGTTCGGCCCCATGATCGCATGCACCTCGCCCGCAGGCACCTCCAGGTTCAAGCCATCAAGAATGCGGTTGCCGCCCAAAGTGACGGTGAGGTTTTCAATGTTCAGCATCAGTCTATCTCCGCCGCTTTGGGCTCCACGATGATGTAGCTTGTCGTTGTCTCGCCGATATTCTCAGTTTGGTGCGTGATGATCTCATCCCGGCGCCAGGTGGTGCCGGTCGGTACGTCGACGATGCGCGTACCGCTAGCGTCAGTGATCTTCTGTTTGCCGCCTTTTAGGGTGTAGCCCCAATGCGGTTGGTGCGTATGCCACTCATGCCCCTGGCCAGGCTCAAAGGCACAGCGCAGCACACGGATAGCCGCGTCGTCTTGGAGCAGCTCACAAACCTGCTCACCCTTCCAACCTGCTTCGAGCGGGTCGGGGTAGGCTACTGCCTGGAGAAGGAGGAGAGCGGAAAGCACTAACCCACGCTCCCCTCAAGGCTCACCGCGACGAGCTTTTGGGCTTCGACGGCGAATTCCATGGGAAGCTCTTGGAGAACCTCCCGACAGAAACCATTGACCAAGAGCGCGACGGCTTCTTCTTCGTCGAGGCCACGTGACTGGGCGTAGAAGAGCTGTTCCTCAGAAAGCTTCGAGGTCGTCGCTTCGTGCTCGAGGATCGCCGTGTTCGACTTGTCCTCGACGTAAGGCACGGTGTGTGCGCCGCAGTTGGAGCCGATCAGGAGGCTGTCGCACTGGGTGAAATTCCGCGCGTTCTCAGCGTTCCCGTGGATCGAGACGAGGCCGCGATAAGTTTGGTCAGAGACGCCCGCGCTGATCCCCTTCGAGATGATCCGCGAACGCGTATTCTTCCCGAGGTGGATCATCTTAGTTCCTGTGTCCGCCTGCTGATGGTTGTTGGTGATCGCGATCGAGTAGAACTCGCCCTGGCTATCGTCACCACGCAAAACGCAAGACGGATATTTCCAGGTGACAGCTGAACCCGTCTCAACTTGCGTCCACGACACTTTCGAGCGCGCACCGCGGCAATCGGCACGCTTCGTCACGAAGTTGTAGATCCCTCCGTTCCCGTCTTTATCGCCCGGGTACCAGTTTTGAACGGTGGAGTATTTGATCTCAGCATCGTCGAGGGTGACAAGCTCGACCACAGCGGCGTGGAGCTGGTTCTCATCCCGCATCGGCGCGGTGCAACCCTCAAGATAGCTGACATAGGCGCCCTCATCCGCAACAATCAGGGTGCGTTCGAACTGGCCTGTGTTCGCCTCGTTGATCCGGAAATAGGTCGAAAGCTCCATCGGGCAGCGCACACCCTTGGGCACATAGACAAAGGTCCCGTCAGAGAAGACCGCCGAGTTGAGCGTCGCAAAGAAATTGTCCGTCGTCGGCACCACGGTCCCGAGATATTTGCGCACAAGATCGGGATGCTCGCGGACCGCTTCGGAGATCGACATGAAGATCACGCCGGCCTTTTTGAGCTCGTTCTGAAACGTGGTCGCCACACTGACGGAATCGAAAACGGCATCGACAGCCACTTTTTTCGTCGCCGAACCCTTGCCCTGGGTCCGCGCTTCGCCCGGGCTCTGGCCCGCGCCTTCAACGCCGAGCAGCACTTCGGCCTCTTTCAGCGGAATGCCGAGCTTTTTGAAGTCCTCGAGGATTTCTTCAGGGACGTCATCAATTGACTCGTACT
>CAWUIJ010000155.1:0-5940 GCA_963922235.1 uncultured Parvularcula sp. | reverse complement strand
GCGCAACGATTCGCAATGTGCGGACCAAGCTTGAGGGCGGCTCAAGGCTTGAAGGTGCATCGACCATCACTCAACAGGTCGCGAAGAACTTCCTTCTGACGTCTGATCAGCGCATGGACCGCAAGGTCAAAGAGATGCTGATCGCGCGGCGGATGGAGAATGTGTTCACCAAGGACCACATTCTCGAGCTCTATCTGAACGAGATTTATCTGGGGAACCGTAGCTACGGCGTGGCTGCTGCGGCGCTGAACTATTTCGGCGTGTCGCTCGATCAGATTCAGCCGCACCAGGCGGCCTATCTTGCGACCTTGGCCAAGGCCCCAGCGAACTATCACCCCGTGCGCGGAGCATCCCGTGCGATTGAACGGCGCGATTGGATCTTGGGACGGATGACCGAAGACGGGTATCTGCCGGAGAACGAGCTGGCCTTTTATCGCAGTCAGCCGCTCGGGGCTGAGATCGCGCCGCCGCTCGGCGCGCGTTCCGCGACGCTCGAGTATTTCGCTGAGTCCGTCCGCCGTGATGTGGCGGCTCGCTATGGTACGGATGCTCTTTACGATGGCGGCTTGTCAGTTCGCACGACGATTGAGCCAGTCCTTCAGGCGAAAGCGCAAAAAGCCTTCCGCGACGGCCTTGTGGAGTATGACCAGCGGCACGGTTGGCGCGGTGCACTGACGACCACCGTTCTCCCTGATGACCTTTCGGCGATGACCGAGGTCGAAAGCGAAGGGGATGAAGCGCGGCCGCTTTGGTCTCTGTCCCTCGACGAGGCCCGTGAGCGTCTTCTCGCTGAGCGTTCGATTGCGCCGGACCTGTCGCCATGGCGCCTTGCTGTCGTTCTTGAGACGAGCAGCGCGATTGCCAATATCGGTTTCCTTGACGGGAGCCAGGGCGTCATCACGCTCCCGAATCTCGATTGGGCACGGGAATATGTCGACACCAATAATGTTGGTCCAGAGATTGAGAGCGTTCGCTCCGTTTTGTCCGTGGGCGATGTGATTTTGGCTGAGCCGACTGACGGGGCCGCTGGTTACGCGCTTCGGCAGATCCCAGCGGTGAACGGTGGTCTTGTGGCGATGGACCCGCATACCGGACGTGTCTTGGCCATGGTTGGCGGCTTCTCGTTCGGTCTGTCGGAGTTCAACCGCGCCACCCAGGCATGGCGCCAGCCAGGCTCGACCTTCAAGCCGTTTATCTATGCAGCAGCCCTTGATCAGGGCTACACACCGTCATCGATCTATCTCGATGCACCGTTCGTGGCGCCGGGCCTTGATGGCACCTGGTGGAAGCCCGGCAACTACGTCGCCGATCGCTTCTACGGCGAATCGACCCTGCGCCTCGGCCTTGAGAAATCGCGGAACACCATGACGGCGCGTTTGGCGCAGGACCTCGGTATCGGGCCGATTATTGAGTATGCGGAGCGCCTTGGTGTATCAGATCGACTGCCGCGCAACCTCTCGATCTCTCTTGGTGCTGGTGAAACCACGCTGATGCGGCTGACGGCGGCCTATGCGCAGTTTGTCAATGGCGGGAAAAAGATCCAACCAACAATCATTGACCGGATCCAAGACCGCAACGGCACCACAATCTATGCTTGGGATGAGCGAGCGTGCTTTGGTTGCAACGCGGACGAATGGGACGAGCAACCTGAGCCTGTGCTGCCAGATGACCGTGCACAGGTGATTGATCCGCGGACAGCCTTCCAAATGGTCTCAATGCTGGAAGGCGTGATCCAGCGCGGCACCGGCACCCGGGTTCGGGAACTCTGGCTTGATGATCCGCTGCCGCCTCTTTCTGGCAAGACAGGAACGACCAATGACTACCGCGATGCCTGGTTCGTTGGCTTCTCGCCGGACATCACAGTCGGAGTGTTTGTTGGCTTCGACCTGCCGCAAAGCCTCGGCAATGAAGAGGGCGGCGGCAACGTCGCGGCGCCGATCTTTGGCCGGTTCATGAAAGCCGCGCTTGAAGATGAGCAAGTGGTGCCGTTCCGTGCGCCGTCAGGCATCCGCCTGGTGCGGGTCAACGCCAAGACCGGACGCCCCGCTGGCCCCAACGAACGCAATGTCATCCTCGAAGCCTTCAAGGCCGAGGACGATATCTACGGCCGGAGCCGCTTTGCCCCGAATGGTGATCAGGGTCGCGGGTTTGGCGACGAGGGCGTCGATAGCGACCTCGGTGTGATCTACTAAGATCAGTCCGAGCGGGCAGGGTGTGCCCGCCCTTGCTGCGCTGCACAAAATCCGATAGGGGGCCGATCGGCCTTCCATTGGATCACCATGACGTCCCCCAGCAATCCAACCCTCTTTGCGGACGGGCTTTCCGCTATCCGCACCTATGCTCGCAACACGGCGAATGACATTGGCACCCTGACGCCGGAGATCCTGCGGATCGAAGTGCTGGCAGGTTTGACGGTGGCGCTGGCGCTGGTGCCCGAGGCTGTCGCATTTGCTTTTGTGGCGGGCGTGCATCCGCTGGTCGGACTCTATGCGGCCTTTATCGTGGGGTTGATCACCGCACTCATCGGTGGACGTCCTGGCATGATCTCCGGCGCGACGGGCGCGCTTGCGGTGGTGATGGTTGAGCTCGTCTCGAGCCATGGGGTGGAGTATCTCTTCGCCACGGTGGTTTTGATGGGCATCTTGCAGCTCATCGCAGGCGGGCTCCGATGGGGTAAGTTCATCCGTATGGTGCCTTATCCTGTGATGCTGGGCTTTGTGAATGGCCTCGCGATTGTCATTGGCTTGGCACAGCTCGAACAGTTCCGTGTGCCAACGGAAGACGGTGGGCATGCGTTTATGCAAGGCACCCAGCTGTTCGTGACCTTAGCTCTCGTGGCGCTGACAATGGCCATCATCTGGGGCCTTCCCCGTGTCACAAAGATCGTGCCTGCGCCGCTTGCTGCGATTGTTGTCGTCGCTGGTCTCGTGATCGGCTTTGATATCGATGTGCCCAGGGTGGGTGATCTGGCATCCATCCAGGGAGGACTGCCCAGCTTCCACCTTCCCCAGGTGGCCTGGTCGCTCGAGACCCTTGGCATCATTTTGCCCTATGCTGTGATCCTCGCAGCGATCGGTCTGATCGAAAGCCTTCTCACCCTCAACCTTGTGGGCGAAATCAAAGGCGAGAAGGGCGGCGCGAGCCAGGAATGCGTGGCGCAAGGCGCGGCCAATGTGGTCACCGGCTTTTTCGGCGGCATGGGCGGTTGCGCCATGATCGGTCAGTCGATGATCAATGTGAAATCAGGCGGACGTCGCCGCACGTCGGGCATCGCAGCGGCACTCTTTCTCCTGGCCTTCATCGTGTTCGCATCGAAGCCGATCGAAGCCATCCCGCTCGCAGCCCTTGTCGGTGTGATGTTCATGGTCGTGCTCGGAACATTTGCCTGGAAGTCCCTGCAGATCCTCGCGCGCGTGCCGAAGTCCGATGCCTTGGTGATCCTAATCGTCACCGTGGTCACTGTGCTTGAGGACTTGGCGGTCGCTGTGCTCGTGGGCGTGATTGTCTCAGCGCTCGTCTTTGCTTGGAAGCAAGCTGTCCGGATGCGTATCGCCTCATCAGAAATCAACGCCGAAGGCAGAAAGATTTACAGGGTCGAAGGACCTCTGTTCTTTGGATCAACCGAGAGCTTTGCGGGCCTCTTTGATCTTGCCAATGACCCAGAAGACGTCGTGATCGATTTTGGCGAATCGCGTGTGGCTGACCATTCGGGACTCGCGGCGATCGATGCCCTCGCTGCCAAATACCGTGCAGCAGGCAAGACCCTTCACCTTCGCCATCTCTCTCCGGACTGCCAGCGCCTTCTCAAAACCGCGGGGCAGCTCATCGAGCCGAGCGAGGATGACCCCAAATACGGTATTGCTGCAGACTATCAGGTCCGATCTGGCCGAACGGATATGGGCCATTAAGCCGCAAAAACTGTGGCAACGCAGCAAGAACACAGCAGTATCGGCCTTTCGATGGCGACGCCGTGAATTTTTCTGTTGCTGCATCGCAAAAATATGACGACCCTATTCGGAGAGGAGTAGGGTTCATGGCACTCACAAGACGAGAGATCACCAAATGGCTTGGCGTTGCGGGGAGCAGCGCGGCAGCGTTCAAATACGGATATGCTGCAGAGCTCGACGAAGCGCGGAAACCATCGCGCAATGTCGATGGCAATGGTGCGCACGTCCTGATCATCGGGGGCGGGGTTGCTGGTCTCACGACGGCTTACGAGCTTGAGCAGGTTGGCTACCGGACCACGGTGGTCGAGGCGCGGACGAGGCTTGGTGGCAGGAACTGGACATGGCGCGATGGCGAGAAGGTCGAGCACCGCGACGGGCAGCAAACGGTTCGCTTGAGCGAGGGCGACTACTTCAACGCCGGGCCGGCACGGATCCCCGGTTTCCACACCAATCTTCTGTCCTACTGCCGTGAGTTCGGGGTGGCGCTTGAGCCCTTCGTTTATGAGAACCAGAACGCCTATTTCCTGAGTGACGCATGCCGGAACGGGGAGCGCATGCGCCATCGTCATGCGCGTTATTCCGTCTACTCCGCATTGGAAGAGGTCGCTCTTGAGGGTCTCAAATATGGCGTCCTGACCGAGGGTATGGATGCAGCCCAGAAGAAGTCTATCGAAACGTTTCTCCGCTTGCGGACCATGAATGCAGGACCGTTTGATGGCTCCTATCGCGGCGGCATGGATAAGCATTTCGATGCCAGCACCACGATGCCCGTTGGGCTTGAGCCCATCCCACTCGCTGAGTTGGCGAGGAGCCCCGCGCTGGCGATTTCGATGTCGACCTTTGACATGATCGAGTGGCAGACCTCATTGATGCAGCCTGTTGGCGGCATGGACCGGGTGATTGCTGGCTTTGATCGCCACGTGAAAGCCGAACGTTTGATGGGGACGGAGCTCGTTGGCTTGTCTCAAGATGACGATGGTGTGGCGTGTCAGGTGCGTGAGCGCCGCAATGGCGAGGTTCGGACTCTGAACGCTGATTATTGCGTGGTCACAGCGGGCCTCTCCGTGCTGGCGTCTGCAGATCTTCAGCTCTCTGAGAAGCATACCAAAGCCGTCGCGGAGGCCGCTGGTCGTTATGCGAAGACGTCGAAGGTTGCCTGGTCGGCCAAGCGCCGCTTCTGGGAACAGGATGATGGGATCTATGGCGGCGCCAGCTCCATCGATGGTCCTGCGGTCCAGTTCTGGTACCCGTCCTTCGGTTTTGGCAAAGACACGGGCGTGATTTTAGGTGCCTACACGGCGGGCCCGAATGCGGAGATCTGGAACGATCTCAGCCTTGAACAGCAGCTGGCGAAATCGGCAGGCTATGGACGCCGCTTGCACACGGCGTTCGATGATGAGGTCGTTGGGGGCTACAATATCGACTGGATGGATCAGCCTTATTCCAAAGGCGGCTGGGCGTGGCTCATGGATGGGCCGGAGGCGCCGGAAGGCAGCGCTTACGCAGTGCTGCGCAACCCTGACCGCCGAATAGCATTTGCCGGGGATTACCTCTCTCAGCTATCAGGTTGGCAGGAGGGCGCTATTCTCTCCGCCCACAGAGCAGTGGCTGCGATCACTGAGCCTGCTCAACAGACGATGCAACAAGGATAAATCGATGCGTATCTCCATCCTCGCCACAGCCCTTTTCGCTCTGACCCTTTCGGCATGCGGAGGCGGATCAAAAGAGCCAAGCGGCGAGATCACGCGGAACCCGATCCCGGGCTCTGATTTTCCTATCTCACAATCTGTCGAGGTGACCGCAGGCAGCGATCTCTTGTTTGCCAGCGGGGCCGTGCCGCCAGCCATTGTCGAGGGCGGAAGCCCGATGGATATCACCACCTATGGCGATACTGAAACGCAGACAGTCAATGTGTTGACCGCGATCTCTGAGCGCCTTGAAGCAGCGGGCTATTCGCTCGGCGACGTCGTGATGATGCGGGCCTATCTCGTCG